>CAZHSO010000076.1:0-14903 GCA_964535105.1 uncultured Gemmatimonas sp.
AGCGGCAGGTTTTGGAGATCGTCGAGAAGAGAATGTCCCCCTGAGAGGTGAGCGGTGAGCAGTGAGCGGTGAGCGGGACGAGCGGTTCCCGCTTACCGCTCACCGCTGACCGTTCCAGATCGTCTCTCCGCCCCTCACTGTCGTCACACACGCATTGTCACGGAGATGGTACAACCACTGCTCGACCGAGTCGGCATCGATGACCGCGAAGTCGGCTGATTTCCCCGGAACCAGCGAACCGACTTCCTCTTCCAGCCCGATTGCGCGCGCGGCCACGATCGTGGCGCCCTTCAGCGCTTCGGCCGGTGTCATGCGCTGCAGTGTGCAGGCGAGCGTCATCGCCATCGGGAGGTGGTAACTCGGCGCGGAACCGGGGTTGAAATCGGTCGCCACCGCCACCGGCACGCCCGTCTGCAGAAGCCGTCGCGCCGGCAACGGCTTCACCCCGAGGTAGAGCGATGCAAATGGAAGACTCACCGCGACGACTCCCGCGCGGGCCATCCGCTCGATGCCCTGCCCGGAGATGCACTCCAGATGATCCGCCGACGCCGCCCCCACCTCCGCGGCGAGTTCGGCGCCGCCTGAGGAGGTGAGCTGATCGGCGTGCAGCTTGGGTCGGAGGCCATGGCGCTTCCCCGCTTCGAGGATCCGGCGGCCTTCGCTCACCGAGAAGGCTGAATCCTCCACGAACACATCGCAGAACCGCGCCAGCTTCCGGGCGGCGGCCTGGGGAATGATCTCCTCGACGACGAGATCGACGTATGCGGCACGCCGATCGCGGAATTCGGTGGGAACGACATGCGCGGCAAGCAGCGTCGGGACGATGCGGTGGCCGGCATCCGCGAGCTCGCGGTAGACCTCGAGAATCCGGAGCTCGCTCTCCAGCGAGAGCCCGTACCCGCTCTTGGCTTCGACGGTGGTGACGCCGAGCCTCGCCATGCCGGCCATGTGCTCCTCGCAGGAGTGGCGCAGCGAGGCAGAATCGGCCGCGCGGGTCTTCGCCACCGTGCTCGCGATACCGCCCCCTGCAGCGGCGATCTCGAGATAGGTCGCTCCCCGGATCCGGCGCTCGAACTCATCGGCGCGCCACCCCGCAAAGGCCAGGTGGGTGTGGCAGTCCACCAGGCCCGGCACCACCAGCCGGCCCTCCGCGTCCTCGGCGGGCCAGGACCGGTACTCCGCCGGGAGCTCGGCATCGGGACCCACCCAACGGATGCGCCCTTCGTTCCACGCGAGAGCGGCGTTCCGGATGACATTGGAATCGTCCTGCGGCCCCTCGGCGAGGCAGCGGGCGAGGGCGCCGATGTTCGTAAGGAGATGCGGCACTAGAAAAGCGTGAACGGTGAACGGTGAACGGTCAACGGGACCCGCCCTGCGAGTTGGTACCGTTGACCGTTGACGGTTGACCGTTGACGCTGTTCAGCATGGGGAGATCTACGCCCCGCTCCCCAGCAATCCGGATGGCATCTTCGTACCCGGCATCGGCGTGGCGCATGACGCCGGTGCCGGGATCGGCAGTGAGCACCCGCTCGAGCCGGCGGCCACCCGTCTCGGTCCCGTCCGCCACGATGACCATCCCGGCGTGGATGGAATACCCGATTCCGACGCCGCCGCCGTGATGCAGCGACACCCAGCTCGCTCCGCACGCGGTATTGAGCATGGCATTGAGGATCGGCCAGTCGGCGATCGCGTCACTGCCGTCCTTCATCCCCTCGGTTTCCCGGTTGGGAGAGGCGACCGATCCGGTGTCGAGGTGATCGCGCCCGATGACGAGGGGCGCCTTGACCCGGCCGGTCTGAACCAGCCAGTTGAAGCGGCGTCCCAGCTCGGCGCGCTCGCCGTACTCGAGCCAGCAGATCCGCGCCGGGAGGCCCTGGAAGTGCACCTTCTTCCGGGCGTGGCCGATCCAGCGCGCCAGCCCCTCGTGCGCGGGGAACGCCTCCAGCACCACCTGATCCGTAGCGGCGATGTCCGCAGCGTCCCCGGAGAGCGCCGCCCAGCGGAATGGTCCCGCGCCGCGGCAGAAGAGCGGCCGGATGAACTCCGGCACGAACCCGGGAATCTCGAACGCGCTCGCCATGGCTCGGCGATCGGCCACCTGGCCTCGCAGATTGTTGCCGTAGTCGAAGACGACAGCGCCGGCGCGCTGCAGGGTGAGCATCGCGTCCACGTGCGTCACCATCGCATCGAGGACCGCTTCTTCATAGCCGGCGGGGTCGTGATCGCGGAAGACCGTCGCCCCGTCGAGGGTGTACCCTGGGGGGATGTACCCGACGCGCAGGTCGTGCGCCGAGGTCTGATCGGTCACGACATCGACCGGGACACTGCGCCGAACCAGTTCGGGGAGCACCGTCGCCACATTGCCGACCAGGCCGACCGAGAGGGCGCGCCGCTCCCGCTTGGCACCGAGCACGAGTGCCAGGGCGTCGTCGAGGTCGGTGACCATCCGGTCACAGTAGCCCGAGTCAACCCTCCGGCGAATTCGCGACTCGTCCACGTCGATGCCGAGGAAGGCGGCGCCGTTCAGCGTGGCGGCGAGGGGCTGGGCGCCGCCCATCCCGCCGAGGCCGGCGGTGACGACGAGCCGTCCCGCGAGCGAGCCGCCGAAATGCTGCCGGGCGCACTCGGCGAATGTTTCATACGTGCCCTGCAGAATTCCCTGGCTCCCAATATAGATCCACGATCCGGCGGTCATCTGGCCGTACATCGTGAGCCCGAGCGCCTCCAGGCGGCGAAACTCCTCCCAGGTGGCCCAGCGCGGTACCAGGTGGGAGTTTGCGATCAGGACCCGCGGCGCCTCGTCGTGGGTGCGGAAGACGCCGACCGGTTTTCCGCTCTGGATCAGCAGCGTTTCGTCATTGCCTAGCCGGCGGAGTGTTTCGACGATCTTCTCGTAGCAGGCCCAGTTCCGCGCCGCCTTGCCGGTGCCTCCGTACACCACCAGATCCTCGGGACGCTCGGCCACCGCGGGATCGAGGTTGTTCATCAGCATCCGAAGCGCCGCCTCCTGATGCCACCCCTTGCAGGAGAGCGCGGTGCCGGTCGGCGCGCGAATGGCAGCGTGGGACAGCACGGACATCCGGAGTGCTCCTCGAATGGAGGGGACTTCTAAGATACTAGACGCGGGGACGCCGGGACGCGGGGACGCGGACTGAACTAACTTGTTCGCGCCCTCGCGCCTTCGCGCCTTCGCGTCCTTAAACGGATCTCAGCGTGCCCCTCGAAGCCTTCTCCGACCAATGGGCCCAGGCATGGGCTCGCGCGCTGAATGAGAGCGAGGAATACCGGAGTGCCGCGGCAACCTGGGAAGGAGCAGTGGGACTCCTCCTCGACGACGGTGAGCCCGCCGGCCGACGCTTAGTCGTTCTCGACCTCTGGCATGGCGCCTGCCGATCGGCTGGGATCACCGACCCCGACAACCTCGACGCCGCCAGGTTCGTCTTCCGAGGGTCCAGCGCCGCCTGGCACCAGATTCTGACCGCGGGGGGTTCCCCCGTCCTCGCGCTCATGACCGGAAAGATCAGGCTCGCCAAGGGCGAGCTTTCCGAGCTCCTCCCCTACGCCAGCGCCGCCCGGGAGCTTCTGGACCTTGCCGGAAGCGTCCCGACCCGGTTCTGCGAGGGTTGATACAAGGGCAATCCGGGCGCATATTTAGCCGACTCTCAGCCCCTGTCTGGCCGGGGTTCCTCCGCATGGCTGTGTCAGCTGCACATGAATCGGGGCTCGCCGATCGTGTCGAAATCACACATTTCGACCGGTCGTGATACCTAAGTTGTTGCAGAACAGGATCTTTCCGGGTACAGTGTCGCGGCACATCCCCTGCTCTCCGGGAGGGAAGTTGCACGCCGGCACCGCCCGACGCGTTCGATTCGATTCTCACCATTTCGAGGGATCGTTCACCATGACCATCGCGGCAATTCGCAGTCTCGCCCGCCGCCCCCTGCTCGTTCTCGCACTCCTGCTGGGATCGACCGGCATCGCGGCGGCGCAGGGCATCGTGTCCGGACGGGTCACCGATCAGGCCAACGGCAACGCGCTGGTTGGCGCCCGGGTGGTCGTCGTCGGGACCAGCCTGACCGCCTCGACCAACGCCGAGGGGCGATACCGGATGACCGGCGTGCCGGCCGGGACGGTCCAGATGCGCGCCTCGCAGATCGGGTACGCCTCCGGCACCAAGTCGGTTACGGTGGCCGACCAGGGCGCCGCCACGGTCGACTTCGGACTGGTCTTGACGCCCTACTCCCTCGATGAGGTCGTCGTGACCGCCACCGGCGATCAGGCCAAGCGCGAGCTCGGCAACGCGGTCTCCACGGTGGATGCTTCGCTGCTGGTCGCCAACGGTCCGGTCTCCAACATGAACGACCTGCTGGTCGGCAAGGCCCCTGGCGTGCAAGTGCTGCCGGGCAGCACTACCGGGACCGGCGGCCGGGTGCGTATCCGCGGCAACAGCTCGCTCTCGCTGTCCAACAACCCGATTTACGTGATCGACGGGGTGCGGATGGTGAGCGACGTGGGCTCGCAGGCGATCGGCATCGGTGGCAGCGCCCCGAGCCGGGTGAACGATCTCAATCCCGAAGAAATCGAGTCGATCGACGTGGTACGCGGGCCGTCGGCCTCCACCCTCTACGGCACCGACGCCGCCAACGGCGTGATCGTAATCAAGACCAAGCGAGGCAAGGCGGGCCGGCCAGTGTGGAATGTCTACGCCGAGCAGGGGTACATCACCGATGGGAACAAGTACCCCGCGGCGTACCGCGGCTGGCGAAACACCTCGACCGTCCGGAACACCACCCAGTGCCTGCTGGCGCAGGTCGTGACCACCAACACCGCGGCTCGCTGCACTCAGGACAGCGTCAGCTCCTATAACCTCTGGGAGGACAAGCTGGTCTCCCCGCTTGGCACCGGTGACCGCAACCAGGTCGGGGCGCAGGTGAGCGGCGGAAGCGACGCCGTCCGCTACTTTATCTCCTCCGAGTGGGAACGGGAGCTCGGCGTGCTGCAGATGCCCGCAATCTTCGAGCAACGGATCCTGGCCACCCGCGGGGTGAGCGAGGTGTCCGGCGAGCAGATGCAGCCGAATCACCTCCGCCGGGTCAACCTGCGCGCCAATCTGAGCGCCAATTTCAGCGACAAGCTGGACGTGCAGCTGTCGAGCGGCTTCCTCACCAGCTCGCTTCGGCTACCGCAGATCGACAACAATGCGTTCGGGGTGGGGTCGAACGGCTTCGGCGGACCCGGATTCAAGAATTTCCTGGTCGATCCGGACGGATCCGGCGGCCCGGCCCCTGAGCGGAACAATTACGGCTATCGCTCCTCCACGCCGGACGAGATCTTCTCGGTCATTCACTACCAGGATGTGAACCGCGCCATCTCGAGCGGGACGCTGAACTACCGCCCGACGTCCTGGCTTTCCGCCAAGGCGACGGCGGGTCTCGACTTCATTTCCCGCGTTGATACCGAGCTTTGCCGCCGGGATGAGTGCCCCTTCCTCGGCACCGCCCGGACCGGCTTCAAGGAGCACGACCGGACCACCTTCTTCGTCTACACCGGTGACGCCTCGGCCACCGCCTCCTACAATCTTGCCGACAACGTTCGCGCCAAGACCATCGCGGGGATCCAGTACAGCAAGGACAACAACACCCGGAACATCGCGGGCTCGGAGAATCTCGGACCCGGCTCGACCACGGTGAGCGCGGGCTCGATCCCATTCGCGGGCGAGGCCACCACGACCACGGTCACGCTGGGGTTCTACGGCTCGCAGCAGTTCGCCTTCAAGGACCGGCTGTACCTGACCGCTGAGGTACGCTCCGATCGCAACAGCGCCTTCGGCAACCTGTACGACCGGGTGTACTACCCGAAGTTCGCGGTGTCGTACGTACTGTCGGACGAGGCGTTCTTCCCGAAGTCGAGCGCGCTGACGAGTCTCCGCCTCCGCAGCGCGTGGGGCTCCTCGGGCCGCCAGCCGGGCGCGAACGACGCCCTGCTCTTCTTCTCTCCGCTCACCACCAACGTGGACAATCAGGATACGCCGGGCCTGGTGCTCAGCGCGCTGGGCAATCCGCTGCTCAAGCCGGAGCGCTCCCAGGAGCTCGAGCTGGGCTTCGACGCCGCCCTGCTCAACAACCGGGTGAATCTCGAATTCACGTTCTACGACAAGTCAAGCCGTGACGCGCTGATCAGCCGGGTCATCGCCCCCTCGGCCGGCACCGCCGCCTCCCGCTTCGAGAACATCGGTGAGGTGCGGAACCGGGGCATCGAAGTGGCGATCAATTCCAGCATCATCGACAGCCGGAACTTCAGCTGGGATCTGACCGCCAGCGGCTCCTACAATCGCAACAAGATCGTGAGCATGGGCGGCCTTCCGCCCAGCCGCGGAACCACCACCTCCGACATCGAAGGGTACCCGATTCAGGCCTGGTTCCTCCGTCCGTACACCTACAAGGATGTGAACGGCGACGGAATCATCCAGGGCGACACGGCCACGGCGGTGCGCGAGCTCTTCGTCGGAGACACCGCGGTTTACGTGGGCCCGCCGCTCCCGCCGGCCGAGCTCTCCGCGTACAGCACGATGACGTTCTTCAACAAAAAGCTGGAGATGCGGACGCTGGTGGACGCCAAGGTCGGCGGCTACCAGCTCAACGGGACCGAGCGGATCCGTTGCCAGAACCGGCTCAACTGCCAGGGCGACGTGGATCCGAATGCGCCGCTCTCCGAGCAGGCTCGCGCCATCGCCGTGCGGGTGCATCCGAGCGCCACCCAGTATGGGTATGTCGAAAAAACGAACCTGCTCCGGCTGCGCGAGGTCTCGCTCACCTACTACCTGCCGGATCGGATCGCCAACTATTTCTCGGCCGGCCAGATCAGCTTCACCGCCGCGGGACGGAATCTGGGGATCCTGACCGGATACAGCGGCATCGACCCCGAAGGCGGTTACTTCGGCGCCAGCATCGGCGTGCAGAGCGACTTCCAGACACCGCCACCGCCCACCTACTACACTTTCCGGATCAATGTCCGGTTCTAAAATGGCCTCCACTCGGCAAGGACACATGACGAATTCTCAGACGACCCGGGTCGCCGCCCGCCGCTGGGCCGGCGGTCTCGCGGTCGGTCTCCTCCTGGGCCTCGGCGCCTGCGACAGCGTGCTCGAGGTCAACGATCCGGACATCATCGTCGATGCCGGCTCGGCCGCGGGGGCCATCGCGCTCCGGAACGGCGTGATCCTTCGCTTCAACCAGGCGATGGACGGCTCCGGCGACGCCCCCGACGGCTTTTTCCTCATGGGCGGTCTGCTGGCCGACGAGTGGCGATCCGGCGACACCTTCGAACAGCGCAATACGACCGACTTCCGCATCGTCCAGACCACCAACAGCTTCATCTCCGACCTGTTCCGCCGCGCCAACCGGGTCCGGAACGAGGGCCAGGCGGCAATCAACGCGCTGCGGCAGTATTCGCCGACGCCGCTGTCGAACCTCGGGCAGATGTTCACCTTCATGGCGTTCTCCGAAAACCAGATCGGCGAATTCTTCTGCAACGGGATTCCGTTCACCGAGCTCAACGGGAACCAGATCATTTTCGGCAATCCGGTCTCCTACGACTCCGCCTTCAAGCGGGCGGTGAATCATGCCGATTCCGCACTGTCCTGGCTGGCGGGCGCCGACAGCGCCCGGATCCGGCAATTCGCCTCGGTCATCAAGGGCCGCGCGCTGCTCAACCGAAACCTGCCGGCCGCCGCGGCGACCGCCGTCGCGAACGTGGCGACCAGCTTCCAGTATCTGAGCACCCACTCCACCAACTCGACCGACAACGTGCTTTGGCTACAGTCCACCAGCCTCCGGCGGCTGGTCATGGGAGACAACGAGGGGACCAACGGCCTCAATTTCCGGAGCGCGGCTGATCCCCGGATCCCCTCCGTTCTGGTCGGCAACTCGTTCGACAACTCGCTCCAGGGCATCTTTGCGCCCACGCTGTGGGATGAGCGGACCGATCCGGTGATCATCGCCTCGGGAATCGAGGCCCGCCTGATCGAGGCGGAAGCGGCGCTCCGGGCCAGTGACCTCATCACCTACCTCGCGAAACTGAACGCGGCGCGCGCGACGCGGACCGACCTTCCGGCCCTCGCCGACCCGGGCGACGCCGTCGGGAGGCAGAACCTTCTCTTCCGGGAGCGCGCATTCTGGATGTTCAGCACCGGGCACCGGCAGGGCGATCTCCGCCGCCTGATCCGGCAGTACGGACGGGCCGAGAACACCATCTTCCCGACCGGGGTCTGGTTCAAGGGCGGCCCGTTCGGATCGGACGTGAACTTCCCGATTCCGTTCTCGGAGACGAACAATCCGAATTTCGTCCAGTGTACTGATCGGGTGGCGTAACTCTAGTGAGCGGTGAGCGGTGAGAGGTGAGCGGGAAAACCTGGTACCGCTCACTGCTTATCGCTCACCATTAAACGCTCCTCCCGCCTTCGACGTATCTTCCGGAGTTCCCCCGGCGCCACCGCTCGACAACACAAGGATGCATCATGGCCGTGACCGCTCTCCGTCGCGCCCGGCACGTCGTTCTGGCGCTTGCCGTCGCCCTCGCCGCCGCCCCTTCCCTGATCGCGCAGGGGCGAGTCACCACTCCCAAGGACCAATTCGGCTGGAACATCGGCGATGACTACCGTCTCGTCACCTATACCCAGCTCAGCGACTACTGGAAGAAGCTGGACGGCGAATCGGACCGGCTCAAGCTGGTCTCGATCGGAAAATCCGCCGAGGGGCGAGAGCAGTGGATGATGATCGTCACCTCGCCGGCCAATTTCGCGAGGCTCGACCGGTACAAGGAAATCGCCGCCCGGCTGGCCCGGGCGGAGGGCCTCAGCGACGAACAGGCCCGCGCCCTGGCGCGCGAGGGCAAGGCGGTCGTCTGGATCGACGGCGGGCTCCATGCCACCGAGGTGCTCGGCGCCCAGCAGCTGCTCGAGCACGTCTGGCAGATGGCGAGCATGAACGATCCGGAAACGCTCCGGATTCTCGACGATGTGGTCCAGCTCGTGGTCACGGCGAACCCGGACGGGATGGAGCTGGTCTCCAACTGGTACATGCGCCGCGCCGATGAGAAGCAGCGGACCACGGGCGGCCTGCCCCGGCTCTATCAGAAGTACGTCGGCCACGACAACAACCGCGACCACTACATGAATGCGCAGCCCGAATCGGAGAACATGAGCCGGGTGCTGTATCGCGAGTGGTATCCGCAGATCATGTACAACCACCACCAGACCGGCCCCGCGGGCACCGTCATCTTCGCGCCGCCGTTCCGCGATCCCAACAACTACTTCTTCGATCCCCTGGTGGTAGACGGCCTGTCCCTGGTGGGCGCCGCGATGCACTCCCGTTTTTCAGCCGAGGGCAAGGGCGGCGTGGTCGAGCGGGACGGGGCGAGCTACCAGACCTGGTGGAACGGAGGCCTCCGGACGACGGCCTACTTCCACAACATCGTCGGGATCCTGACCGAGGCGATCGGCAATCCGACTCCGATCACCATTCCGCTGGTTCCCGATCGGCAAATGGCCAGCGGAACCCTCCCGATGCCGATCGCGCCGCAGCCGTGGCGCTTCCGGCAGTCGATCGAGTACGAGATCACCGCCAACCGCGCCATCCTGGATCTCGCCTCACGCTTCCGGGAGGCCTTCCTCTACAACATCTACGTGATGGGCCGGAACAGCATCGCTCGCGGGAATACCGACAGCTGGACCACCACGCCAAGCGAGATCGACGCGCTGAAAGCCCAGGTGGCCAAGGACCGTCCGGCCCAGAGCGGCGGAGGCCAGGGCGGGGTCGGAGGCGGGGGGGGCGGCGGACTTGGCGGCGGGGTAGACCTAAAGTACATGGAGATGCTGCGGCGGCCGGACGACCGGGACCCGCGGGGATACATCCTGCCCTCCGATCAGGCCGACTTCCTCACCGCGACCAAGTTCGTCAACGCCTTGATGAAGTCGGGTGTCGACGTCCACTCGGCCACCGCTGGGTTCACCGTCGCCGGGAAGCAGTACCCCGCCGGCTCGTACGTCATCAAGCTGGCGCAGGCCTTCCGTCCCCACGTGCTCGACATGTTCGAGCCGCAGGACTATCCGAACGACATCAGCTATCCGGGCGGGCCGCCCAAGGCGCCGTACGACAACGCCGGATACACGCTGTCCTACCAGATGGGGGTGAAATTCGACCGAATCCTCGAGAGCTTCGACGGACCGTTCCAGAAGCTCAGTGGTCCCATCGCCAAGCCCCCGGTGAGTGCCGCGCTGGGGAGCGGTCGCGCGTTCGTGATCGACCGCCGCATCAATGACGGATTCCTGGCGGTCAATCGCCTGCTGGCCGCCAACGTCCCGGTGCAGGTTCTCGGCGCACCGCTCTCCGCGGGGGGGACCACATTCCCGACCGGCTCCTGGTACGTCCCCGCCGGTGGGCAAGCCACCGCCGTGCTCCGGAGGCTCGCCGACGAGAAGGGACTGACAGTGGCGGCGGTGAACGCGGCCCCCGGCGTCGGCGCGGCGAGGCTGCGGCCAATCAAAGTCGGTCTCTGGGATCAGTACGGCGGATCGATGCCCTCGGGGTGGGTGCGGTGGATGCTCGAGCAGTTCGAGTTCCCCTTCGAAGTGGTCTATCCGCAGCGGCTCGACGCGGGGAACCTGAAGAGTCAGTTCGACGTGCTGGTCTTCGTCGACGGAGGCATTCCCACAGCCGGTGGCGGCGGCGCCGGACAGGGGGGCGGCGGGGGCAGCGGCGGCGGCGGCGGCGGGCCGCCGGCCGATCTGCCCGATGAGCTCAAGGCAACCACCGGCCGCGTCACCGCAGAGAAGACCATTCCGCAGCTCAAGACTTTCCTCGAGGCGGGCGGCCGGGTCGTGACCATCGGGAGCTCGATTTCCCTGGCGCAGCACCTTGGCCTGCCGGTGGCCGACTACCTCGTGGAGCGGACTCCTGAAGGCCGGGTCCGTCCGATTCCGCGGGAGAAGTTCTTTATCCCGGCTTCGCTGCTCGAAGTGGCGGTAGACAAGGACGCCACTTCCGCACTCGGTATGGAGAGCAAGGCAATCGTGATGTTTGACGAGAGCCCGGTGATGCGGCTTGCCCCCGACGCGGAGGAGCGAGGCATCAAGCCGGTCGCCTGGTTCGCGAGCGCCGCACCGCTCAAGAGCGGGTGGGCGTGGGGTCAGACCTATCTCGAGGGCGGGATCGCGATGGCGGAGGCCAAAGTCGGGCGAGGCACGCTCTATCTGTTCGGCCCGGAGATCACCTTCCGCAGCCAGCCGCATGGGACGTACAAGTTCCTGTTCAATTCGCTCTATGGGCGCTAGGGGGTGGCGAAGAGCGAAGAGCGAAGCGGGGAATGCCTTTCCTCTTCGCTCTTCGCTCTTCGCTGATACCCGTCATCTGAAGTTCGTCAGTGGCGTGATCTTACGCTTCCTCAGATCGCGCAGAAAATAGTTCTCCGGTTGAGTGGCCGACTCCCTGCGCGTGATGAACTTCCCTTCGGCCGCATCGATCACGCCCACGACTTCCTCATGAAAAGCCGCCTGGGACCGCCACAGACGCTGCGTCCGCCCGGTGGCCAGATCGACCTGGTCGAGGTACGACAGGCCTCCCGCCGGCTCCCCGCCGGTCCCGAGCAGGTAGGCGACCCGTCCTCCCCGGGACGTCAATAACACCTCTCCGCCGCCCCGCTTCGGCCGGGTGATAAAGGTTCTTGGCGCTGCATCTCGCCCGCCTTGCAGGAGGAGCCGGGGGATTCCTCCCCGATCTGGCGTCACGATCCAGCTCCGGCTCCGCCGCGGACTGGCCCAGCCCTCGTTGACAACCGCCAGGTCATCGCCGCCCCAGACGACCCCGCGGCTCCGGAACTCAAGGTCGGCGAACGGCGTCGGAGATCCCGTGAACGGGCTCGCGAGCTGAAACATGCGGTCGCGAATCTTTGTGGCGACGGCGGGGTTGCCGCCGTCCTGGGCTTCGACCCAGACCAGAGTCGCCGGTTTGCTCCCCCGCCACTCGACCGACCGGGGCCCGGGGACAACCGCATCGGCGGATTTCGGCGGGCTCTCGATCGAACCGCGGTCGTGGACCACTCGCAGCACTGATCCGTTGCTGGCGTCCCAGATCTCGATCCGAACCGGGAGGCGCTCCAGCGGCACCTGGTCGGAGGACGTCCGCTGCACCGTCTCGACGACCAGGTAATTGCCGTTGGGCGAAATAGAAACATTGCCGTGGATGGCGGGCTGACCGATCAGGCGCTCGGGCCCGGAGAGAGAGAAGACCACGAGCTGGCTCTGGAGGTCTCGGTCGCGCGATTCCTCCGCGCCGGAGACCGGCTGCAGGTCCGCCGTGGTTCGGCTGCAGAGAAGGCTCTCACCCGATTGAAACCACTGGCACGGCTCACCCCGCGACGAAAGCACCGAACCCGCCAGCAAACGAATCACACCGGTGTAGGCATCGCCCACCCAGAGCGAGCTGCCCTGCTCCTCGAGAATGGTGAATGCCACGCGGTGCCCGTCGGGGGCCCAGAAGACGCTCTTCACCCTGGCCTTCCAGGGAAGTATGAGACGCCGGGTTTCCCCGCGGCCGATCGGCTGGACGACGAGGGCGGAGTACGTGCGGGCCACCTCGCCATCGCTTGCCAGCGCGGTCCGTTCCATGAGCAGAAGCTTGCTCTGGTCCGGGCTGAGCAGGACCCCGGGAACGGAGGACGCGCTCGATCCAGCCACGGGGTCGGCGACGCCCTGGCGTGGCTGCGCCGGAAGAGGCGCCACCAGAACAATGGCTGGCAGGGAGAGCGCGAGGGCGTGCATCAAGCGCGAGCCCATGACGAACCTCCGTAATCGGACCGAATATGAGACAGGAGACAGTGAACCGGCACTGGATACATCGGCAAAAAAAGGACCCCCGGCGGTTCGCCGGGGGCCTCAGGGAGTGCAATCGATGTCGCCTCGACGGGGGTCAGCCAACCGCCAGACCGGGGCTCGCCTCGGGTTCGTCGAATTCGGAGTCATCATCGATCCCACCTGCGTCCATCAGCCGGGCCGCAAGAAGGGGCAGTGCAGCCGGCAACATCAACTCGGGGTCGATTCGCATGAGCTGCGCGACCCAAGTGGCCGTCTCCCTGGCCTGGTGCAGGTGGTGCATCACCGGATCCACCATCTCGAACCGCCTTTCCCTTCCCCCAAGCTCGGGGTCCTTCGTCACGTCTTGACCACTATCAGGCAAGAACAGTTCCAACTTTTGCGTCACGCTGTGGAGACGAGCATGGCGGGCCCGCTTCACACACCCTAATCGACTGTCAATCCAAGAGGTTACGCGCGAGCTCAGTCGCGTCGCCCAGGTTATCGGCCCGGCCCGGAGATCCTGTAGGGTGGGACCCACAAGTTTGGAGAACCGCAACAGAGGGACACGCGGTGTGTCAGATTGATCCGACGCAAGGACGGAAAGGCGCAACGACGCAAAGTGGCAAATCCGCCTTTCCCCATTCCCCCTTCCCCGTATTCCCCAGTCCCCAACCCCCACTCGCCGATTACTATCCGGTATGAATCCGCTCCTCGATCCGGAGTCCCGGCTGGTCATCGGTCATCGCGGAGCATCGGGTCTCGCACCGGAGAACACGCTGCAGTCGTTTGCTCTGGCACTCGAACAGGGGGCGGACGCCCTCGAATTCGATGTCCGGGTGACCGCCGATGGCATCCCGGTGGTACTGCACGACCCGACACTCGCCCGGACCTGCGACCGCAGAGAGCCAGTAGCGACGCTTTCCGCCCAGGCGATCGCGGAGGCCGATGCGGGCTTTCACTTCTCGATCGACGGAGGAGCGAGTCGGCCGTGGCGGGGCCACAGCATCGGAATCCCGACCGTGGAGGAGGTGCTGGAGCGATTTCCAGAAACGCCGCTCCTGATCGAGGTGAAGGAGGTCAGAGCCGCCGGTCCACTCGCCCGCCTGATCCGGGAGCGGGGTGCGACGGGCCGGGTCGTTGTCGCCTCATTCCTGGAGGAGGCGTTGCAGCCCTTCTATCAGGAACCGGAGATTCCGACCGGGGCTTCCCGGCAGGGAATACTGCGGCTCTGGCTCAGCGCGATGACCGGGCTGCCCGCGCCGCGCTCCCGGTACAAGGCGTACGCGGTGCCCGACCGCTTCCGCGACCGAATCCATGTGCCCACTGTTCGGTTCATCCGGGCCGCCCGGCGTGGTGGGTGCCCGGTGCATGTGTGGACGGTCAACGACCCGGGGCGGGCGCGGATGTTATGGGAGCGGGGGGGGGCGGGGATGATCACGAACTATCCGGGACTGATGGTGGCGGAGAGGAATAGCATGGAACGGCTGTCAGCGGTGAGCGGTGAGCGGTGAGCGGTGAGCGGTGTAGCTACCTGCGCGCCATATCCGCCAGAAGCGCATCCGCCGTCACCGCTCTGCCGAGGAATCGGATGACGACTTCCCGCGCCGGGACCGCCAGGCCAAAGCGGTAGAGCCGGGGTCCGACATACCGGTACCAGCCGGCGTCTCCAGTGGTAAAGGGTCCGCGGATGGAGATCAGGCGCGCCCGCAGGTCCGCAATCAGGATCGCCCCGAAGGCGTAATTGAGCATGTATCCCGGCGACTCCACCAAATGTCCCCGCATCGCCCACCACGACCATTCGGGATGGGGTCGGATCCTGAGATAGTCGCGGGTGATCTCCGTCCAGATTTCATTGGGACTCCGCTCGGGAGTCCGGTGCACCTGGATCTCGAACAGCGACCAGGCGATGTCCAGCACGATCCCGGCGTACTTGGCGCGGAGCGACGCCGCGAGGGGCGCCGAGACGCCGAGGAACCGCTGCTGCCAGGAGGGCTCGTACATCTCGAGCGCGGCGAGATCGGCGATCGCCTCGGTGAAGGTGTCGCTGTCGGGCCAG
>CAZHSO010000077.1:0-3494 GCA_964535105.1 uncultured Gemmatimonas sp.
CCTCCAACGGCCGCAGACGAGTGAGCCCAGGAGATCAATCAATTTCATTCAGACCCCACTTCGCCAGCCACCATTCCCTGCGTCCCTGGCAGCGGTGGCATGGCATGCAATTAGCGGTTTCTCCGGCCCCGAGATCCGCCCGGCGCCAGCGCTCGGGACCGGGGCGGCCCGCTGTCGTGACCGCGTCACCAACTAATCGCGCTGTCGTGCCATTCTTCAGGTTGCATCCCAACACCGCGAACAGGTCAACATGGGCGTGGACGATCTGACGGAGACCGGAACCCTCATTCGCAAGGTGTTCGAACTCCTTCTGCAGAGTCCTGATGGCCTCACTGTGAGAGAGCTCCTGGACAAGTATTCGGAGCTGTTGTTCCGGGATGGCGGAGAAGGGCGGAACCAATGTGAGATAGCTCTGCGAGGTGGCTGCATTGCCCCATTGAACGCCGGGTGGCTGGTCTGCCCCGATGGAATGCTCCTCTCCATTTCCGAGAGCGGCAAGTCGGCATATGCGCGGTATCAGGATCCCGCCAAGTTCATGCGGGAAGCGGGCAAGCTCTCCACCAAAGGCTGGCTGTCGCTCCGCTTTCCACGAGCCTACCACCTCGCCGGTCGGATCTGGGACCAATGGCACGCCGAAATCAGAGCTGCGCGCGGAATCGGCCTGAAATACCTCGTCGGCAGATTCCTGCCAGCGCCGACCGCCTGGAGACGCGAGTTGCCTCTTCAGGAGCCGAGGCGAGTGACAATCGAGGGACTAAACGACACTACTGTGCGAAGCTATCTCGATGCGGCGGGGGTGGAGTACTCCGAAGGCGGACATACCGTCTATCTGCCGATCCAATCGTTCCGCAGCGGAGTCTTTCAGGACTTGGCCGACGATTATCCGCCGGATGCGGGCCTGAAGATCGTGAACGATCCGGGCGGGGTGAGGGACAGCCGCTACGTGAACCGCACCAACAAGGGAGACAGCCAGATTCATCTGGGATTAGTGCACACCCATTCCCATCTGACACTGGTTGCCAATTTGTTATACGCCAAGCGCGTCGGGCCGCGGCTCTATGATCTGGTGGAGCTGCAATGCGGTGATCAATTGCTGACCGCCTATGTCATTGAGCATGTCGGCGGCCCGGTGCCCTCGATGTCCGAATGCCAACGAGGGATCGAACAACTTCGCGATCTCGAGCATCAGGGACTGATGAAGTCCATCCTCCCCGATGGATTCGATGATGAGGAGTTCAAGTGCCCCTCATGCAGCGGTAATGCGCTGACCAATCAGAACGCAAGATTCAGCTATGTCGATTTTCAAAACTTCATCTTGCTCAAATACGACTCCTACCTTCGCAACGTGGCCGTCGAAGCGACGAAGGTGTCGCATTTCGGCGATACGTCCGTGCTACGGGGTGGCCGGTATCTCTACCAATCGATTCCAGGCGTGAATCTTCCGAGCAAGCGGAGCATCGGTGACCGGATGAGAGAGCTGAATGCCCTGCTGGCATCGACGAACTTATCTCTGAGGGATCGGCTGGTGCTGGACGTGGGGTGCAACATCGGTATGATGATGGGCCAGTATCTCAAGCTCGGCGCGCGGTGGTGCCACGGGTGGGATCGCGACCATGTCACGCAGCAAACCGAGAAATTGCTCTTGGCTCTTGGCTGCACGCGATTCTCGACCACGGGCGGGGATATCACCAGTGCCCAAGGCATGGAGAGCGACGTTCCGGCCTTCCTGACGCCACGGCTGGATGGGTGTGTCATTTCCTATCTCGCCGTCCGGGGACACCTGGGTTGGCTGGACGCCCTGGCCCGGATTCCCTGGAAATTCATGATCTACGAGGGTCACGAGGGAGAGTCCCGGGAAGATTTCGAACGATACGTCGCGCAGTTCCGCGCCACGACGGAGTTCACGATCGGTGGCGTCATCCGATACGCCGATGGAGATAGCGATGAGCGAACCCTGGCCATCCTCGTGAGGGGTTGAGTCGCTCCGCCCCGATCACATGCCGGAGAGCCCTGACGTCAATGCTTCCGAGCAGTATGTGCGCATCGACCATCTCACCGATTCCATCGGCGGACGGACGGCTCGGGGCGGCTTGGTCACCATCCTCACCCACGGGTGCAAGTTCGCAATAAGCATCGTCGCAACCGCGATCTTGGCTCGGCTGCTCACCCCCGCGGACTACGGTCTCATCGCGATGGTCGCCGTGGTGACGAACTTCGTTGCCATGTTCAAGGACATGGGGCTTTCGCTCGCGACCATTCAGCGAGCCGAGATCAGCAATGATCAGGTCAGCACTCTGTTCTGGGTCAACGTGGCGCTGAGTATCGCCATCATGCTTTTGATGGCAGCCATCGCCCCGCTGGTTGGGTGGTTTTACGGTGAGCCGCGGCTCCTCCTGATCACGATCGTGACCGCGGCTGGTTTTGTGGTCGGGGGGGTCGGGGTGCAGCATGAAGCCTTACTCAAGCGGCAGATGAAATTCGTTGCCCTGAGCGTCATCGCCTTCACGTCGATGACGGTAGGCTACCTCGTCGGCATCCTCCTGGCGTGGATGAGGGCAGGGTATTGGGCGCTAGTCTTCAGTCAGCTGGCATTGCTCGCCTCCAATACGGCGGGCGTCTGGTTGGCCTGCCGGTGGCGGCCCGGGAAACCAAAGCGACACCCTGACCTGAGATCGATTCTTTCATTCGGCGGCAATGTCACAGGCTATTCGTTGATAAACTACGCATCAAAAAACGTCGATAATCTGCTGATCGGCCGGTTGATGGGTCGTCAGGAGTTGGGGCTGTACGGCAAAGCGGTACAAGTGGCTGGCCTACCGACTGAACAGATCAATGATCCAGTTGGGGCCGTGACCATTCCGGCCTTGAGCAGGCTGGCCCAAACCCCGGAGCGTTATCGGCAAGCGTACCTGCGCATAACAGAAAAGGTGATCATGTTTACGATGCCGGCGGTGGCGTTGATGATCGTGAGCGCCGATTGGCTGGTTCGCATCGTGCTTGGTCCGCAGTGGGGCGAGGCCGCTCCAATTCTGGTGTGTCTCGGCGTGGCCGGATTGTTTCAGCCGGTCATGGCCACTGGAGGATGGCTCTTGTTAACGCAGGGACGCACCCGGGACATGTTGCGGTGGTCCCTGATCAACGCCCCCATTTCCATTATCTCGATTATCGTCGGGCTCCAATGGGGCGCGCTCGGGGTTGCGGCATCGTATTCCCTGGGTCGGTTATTCATCGCCAACCCGCTGATGTTTTGGTTCGTCGGCCGCACCGGTCCGGTTCACACGAAGGATTTTTACCTCTTGTTGACCCCGTTCACCTGCGCGTCGGGAGCAGCAGTGCTCACCGGGCTTCTTTTCAGGAAATTCTGGATCATCTCCAGTCCTCTGATGGGCTTCGTGAGCAGCGCCGCCGTAGTCGGTGGGACGACATTGCTGGTGCTGTGTCTGCTGCCGAGGGGCCGGGCCGCGTTGATGGATCTGAAGCACTCGCTCCTGCTT
>CAZHSO010000077.1:3594-14381 GCA_964535105.1 uncultured Gemmatimonas sp.
GCCTCCTTGAGCCAGGGGAGGTGATGCGCGGCGTACACCCCGCTCGGGTAGCAGAAATGCCGGAGATCGGACGCCGGCCGGCCGGCGCGGATCAAGCCGTTCCGGTTGTCCTCGATCTCGCGCAGGAACAGGGCGCGATCGTCCGGCATCCGGTGCCGGTGGGTGTGGAGCTGGACGTCCGCAATGCGGGGATCGAGCGCCGCGATTTCCTCCGGTGTGAGCAAGGAGAGCAACCTCTGCCGGCGAAACTCTCCCCAGTCGGCACCGACCGCCGCCGCCAGGCGTTCGAGGCACTCATGTTTTTGATCCGCGGACCACCCCTCGTCCGCCGCGGCCCTTCGCAAGAGGGCCGCCGCCGCACCCGGCGCTCCCGGTGCCGAGAGATCGAAGCCATTCAGATTCCCGGAATGGTCAACCCGCCCCCGTCCCAGCCGCTGGCCCTTCCAGAGCAGATAATCGCAGGCAACGTCGAAGATGGGACGCTGGTCGAAGACGTAGTAGGTCGAAGCGTAAACCGTCGCGGGGACGCCGGCCCGGGCGAGGATCGGGTAGGCCCGCGCCAGGAAGTCGAAGAAACCATCGTCCACCGTGAGAGCGACGGCCCCGGGGGGGAGCGAGCCGGCGTAGAGCCGTTCCAATGCCTCGCCGAGGGGAAGAATCGCATACCCCCCATCCCTGAGCCGACGAAGCCGGCCTTCGAGATGCTCTCCGGGCGAATAGAGGTTAGGGTTCCAGAGATGCTCGTCGGCGATGGAGAAGCCGTGAAAGCAGAGGATCAGGAGACGACGGCTCCTCCAGGCGCTCCGCCGGGCGAGCCCGAAGGCGCCGCTCGCATCGAGCACCCGTAGCACGGCGACCCGAACCCGGGGGAGTAAGTGCGGCAGACCCATCAGGTCCTTAATGTAATTCGTCTAGTGAAGGAGGACCTCGCGCGTGAGGGCTGGCAAGTCGCATACCACGATGCTGCAATACCATACAACTGTGGCGTAAAAATTGCTTGAAACGGTGAGAATGAGTCACGCCGCACCGCTCAATTCCGACCTCTCCCCCCGGCTACCGGCAACCGAGCGTACTCAGCGGCCGGGGCCGGCGGCGAGCCGGGGCGCGGCCGGGAGCGGCCGCTCCTGGCTGGTGCCCGCAGGCATGGCGGGCTACCTCTTTGCCATTCACAGCTCGAAGCCCGTGGCGGCGGTGGCCATAGCCATCGGCCTCGTGGGGCTGGTGCTCGACCGCGCCCGCTTCCGGGCGCCGGCGCCGGTCTGGTGGTTCGCCGCGCTGATCGGGTGGGCGGGGATCGGGTATGCGCAGGCGGAGCGCCCCGAGCTCACCGCCCCCGCCCTCTGGGCCCAGGCCAAACTCTGGCTGATTTTTCTGGTCGCCATCAACGTCGCTACCACCCGGCGGGAGTGGCGCCGGTTCGCGATCGCCTGGCTCGCGATCTACGCCCTGTATCCGGTCCGCGGCACCCTCTTCAACATCGCCGCGGGTATCACCGAGCAGGGACGCTACGCCTGGAATTTTGTTTTCGTCAATCCCAACGATCTCGCGACCCTCACCCTTCCGGTTCTCGCGCTGGCAATCGCGATGGCCCAGACCCTTCCGAAGGGAATATTCCGGTGGAGCGCCATCGGGGGGGCCATCATTCTTCCCGCGATCATCTTTGCCACCCAGTCGCGCGGTGGCATCCTGGCCCTCGGCACCCTTCTGCTTCTGGTGATCACCCACCACCGCCGCCGGCTGCAGGCCGCGGTGGTCGTGGCATGCACCGCGGGGGCCATTGCCGTGGCGGCCCCCTCGGCCGTCTGGAACCGTCTGGCCGGGCTCAAACACGCCACGCGAGTGGAAGAACTCGCCGCCGTGGACCAGTATGGTTCGGCCGACCAGCGATTCGAGATCTGGCGCGTTGCGCGGGCCATCGTGGCCGACCACCCCGTGCTCGGGGTGGGACTCCACGGCTATAACAAGGTGCACGCCGAGTATGCCAGAAGCAGCCGGTTCCGCCCGACCGCCCGGGGAGAGCGTGACCCTCACAGCACCTACCTGCACACCGCGGCCGAAACCGGGATTCCCGGACTGCTCCTGCTGACCGGCGTCATCCTTTCGGTGGTGATCCCCGCCTGGCGGACCATGCGTCGTCCGGGACTTTCTCCGGAGGACGCCACGCTGATCCGGACCCTGCTCTTCGGTCTGATCGCGTTCCTGCAGGCGGCGCTCTTCGCCACCATGGAGCATCTGCCCTTCCTGTACCTCTACCTGGCTTTGATCTACACCGCCGCCCGGGCCGCGGAGGAGGACGTCCCCGCCCGGGAGCCCCCCGCGAAGGCCCCCGCGCCCGGACGGCGGGTGTTGCTCCGGCAGCCTCAGCCCGGATTGTAGAGCATGTGCGGGATCGCCGGCCTCGCGGGATTCCCGGGACAGCCCCGGGAGGAAGCCCGGCGCCACGTCGAAACGATGTGCCGCCGGATCTTCCATCGCGGTCCCGACGGCGACGGATATTTCGTTGACGGCGATGTGGCGCTGGGCATGCGACGCCTGAGCATCATCGACGTGGCCGGTGGCCGGCAGCCGATCCCGAACGAATCCGGAACCGTCCAGGTCATTTTCAACGGCGAGATTTACAACCACCACGCCCTGCGGCGGGAGCTCGAGCTCCTCGGTCATGTCTTCCGCACCCACGCGGATACCGAGGTCATCGTTCATGGATTCGAAGCCTGGGGAGAGGGCGTCCTGGCTCGGCTCCGGGGCATGTTCGCCATCGCGCTCTGGGATGCCCCCGCCCGCCGCCTCTTTCTCGCGCGGGACCGGCTCGGGATCAAGCCGCTTTACCTTTGGGAAGCCGGGAGCGCGCTGGCGTTCTGCTCCGAGCTGAAGGGCTTCTACGACCTGCCCGGCTTCCAGAAGGCGATCGACGAGCCGGCGATGCTGAGGTACCTCGCCCTGGGCTACGTCCCCGACCCCTACTGCATCTTCCGGGGCGTCCGGAAGCTTTCACCCGGGCACTGGCTCAGGTGGTCTCCGGAAGAGGGGGTCGTCGAGCGGCGCTGGTGGTCACCGGTGGGTGAGGAGCGGGCGGACATCTCCGAAGCCGAGGCGATCGCGGAAACCCGCCGGCTCCTCGCCGACTCGGTCCAGTGCCATCTGGAATCCGAGGTGCCCCTCGGTGCCTTCCTGTCCGGGGGCATCGATTCCTCCGCGGTGGTGGCCCAGATGACCCGGCTGCTCGACCGGCGGGTCCGGACCTTTTCAATCGGCTTCGACGAGCCGGAGTTCAATGAATCGCCCGACGCGGAACGGGTCGCCGCGGCGCTGGGAACCGATCACACCGCGCTGGTCCTCCGCCCCGACATCGATGTCCTGCTGGATGATCTGGTTTTGGCGTTCGACGAGCCCTTCGCCGATTCCTCCGCGCTTCCCACCTGGCTGGTCTCCCGGCTGGCGCGGGAGCACGTCACCGTCGCCCTTTCGGGAGACGGCGGGGACGAGCTGTTCGGGGGATACACCCGGTACGACGAAGTCCGGCGGCTTGGGTTCGCCTCTCCCTTGTTGCGCCGCGCCGCGCGGTGGCTGGCCCTCCGGCTGCCCCAGGGCGCCCTGGGCCGCGGATTCCTCCTCCATCTCTCCCGCAGCGCCGAGGGCCGCTACGCGGGAACGGTGGCGCAGCCGCTCCTGGCGGAGGAGGGGGGGGTGGTGCGAAGCGAAATCGCGGGCGCGGATGCGGAGCTCGACGGCCAGCTCGACGAGTGGTTCAGGGTGGTGGGCGGACGGGATCTGGCCACCCGCATGTCCCTGGTGGACGCCCTGAGCTATCTGCCCGGCGACATCCTCACCAAGGTGGACCGGATGAGCATGCGGGTCTCGCTCGAAGCGCGGGTACCCCTGCTCGATCACCAGTTCGCCGAGTTCGCCTTCTCGTTGCCCAGCCGGTTCAAGTTCCGCGACGGCCTCGGCAAGTGGGTCCTGCGCCAGGCCGTCCAGGGCATGGTCCCGGAGTCGGTGCTCACCAAGCCGAAGCAGGGGTTCGGTGTCCCGATGGCCCGCTGGTTTCAGGGGCCGCTCCGGCACCGCCTGGAAGGTTTGCAGCGCCCCGACAATCCGATCTTCCGGTATTGCGAGCCCGGCGCGGTCGGCCGGCTCCTCCGCGAGCACGCCGGCGGCCGCCGGGATCACAGTTACGCGCTCTGGCGTCTGCTGGTGCTCAGCCTGTGGATGCAGGCCGAACGGGTGCAATGAGCGGCGAAGCCGTGCGCGTCCTCATGGTCGGCCCTTCGCTGGATATCCTTGGCGGGCAGGCGGTCCAGGCCGCGCGGCTCCGGGAGGCGCTGTCGAAACGGGGCACCCTCGTGCTCGCCTTCGTCGCGGTCAATCCCCGCCTGCCGGGAGTTCTCGCGCGGCTGCAGCGGATCCGGTACCTGCGCACAGTGGTGACCGAGCTCGCCTACGGCCTGTCCCTGCTGGCCGCGCTGCCCGAGGCCGATGTGGTGCATGTGTATTCGGCCAGCTACTGGTCCTTCCTCCTCGCGCCGGTCCCCGCCCTTCTCCTGGCCCGCCTGCTCGGCAAGCCGGTGATCCTCAACTATCACAGTGGGGAGGCGGAGGACCACCTGGCCCGCTGGGGCTGGCACGCGATTCCGCTGCTGCGGCTGTCCCAGCGGATCGTGGTACAATCTCCTTATCTGCAGCGGGTCTTTGCCCGGCACGGGCTGGACGCGGCGGTGATTCCCAATTCGCTGGAGCCGGCTGCGTTCGGATTCCGTCCCCGGAAATCTCCGGTGCCCCGGTTCATCACCAACCGCAATCACGAGGCCCACTACGGCGTCCCCACCGTGCTGCGCGCGTTCGCGCTGATCCAGGCCGAGCTGCCCGGGAGCTCCCTCTCGGTCATCGGTTCCGGCTCCCAGACGGCCGCGCTCCGCGAGCTCGCTGGCGCCCTCGAGCTCCGCAACGTCGAGTGGGCCGGGATGGTGCCCATGGGGGCGATGCCGGCACACTACGATCGCGCCGACGTGTTTCTCAACGGCTCGGAGATCGACAACATGCCGCTGTCGATTCTCGAAGCGTTCGCGGCGGGTCTCCCGGTGGTCAGCACGGACGCGGGAGGGATTCCCCTGTTGGTCGAGCACGACCGCACCGGGCTGCTGGTGCCGACTGGAAACCACGCCGCGATGGCGCGGGCCGCCCTCCGCCTCTTCCGGGAGGAGGGACTCGCCCCGCGTCTGGCGGACGCCGCGCACCGCAAAGTCGTCGCGGAGTTTTCGGACCAGAGTGTGGGCAAGGCCTGGGAAGCCGCCTACATCGAATTGGCGTCCCGGTCGTGACGAGATACCTGCGAAGCTCCGCCGAGATCATCGGCCGCCTCCAGCAGGCCGGCTCCATTCTCGCCGAGCGGGTGGGCTTCGGCGTGCATGGCCGGCTGCCCCGGGGCGGGGCGTCGCATCCCGTTCTCCCCTTTCCGGTGCCCGGCACTGAAGTGCTGGACGGGATCTACGCGCTGCGCCCGTCGGAACGGGAACGCCTCCTTCGCAACGCAGACGAGCTGGCCGCCGGGCGGTTTTCGCTCCTGGGATACGAGGGCCTGGATTTTGGAAGCCCGGTGGACTGGCACCTGGATCCTCTCCGCAACCGGCGTGCGCCGCGGGGGCACTGGAGCACCGTTCCCTATCTCGAGGCCGGCCGCGTCGGGGATCACAAGGTGATCTGGGAGCTCAACCGGCAGCAATGGCTGGTCACGCTCGCCCAGGCATCCTGCCTCACCGGAAAGAGGCACTACCTGGATCGAGCGGTGGGCTACCTCACGGCCTGGCTCGACGACAATCCGCCGAAGCGCGGAATCAACTGGGCCAGCAGCCTGGAGGTGGCGCTTCGCGGGATCGCCTGGACCTGGATGCTGCATCTGGCCCGGGGGATTGATGCCATCCCCAGCGAATTGACCACGCGAATACTCGAGAGTCTGGAGGTGCACGGCCGTCACGTGGAGCGGTATCTGTCGCGATGGTTCAGTCCCAACACCCACCTCACCGGCGAGGCGCTCGGCCTGCTGTATCTGGGCTGTGCGTGGCCGGACTACCCCCGAGCCGGGCGCTGGAGAGAAACGGGATGGAGCATTCTGCTCGATCAGCTCCCGATCCACCTTCGCGACGATGGCACATATTTCGAGCAAACAACCTGGTATCTGGCATACACGGTGGACTTCTATCTCCACGCCATGGCGCTGGGCGCCGGCCACGGATGGACCCTGCCGGCGGAGCACCGGGTCCGGCTGGCCGCGGGTGGGCGCGCCCTCCGGCAGGTGATGCACCGGGACGGGACCCTTCCGCTGATCGGTGACGACGATGGTGGCCGACTGCTCCCGCTCGCCTCGCCGGTTCGGACTGACTTTTCCGACACTCTCTCGCTCGCCGCGGACCTCCTCGACCTCCCCGAGCTCGCATTGGGAGAGCGCACGCCGGCCGGAATGGTGTGGATGCTGGGGGCGGACCGGTTGCGCGCCCGCTGGAAAGCCGGCGAGCCGCCGGTCCCCGGTGCGGACACCTCGACCGCGCTTCCATCCGGCGGGTGGTTCTTCCTCCGCGCCTCGAAGGAAGACGCGCTGCTGGTGGATGCCGGCCCCCATGGCGCGCTGAGCGCGGGACACGCGCACGCGGATGCCTTGTCTCTGGTGCTGAGCTGCGCGGGTCGGCCGGTCATCGTGGACTCCGGCACCTGCTCCTATGTGAGGGAGGAGCGCGAGCTGTTCCGGCGGACGGCGGCCCACAACACGATGACCATCGGGAACGAGAGCTCGGCGCAGCCGGGAGGGCCCTTCCGCTGGCTCGATCGTCCAGCGACCAGAGTGGACCGCTGGATCACGTCTGGCAGATGGGACTACTTGGAGGCCAGTCATGACGGCTTCGTGGCGCGCTACGGCGGGAACCGTCATGTCCGGCGGGTGCTGCGCTGGGAGCGAGGCTGGATGCTGATCGATCAGCTTTCGGGCGGTCCGCCGGTGCCGCAGGGCGAGCTCAGATTTCACCTCGCGGCCGGAATGGCGCTCACCCGAACCGGCAATGGGAGGTTTCTCGCCCAGTGGCCCGAAGGCGACCCCTCGGTGCATCTGATCGCCGATGCGGCCGGGACATCCGAGGGATCATCGGGGTGGGTGTCCCGCTGCTACGGCGCGCGGGAACCGTCGCAGGTACTTCTCCGCCGGATTCCCGGCGCGGAGCTCGCGGAGGGGGTGGCGACCGTCCTGCAGAGCGGGGTGGCTCCACCGGCGCTTTTGCGGAGCCGGGTCGCCGGCGGCGTCACCTGGGCCTGGTCCGTTCCCGGCGGCACGGTGCGCGCCCTGCTGCGCGATCCGGAGAGCGCGGCGGTGGATGCCGGAGACCTCTTCTGCACCGCTAGATTCTGCCTCGTGCTGCCCGCAACGGACGATGCGCCCCGGGGGGCGATCCTCTCCGGACCGGGCGAGGTCCTCGAACGGGGTGAGCCGCTGATGCTCCTGGAATCCGTCGATCCGCCGGGAGCCGCCTGAACGATGTGCGGCATCTGTGGATTTGCCGTGCCCGCCGCCTCGTCGCGGAATATCCCGGAGAGCACGCTCGTGCGGATGCGCGACGCGCTGGTGCATCGCGGGCCCGACGATGCCGGTCTGTATTTCCGTCCGGGGATCGGCCTCGGGCATCGCCGGCTGAGCATTGTGGATGTTGCCCGCGGCCATCAGCCCATGGCTTCCGGCAACGGCCGCTATCAGGTGGTCTACAACGGCGAGATCTACAATCACCCGTCGCTCATGCGGGACCTCACCGGGGCCGGGGTGGCCTACCGGACGCACTGCGATACCGAGACGCTGCTGCACGTCTTTGAGCGGGACCGGGAAGACTGCGTCCGCGCGTTCCGGGGGATGTTCGCCTTCGCCATCTGGGATACCGAGCGCCGGGAGCTCTTTCTGGCCCGTGATCGCTTCGGGGTCAAGCCGCTGTACTACGCGCACGGCGAAGACGGGACGCTCTGGTTCGGGTCCGAGATCAAGGCCCTCCTCGAGGCCGGCGCGGTGCGCCCGGTGCTAAATCGGGCGGCGCTGCCCGATTATCTAGCCAATCATGCGCCCTCGGGGCAGGAGACGCTCTTCGAAGGCGTGCGGCGGCTTCCGGCGGGGCACACCCTCACCTGGCGGGACGGTCGCGTAGACATCCGCGAGTACTGGGACCTGCCGCACGAGTGGACGCCCGACACCACCCGGAGCGGCGAAGACTTGACGGCGGAGTACCTCGAGCGCTTTCGCGAAGCGGTGCGCCTTCGCCTGATGGCCGATGTTCCGCTCGGGATGTTTCTCTCCGGCGGCATCGACTCGGCGGCCATCACCGCGATGATGAGCCAGCTGGTCAGGGAACCGGTCAAGACCTTCTCGGTGGCGTTCCACGAGCGGGAGGCCAACGAGCTCGCCTATGCGCGGCTGGTCGCCGAGCGGTTCCGGACCGATCATCATGAGGTGCTGGTCACGCCGGAGCAATTCTTCCTGGCGCTGCCCCGCCTGGTGTGGCATGAAGACGAGCCCCTGGCCCACCCTTCGAGCATCGCACTCTACTTCGTCTCCGAGCTGGCGGCCCAGCATGTCAAGGTCGTGCTGACTGGCGAAGGCAGCGACGAGACGCTCGGTGGTTACAACCGGTATCGCGTGACGCTGCTCAACAGCCGGCTGGGACAATGGTATCGGAAGGCGACACCGGCCACGGTTCGCGAACTGGTGCGGTCGGGTGTCGGCCTCCTGCCGGACCGATCGACCTTGCGGCAGCGACTGGGGCGGACGTTCCTGACCCGGGCTCCCGATCTGGATTCGCTCTACTTCGACAATTTTGCGGTCTTCGACCGAAGCTCCCAGGCGCGCCTCTGGAGCGGGATCGCCGGGGAGGCGCTCCGCTCCATCGACCCGTATGCGGCGCACCACGCCGCGCTGGCGCGCGTCCCCTCGCTCCCGCTCCTGGAGCGCCTGCTGTATGCCGACCTCAAGACCTACCTGCACGAGCTGCTCATGAAGCAGGACCAGATGAGCATGGCCGCCTCCATCGAATCGCGGGTGCCGTTCCTGGATCACGAGCTGGTGGAATTCGCGACGACGCTGCCCAGCCGGCTCCGGGTGGACGGGCTCACCACCAAGGTCATTCTGCGGCGGGCGATGGCGGGGCTCCTTCCCCCCGAAATCCTCGATCGCCGGAAGATGGGGTTTCCCGTCCCGGTCGGCGGCTGGTTCCGGGGGAATTACCAGGGCCTGCTGCAGGAATTCATCACCGGCCCGCGGGCGCTGGCCCGGGACTTGTGGGACCCGTCCTTTCTGCGCGAGCTGGTGGCCGGACACCAGCTGGGCGAGCGCAACTACGGCGAGCGGTTGTGGAGCCTGATGAATCTCGAAATCTGGCAGCGGATCTTCCTCGACGGGGAGCCGGTCGAAGCCATCCTCACGCCGGCGCTGCTCGGCAGAGCCCGGGCGGCCTGACGCGTGCACTTGCTCTGGCTCAAGACCGAGTTGCTGCATCCAGCGGACAAGGGCGGGCGGATCCGCACCTACCAGATGCTCCGGATGCTCAAGCGCGAGCATCGGATCACCTATCTCACCCTCGACGATGGCCAGGCGGCCCCGGACGCGATCGCGCGCGCCACGGAGTACTCCGACCGGGTCGTCACGGTACCCCATCGGGTGGCCCCCAGGCACAGCCTCGGTTTCCTCGCCGGCGCGGTGGCAAACCTCGCCTCGTCGCTGCCCTACGCGATCGCGCGATCGCGTTCTCCGGCCTTCCGGCGCAAGGTGGCGGAGCTCACCCGGAACGGGGGCATCGAGGTCGTCGTCTGCGATTTTCTCGTCTCGGCCCTCAATTTCCCGGCAGAAGTCCCCTGCCCCGCGGTCCTGTTCCAGCACAACATCGAGGCGGAAATCTGGCGGCGCCGGGCGGAGGTGGCCACGAACCCGCTCGCCCGCGCGTATTTCGCAAACCAGCGCGACCGGATGATCGCCTTCGAGGCGAAGGCGTGCCGCCGGTTCGACCGCGTGGTGGCCGTCTCGAAGGTGGATGCGGCGCATTTCGAGCGTGCTTACGGCGCGACCAACGTGGAGGCGGTACCGACAGGGGTGGACACCGAATACTTCCGGTCCTTCGATCCGGCGGCGCGGAGGCCTGGGTCTCTCGTCTTCGTCGGCTCGATGGACTGGACTCCTAACGAAGACGCAATCCGGTACTTCGTCTCCGAGGTGCTCCCTGCCGTCCGGGCGAGGGTGCCCGGCGTCACCCTGACCGTCGTGGGACGCGACCCCGGTCCCGGAATCCGCGCCCTCGCCGTCGGGCATCCCGGCGTCACCGTAACCGGCACGGTGCCGGACGTGCGGCCCTTCCTGGCCTCAGCGGCCGCCATGGTGGTGCCCCTGCGGGTCGGCGGCGGCACCCGGCTCAAGATCTTCGAGGCCATGGCCACCGAAACACCGGTGGTCTCGACGTCGATCGGCGCCGAAGGACTCCCGCTCACCCCCGGCGAGCACGTGCTGATCGGCGACTCACCGGACGAGCTGGCCCGGGCCACCATCCGGGTGCTCGAAGAGCCGGACCTCGCGGCGCGGATGGCGGCCGCCTCGGCGGCCCTGGTTCGCGGTCAATTCGGCTGGGACGCCGCGGCACGGGCCTTTGCCTCCGTCTGCGAGGACGTGCGCGCGCGCCGGCAAACGACTTTCAACCAGGACATCGATCCATGACGGCAGTGAGCGTGTTCGGTCTGGGCTACGTCGGCTGCGTCTCGGCGGCCTGCTTCGCCAAAGAGGGGCATAC
>CAZHSO010000078.1:0-6901 GCA_964535105.1 uncultured Gemmatimonas sp.
CCTTCTTCACCCACCGCGGCGGGGTACGGGTCCATAGCACGATCGCTCCGCAGCTCGAGTTGCGCTCCAGCTCGGGCGGCGTCTGCGAGGGCCCGGAGTAAACTTCGATACCGTCGAGATCCCTGGGCGGTTGCAGCCAGACCATGGCGGGATCGGCGGGGATGCCGTCCATCCAGAACGTGGGCTGGCAACCGCGCGGCGCCCGCGCCAGCACCGCCCGGCACACGATCCCCCGGCACTCCACCCGCATGCCCGGCACCATCCGGAGCAGGTCCCCGACGGTTTGCGGATTCCGCTTCTCGATCTCGGCGCGGGAGAAATATCGTCCTCGCCCTTCCCGGCTTCGTCGCAGAAAATCGGCGGGCAGATTCGGCTTCTCCTCGACTTCAAGATCGGGAAGCTTGAAGGTCTCCGCCTCGGTCTCGAACTGCACTTCGACGGTCTCCAGCGGCTTGACGTCGATGGGCGAGGTGAGCGTGGTGTAGCCGATGGCGCTCGCTTGAATGACGTACTTCCCCGGCGTGATGCCGTGGAAGGCGAACTCGCCTCTGCGGTTGGTGATGACGACGAGCTTCGTGCCGATGAGGATGACTCGGGCGCCCTCGAGCCCCGGTCCGCGTTCAGCGGTGCGGACGGTCCCGGTGATGGAGCCGAGTCGTTGCGCGTCGAGCGGCGGGCACAGGGCCAGGAGCGCCACGAGGAGCGCGAGGCCGGGGCGGGCCAGGGAACGCTTGAGCATTTCCCACCCCCTGAGAGAGCAGAGGCGCCGGTCGGAATCGAACCGACGAATGGAGGTTTTGCAGACCTCTGCCTTACCACTTGGCTACGGCGCCCGGAGTGCGGAAAGTGGGGCCGGGCAACGAGTTCCGCAAGTCGGTGAGCGGTAAGCAGTGAGCGGTGAGCGGGAACCGCTCCTCCCGCTCACCGCTCACTGCTTACCGCTCACCCCTCACCTCATCTACGGGATGCGCCGCGCCCCAGTTTCCTGATTGACCTGCACCGCCGCATTGAGGGCGGCCCCAACTTCGTCGGCCGATCCCTCCCCCGCCTTCAAGCGAAGCAAATCGAGCCGCAGCCGCTCCAAGGCCCCGATCACCCGCGAAAGCTCCTCGCCGTGACCCGGCTCGTCACGCAGCTCCTCAACCCGGCAGCAAAGCTCGTCGCCGACGTCGGGAAGCGCGGTGAAGCGCTGCTGGAGCTCGGGGGAGAGCTGATTGAAGAGCGAGACGGCGGCCGCTTCGACGATTCGCTCGGCCGGCATGGTGTCGGGGTGGGGCGCCGGCGCCACGACGTGGAGACCCAGCCCAGCGAGCCCAAACACCATCCGCCCGAACGGCCCGGCGAGCCAGCGGAGCCAGTCCTCCTTCGTCCGCGACAGCTCGCCGGAATACGTGCCTCCGAAAACCGCCTTCGATTCCTCGGCGAGCACCCGAGCCTCGAGCTCAGCGGCCCGCCGCACGTCGTGAAAGGTGAGCCCGTTCTGCAGGGCGCGCCGCGCCGTCCGGATCAGGAAACTGAGCGGCCAGAGAATCGCGAGGAGCAGCAACCCGGTCGCAGCGCCTCGGGAGACCGGATCGGGAGGCACCTCGACCCATTGCCAGAACCAGATCACCAGCGCGATGAGCATGAGCCAGGCAAGCGCCACGCCGCGTCCCTGCCGGAAGTAATGCCGGATCGGCGCCGGGATCTCGTGCTCGGTCAGTCCCGTCGCCGCGAGCGCCTCGGCCAGCTCTTCCCCGGTCCTGAATCGCCGCTCCGGGTCCTTCGCCAGGCAGCGATCCACCACCTCGGTGAGCTGTCGCGGGAGATCGGTGCGGATCGTCGCGAGCGGCGGCGGCGGCTCGTTCACGTGCTTGGTGATGACCGCAAGCGGAGACGGCCCCTCGAAGAGGGTGCGGCCGGTCAAGGCGAAGAAGGCGGACGCTCCGAGCGAATAGAGATCGCTCCGTCCGTCGAGCGGATTGCCATACGCCTGCTCCGGACTCACGTAATGCGGCGTGCCGACGAGTTGTCCGGCGGCGGTCTGCCGGCTGGCGTCGGCCGCGAAGGCGATCCCAAAATCGGCGATCATCGCCCGGCCCGAGGCCTGCTCGATCAGGATGTTGTCGGGCTTGACGTCGCGATGGATGACGCCGTTGGCATGCGCGTACCCGAGGCCCCAGGCCACCTCTTGAAGAAGGCGGGTCGCCTGCGCAGGAGGAAGCGGGCCGGCGCGCTCCACCCTCTGGGTGAGGGTTTCTCCCCGCACGTATGCCATGGCGAAGAACACCAGGTCGCCGTGCTGCTCCGCAGCGAACACCGTGACGATGTTCGGATGCGACAGCCGCGCAACCAGCCGCGCCTCCTGAACGAACCGCTCGCGGATATCGGACTGCGCGGCCAGGTAGGGAGGCAGCATCTTGATGGCGACGGGGCGGTCGAGCGCCGCGTCGCGCGCGAGAAAAACGATCCCCATGCCTCCGCGCCCCAGCTCGCGCTCCAGCGTGTACCGCCCCGCGACGGCCGCCTGCAGCTCGAGAAATTCCCTCGAAAACCCGGTGTCCGGCATGCTCAGAAGCTCGCTCCCAGCAGGACGGCGTTGCCGAAGAGCGGCAGCAGACTGCGCCAGGGATCGCGGAAGTTGGGGTCACCCGCGAAACCGATCACCCGGCCCCGCCCCACTCGCTCGGTCCAGAGCCAGGGCGACTCGGCGAGCCGCGCCGGCACTTCGGGCCAAAGATACCCGGCGACCCGGAGCCGGCCGACGGGAGCGTATCGAATGACCGCTTCGCCCGAGGAGAGGTCGCGGGGGACGCGGTAGATCCGGGCCCCGTTCATCAGCACACTGAAGTCCCCCGGCTCCAATCCCGCGAGGAGCGGCGAAAGCGAATCGGCGGTGACCCGCACGATCGCACCAGGCACATCGGCCGGAAGCGGCGCGCCGCCGCTGCTGTCGGCGCGCGCCGTATCCGACCGCAGGCGCAAGCGCGACAGACCGAGCCGCTCCGAGGCGAGCCATGCCGTCGCGCCCTCGAGGGTGATCAGCACCCCGCCATTCCGCACCCACGACGTCACCCGCTCCCGGCCCCCGTCACCCAACGCGCGCTCCAGCGCCGCCTGCTGCACGCTCGGCACGACGAGCACGTCGAGCTCGGCGAGCGCGCCACCAGCTACCGCGTTGGCGTCGAGCGGGGTGACCGGCATGCCGAGCCGCTGCTCGAAGGTGAACCAGGCGAATCCGAAGGAATTGCCCTGAACCGGCGCTCCTCCGAGCAGCCCCAGCCTCGGCGCTTTGATGAAGAAAACGCTGTTGCTCCCCAGGTCGGTTCCCTCGTCAACGGCGGCGGCGGCGAGCGACGCGACCCGCGCGCCGGATGACGCCGCGAGCCGGCGCACGGTTTCATGCACGGCGGCGCCATTCGGCGCGGTGCGCACGAGGAACGCGCCGCACGGGAAGCTGTCGGCGCCGATCCGGAAGAACTTGGGCGCATACCAGACCCGGATCTTTTCGGTGAGCAGTCCTGCGAGCAGCCTCAGGCTTTCCTCCGAGCCGGGGGGGAAGGCGTAGGCATAACCCGCGCGCTTGGGAGCGGTCCGGCTCGGGGCGGCAAGCGTCGCCGGCTCGAGCGGGCCTGCCGGCGCGGGAAGCGACCAGGCGCGGACCCGGAACGCGAAGGGAAGCGACCAGGCGGTGACATCGTAGAAGCGATCGCTCCGGGCGGTCCGGCGGGTCGCCGCCGCCAGACGTTCGGCGTGGCGGAGGATCCGGTGGTGAGGAGTGAACCGGTCGCCGACCTCGTAACCAAGGACGCAGCGAGGCGTCGGAACCGCGGGATCGTACCCGGTGCCGGTGCTGTAGCTGTGCTGGGCCAGGAGGGGAGGCGCGGCGAGAAACAACGCGCCGAGGAAGATGGAGCGGCAGAGCACGAGGGCCTCGGGTGGTGTGGAGGGTGAGTATTCTCGCTCCGCGACGGTCCAATGGGCAAGCAGGTCCATCGAAGGCCGCGCGACTCATTCATACGTCATCAGTTAAAAGCTATTACATTAGACTATATAGTAATTATGTCAAATAATATCTATTATAATAGACTTTACAATAAATCATATATTCTATAGTATATTATGTATTAACTCTCGTCAATGGATATTATGCCTAATACACTAGCTGTTAGTTCTGATGATGAGATAGCCCGGATGGTGGGAGGACGCCTGCAGGGGTACCGGCTCCTACGCAATCTCACCGTCGAGGAGGTTGCGACGAGGGCCGGCCTCAACCGGAACACCGTCCTGAACGCCGAACGAGGCGCGAATCCCCGCCTCGTCACGATCATCAGACTGCTCCGGGCGCTCGACCGTCTCGACTCGCTCGACGCGTTCCTGCCGCCCCCACGCATCTCGCCGCTCGCCCTCCTGGAGCGGAAGGGGAAGCCCCGCCGGCGCGCCAGCAAGCCCCGGCATGGCTGACCCAGTCGTCGCCGAGGTCCGCCTCTGGGGTCGGCGGGTCGGGGCTGTCGCCGAGGAGGAGGACGGGACGGTCACCTTCGAGTACGAGCCGGCATTCGCAGAGAGCCGGCTGGAGATTTCCCCATTCACCCTTCCCCTTTCACTGCACGGCCCCGTCAGCTTCCCGGAGCTCACCCGGATCGAGGCCTTTCACGGACTGCCGGGGGTCCTGGCCGACGCGCTGCCGGACCGCTTCGGGAACGCGGTTATTGCCCGCTATTTCGCCGCCAGGGGCACCCCCGATGCCGCGCTCAGCCCGGTTCAGAAGCTCCTCTACATGGGCACCCGGAGTCTCGGAGCCCTCGAGTTCCAGCCGGCGCTGCGGTTCCCTCCCCGGAAGGCCGAGCAGGAGCCTCTCGAGATCGCGGCGCTGGTGCAGCAGGCTCGCACGCTCGTGGAGGAGAAAGCGGAAGTCGCGATCCCGGAAATCATGAGGATCGGAGCCTCCGCCGGAGGCGCCCGCCCCAAGGCGATCGTGCTCTGGAACCAGGAGCGCAACGAGGTCCGGTCGGACTTTGCCGCGCCGCGCCCGGGGGACGAGCACTGGATCATCAAGTTCGACGGGGTGGGCGAGCTGGGCGCGCCGGATGAGACCCCGAAGCCGTACAACCGGATCGAGTACGCCTACTCGCTCATGGCGAGAAGTGCGGGACTCGACGTCCCGGAAACCCGACTCTTCGAGGAGCGGGGGTTCGCCCACTTCCTGAGCAAGCGATTCGACCGCGAGAACGGGCGCCGGATCCACCTGCACAGCCTGGGCGGGATGCAGCACGTGGACTACAACGCCCCGGGCCACTTCTCCTACGAGCAGTACCTTCGCACCGTGCTGGCCCTCGGCCTGGGCTATCCGGCGCTTGAAGAAGCCTTCCGGCGCACCGTCTTCAACATCGCCGCCGTCAACCAGGACGACCACGTCAAGAACTTTGCCTTCCTGATGGATGAGACCGGCGCCTGGTGCCTCGCCCCGGCGTACGATCTCACCTACGCCAGAGGACTGGGGTACACCCGGGCGCACCAGATGACGCTCGGCGGGAAAACCGGCCGGTTCGTGCGGGAGGATCTGGGTATGCTCGGGAGGACGATGGGTATCCGGAAGGACGGCGCCGCAATCCTGGAGGAGGTGACCGGCGCGCTCCGGGAGTGGGAACGCTTCGCGCAGGAGGCGGGGGTGCACGCCAACCGCGTGCGATTCATCGCCTCCGAGTTTCGCCTGCTCTGATCAGCTCAGACGGTCAGGATCCCGGCTGCTTCTGGGGGGGGACGCGGGTCCACACAACAATCATCCCGCACTCGGCCCGGTAGCCGGCCCGAAGGTATTCGGCGAGAACAGTAGACATGCCGAGATAAATCTCGATTGCTTCGAGATCGTTGGGCACCATGCCGGCGAGCACGCCGACATCGGTAGCTACGCGGTCCACGACCACGGTCGGGCTGCAGTTCCGCGGCGAGCGCACCGGGCGCGGAATGCAGATCCCTCTCCGACAGGAGACGGCGATGCCGCGAACAGTGCGGAAGAGGTCGGCGACGGTCGGAGGACGCCGCTCGAGGATTTCTTCGCGGGTGATATACTGCCCCATGCCCATCTTCTTGCGCTCCACGAACTCAGCCGGCAGCCGCATCCCCGTGATGGAGTTGTCGGATCGCACGGGCCCGGGCGCCGTGGCCACCAGTTCGGGAAGGATCACCGCGTCCGCTTTGCCCAGCTTGACCTCGAGCTCGATGATCTCCCGGCGTCCCAGCGGCACCTGGGTCATCGGCGTCTCGGCGCCCACCCCGCGCACCTGGATCAGGTAGGTGCCCGCCACCAGGCTGTCGAACACGAAGGCGCCATTCTGGTCGGTCCGGACCGTCCGGCCCGCGCCGACGAGCGCAACCCGCGCTCCGGCCACCGGGGCCAGGGTGCTGGTCGTCACCACCGTGCCCTTGATGGTCGAACGCCGCTCCTGCGCCCCGGCGGGGGAGCCGAAGGCAGCCGAGAGGGCGGCCGCCGCGACGAGGGTTGTGGTGAGGGAACGCATGGGGTCCTCCTACTGCACGATCCTGACGCTATCCACGAAGTAGCTGGTATCCCCGAAGCAGCTGGTCGGCACTCCGCGATGCTCCCGATAATACAGCAATACGCGGCGGCCGAGCGTCAGGTTAATCTGCCGGGCAGTCGACTCCTTGCGCACCGTGAAGTTCCATATAGTCGGGGCCACACCGGGCACAGTGCTCTGAGCGAGCTCCCCTTCCCACGTTTTGCAGAGCCAACCCTTCTTGGAGAACTTCTGCAAGTATCCCGTCCGCTGCCCCTCCGAATAGCTCCAGGAGAGTGCGGTCACCGTGTACAAGGCGACGAGCAGCACGGGGGTAAGCAGCACGAGGGCGAGGATCAGCTTCCAGCGGCGCCACCAGGGGCGGGGCGCAGGGGAAGGGGGAA
>CAZHSO010000078.1:6911-13687 GCA_964535105.1 uncultured Gemmatimonas sp.
CGGCGGCCCCCGGGGGGGGGGGGGCGGGGGAGGGGGGGGGGGGGAGCGGGGGACGGGGGGGCGGGGTGGGGGGGGAAGGGGGAAGTGGGAGGGGTGCCTTCCTCGGGGCGTGGCTCGCCGGCGGTGGGATCGGTCATGCGGAGAAGCTACGGGAACCGCGGCTAGCGATCCAGCCTCCCGGTTGTGGAGAAGGCAAACCCCCTCTCCAGGATGAATCGGCACTGGAACTTGCCGTTCTCGTTTCTGGGCCGGCAGGCCATGTCGATCCGGTTGCTCTGGATCTCCGTCGCACGGGTCAGGCCGAAGCGCAATCCGACCCCGAAGTCGAAACCGGTTCGCCGCTCGGAGCCGTGATACCAGGCGCCACCATAATCCACGAACGCCGCCAGCCCGACGGCGGTCAGATTGCGAAAGTTTTCAATCGCTGTCCAGCGATATTCCGCGGTGGTGAAGAACGCGCGGTCTCCGGTAAAGGCGTGCTGCTTGAAGGCGCGCGGCCCGACCCCGACACCCAGATCGAACTCGGCCCCGGGCGCCGGGTTATGCTGCCACCCGATCGCCCCGTGGAGCACGACGAGATGGAGGGGAGCCGGCAGGAGAAACGCCGTCCCCGAGAGGTGGACTGAGCCCGAATCGAGGCCGGCCGCGGTGTACCGTCCGCTCGCGGTTCCACGAAGCTGGACGAACCGGTCGCTCCGGCCGAATCCCGTCCCCACCGTGAGGAACGGCACCACCCCATCGTCGGGGTAGCCGAACGCCTTCGGGGTGACTTGCACGCCGGTGCCGACCGTCGTGCTCACGTCCACATCCTCTTCCCTCGCGAAGCCCTCGAGACCACTCGACACGAGGAAGCGGGCCGCGCGCCACTGGAGGAAGACTCCCGCGGCGCCGGTCACGCTGTGGCCGAGCGTATCCACCCGCGGCGCATCGGCGTAGTCATCTCTGCGAATCTGGCCGTTCAATCCAGCGCGCAGGTACCCGCGGGGACCGCCCGAGAGCGCCCATCCCGCCGCGGCGCCCATGAGCTGATACCGGCGCTGGAGGGTAATCCCGGGGAGTGAGTCCCCCTCGAAGAATCGCAGAATCCGTTCTTTCCGGGCTTCGCCATACACCTGCCACGATGCCCGCCCCGCCAGGGAAAAGAAGGGTTTGTTGATCATCGCGAAGCCGAGATCGCCATCGCTCAAGTGCGAGTACGCGAGGGTGAGGCCGACCCGGCCGGCCAGCAGCCGCGGCTGGCGGAAACTGGTGCTGAGCGTCGAGCGATCGGGGTCGATCCGGTACCGGACGCTCACCAGCGTGGCCGTCCCGAGGAAGTTGAGCTCTTCGACCCCGATGGTGGGGATCCAGGTCGAGCCGGTGATCCGGAGGTTGGTGATGGGGCGCGTGCTCCAGCCGTCGGCGGTGGTGACCCGGACGATCAACCCCGAATCGCTGGGCACGGTATCGATCGCGACCGAGCGAAAAATCCCGAGGGACCGCAGGTTGCGGGCGGTTTCCGCGACGGCGGAAGAGTCGTACGCCTGCCCCGGGCGGAAGAGCAGCTCACGCCGCACGACCGACGCGCGGGTGGTGAAGTGCAATCCATTCGCCAGCCGGGGGATCGAGCCGTTCACTTCGGAGGGCGCGAAGATGTCGTAGCGGCGGAGGAGCACACCGCGAAGGATGGATGCGGAGTCGGCGGGATTCGTCCCCTGCGCCGGGGCGGCGGCCGGCATCAGCGCGGCGAGGAGCGCCGTCACGAGCCAGCGGTTCATGCGAAGACAGCTCTGGTGCGGCGGACTAGCCGAGACTCTCGAGCAGCTTCCAGAGCTCGACAGCGCTGAAATCCTGGAAGCGGCGGAGCACCTCCTGCTCGGAGCTCTCGATGAAGATCCAGCCGCTGGAGCGAGTGGAATCGTGGGAGACGAAATGGACTTTGCCGCGCGAGGGCAGCTCACCCGGAATAGTCTCGAGAAAGACTCGCCAGGAGGTCTCCCCGCGAGCGAGGTCGCCCAGGTGCCGGGCCCAGGGATGATCGGGCAGCTCGAGTGGTGCGGAGGTCATCGCATGAATGAGTAAGGCCCGTGCCCACCGGAGTCCACCCCGCTAAGTTTGTGGCCCGATGACCAACCCCCAGAACGCCCCCGCGCCGCCCCGGACCTGCTCCGCCTGCGGGGCGCCTCTCACCGGCCGGTTCTGCTCCCGCTGCGGGAGCCCCGGGGAGAGTAGCGCCTGTCCAGCGTGCCAGACGCCGCTCTCTCCGGGCGCGCGGTTTTGCCACCGGTGCGGGGCGGGAAGAGGGGAAGGGGGAAGGGGGGTGGCGGGCCGGGAGCGCTTGGCGTGGACCCTCACCGGCCTCGCCGCCGTGGCGGCGCTGCTGGCGTTTCTGTATCGCGGCAATGCCGAGCCCACGGTGCCGGACATGGGGAACGCCGGCAACGTCGGCGCTGCGGGCGCCGTTCCCCCCCTCGCGCAGCGCGCCCCCGACATCAGCAGCATGTCTCCCCGCGAGCGCTTCGACCGGCTCTGGGACCGGGTGGTTCGCGCCGCCGAAGCGGGGGACAGCGTCACCGTCATCCAGTTCGCGCCGATGGCGCTGGGCGCCTACACCATGATGGAAGACGCCGACGCCGACGCCCGCTACCACGCCGCCACCATCAATCTCGTGATCGGCGATCTTCCCGCGGCGCTGGCGCTCGCGGACACGATCCAGGCGGAGGCGCCGGGACACCTGCTCGGCTACATCGTGCGCGGTGAAGTCGCCGACCGCCGGAACGATGCCCCGGCCCTTGCCCGGAGCTACCGGGACTTTTTGAGCCACTACGACGCGGAGCTCCGCGCAGGGCGGGTGGAATACGCCGAGCACAAACCGATCCTCGACGACTTCAGAACGCGGGCGAAGGCCAGCCTGGGACAGTAATCATGCCGACGACGATTCACGTGGCGCATTCTCCCGACAGCGACGACGCATTCATGTTCTACGCCCTCGCCGAGCACAAGCTCGACACCGGCGACCTGCGCTACGTCCATGAGCTGGCGGACATCGAGACGCTGAACCGGCGGGCGCTGACCGGAGAGCTCGAGGTCTCGGCGGTCTCCATCCACGCCTATGCGTACCTGGCGGACCGCTACGCGCTGCTCGCCAGCGGCTCGTCCATGGGCGACGGCTACGGGCCGCGGCTGGTGGCGCTCGCTCCGAAGCCGGCGGATCCGCGCGCCGCGCTGCGCGGGCTTCGCGTGGCGGTGCCCGGGCTCCGCACCACGGCATACCTTGCCCTCACGCTCTATCAGCCGGAGATCGTGCCGGTGCTGATTCCCTTCGACCGGATCGGCGACGCGGTCCACGCGGGAGAGGTGGACGTCGGCCTGCTGATCCACGAGGGACAGCTCACCTACGCCGACGACGGGTTCCAGCTCTGGGAGGACCTGGGCGCGTGGTGGCTCGGCGACACCGGGCTTCCGCTCCCGCTTGGCGGCAACGTGGTGCGGCGGGACCTGGGGCCGGCGGTGACCGCCCAGATCGCGCGGGATCTGCGGGCGAGCATAGAGTACGCGCTGGCCCACCGGGCTCCCGCACTCGCGCACGCCAGCCGGTTCAACCGGGGCATCGGTGAAGAGAAGACCGACCAGTTCGTCGGGATGTACGTGAACCAGTGGACGGTGGATTACGGCGAGCGGGGTCGGCGGGCGGTGCGACTGCTGCTCGATCGGGCGGCGGAAGCGGGGATTATTCCGCAGCGCGTTGAGGTGGAGTTTGTTGGGTAGGGAGTAGCGAAGAGCCCCCGCCTCGCTCTTCGCTCTTCGCTACTCCCTCAGTAGGTTTGACTCCATGGACGCCGCGATGTCCGGAGCCCAATCCGCCGGGCTGGTCAGCATCCTCGTCGTCGACGATGAGGAGGCCATTCGGAGCTCGCTCGGCCGCGCGCTGGCCGCGCAGGGGTACGACGTCATCACGGCGTCGACCGGCGAGGAGGCGATCCGCGCGGTCCGCCGGCACAAGCTCGCCTGCATTCTCCTCGACGTCCGCCTTCCCGATGCCAACGGCGCCGACCTGGTGACGCAACTCCTCGAGCTCGAGCCGAACGCCGCGGTGCTCATGCTCACCACCGTGAACGATGCCGCGAGCGCCACGCTCTGCATGCAGCGGGGCGCGCTGGACTATCTCACCAAGCCGGTCGATCTCAGCGATCTCACCGGCGCGATCGAGCGCGCGCTGCGCCGGCGCGAGACGCAGATGGAAAGCGCCAAGATCAACCAGTGGCTCAACGAAGAGGTGGCGCCCCGCACCGCGGAGCTCCGGATCGAACGGGCGAGTCTGGAGCGGATCTCGGTGGCGACGCTCGAAGCGCTGGTCAATGCGCTGGAGGCGAAGGATCCCTATCTCCGCGGGCACAGCGCGCGGGTCGCCGGTTTTTCGGCGATGGTGGCGGCGGAACTCGGCATGGAAGACGGGCAGGTGGAAGCGGTTCGGACCGGGGGACGCCTGCATGACATCGGCAAGATCGGAATCCGCGAGGAGATCCTGAACAAGCACGGCCCGCTGACCGACGAAGAGTTCGAGCATGTGAAGGCGCATCCCGTCACCGGCTCCGACATCCTCGCCCCGCTGACCCACCTCGGGGAGGTCATCGCTTTCGTGCGCAGCCATCATGAGCGATGGGATGGGCGCGGCTATCCCGACGGACTCGCGGGGGCGGCGATTCCCATGGGCGCGCGGATCATCGGGGCGGTGGAGATCTACGACGCGCTCACCACGTCGCGGCCGTATCAGGAAAAAATGACGCCGGAGCTGGCGATCGGGCGGCTGCGCGATCTCACCGGCACGGTGATCGACCCCGAGGTGCACCGGGCGCTGCAGCAGGTGGTCGCGCGCCGTGAAGCACTGATTTTTCTCGACGACAGGGGAGACTGAGCCTCAGCCGTTCGGGCTCGCGGCCACGCCCTCTTTTTCCGCCGCGTACCCCATCCCCCGCAGCCGCGCCAGCCGGAGCCGCATCGGCGGATGCGACGCGAAGAGATCTCCCAGAAACCCTTCCTTGCTGGAAATCTTCCGCTCCGCCGGATCGACGATGCAGAGATGCGCCGCACCGCGCGTGATGGAGCGGGTGGCGTCCGGCGCCGAATCGATTTTCTGAAGCGCGCTCGCGAGCGCGAGCGGATTTCGGGTGAACTGGGCGCCGGTGGCGTCGGCCAGGTACTCCCGCTTCCGGCTCACGGCCATTGAGAGTATCCGGGAGACGAGCGGTGCCAGGATCAGGGTGATGATCCAGAGCACCAGCACGATGACAGCGACCGGATTGCCCTTGTCGCGTCCCCCGCCCCGCCGGCCGCCCCGTCCCCCGCCAAACCGCAGGAAATTCCGCGCCAGGTCGGACATCAGCGCGATGGAGCCCACCATCGCGGCGAGCAGCGTCATCAGCCGGATATCGTAATTGCGGACGTGCGACATCTCGTGCGCGACGACCGCCTGCAGCTCGTCGCGGTCGAGCACCCTGAGGAGTCCTTCGGTCACCGCGATGTGTGCGGTCGTGGGATCCCGCCCCGTGGCGAAGGCGTTGGGATCGGGATCGGGCACAATCCAGATCCTGGGCTTGGGCACCCCGGAGGCGATCGCCATCTCTTCGACGACGTTGTTGAGCCGCACGAGCTCCGGCGTGGCCGGCGTGATCAGCTCCTGTGCGCCGCTCGCGTTGAGCACCCGCTTGGCGCCGGTCCGCCAGGCGGACCAGGAGGTCCCTGCCGCGAGGAGACAGGCGATGATGCCGACGAAGGGAATGATGTGATGATAGCGCTCGGGCGGGAGCGACCTGGTCTCGAGATACCACGCCAGATCGCCCCCGAAGCCCACCCACGCGAAGAACAGCACGAACCCGGCGACCAGCCAGACCGACTTCCGTTTGTTGGCTTCCTGCTGCGCGAAGAGATTCGCGTCGGTCACGCCGTCGGCTTGTGGAGCGACAAATCGACCTTGGGCACCGCGCGCTCGGCGGCGTCCTCGAGCTCCCAGAGATCCGCGGGCGACGCCTTGGCCAGCCCGGCCACCAGGTTGGTCGGGAACTGCATCTGCTTGGTGTTGTACTGCGTCGCCACGTCGTTGTAGAGCTGCCGCGCGAACCCGATCTTGTTCTCGGTGCTGGTGAGCTCTTCCTGGAGCTGCAGCACATTCTGAGAGCTTTTGAGCTCGGGGTAGGCCTCGGTGAGGGCAAAGAGGCGGCCCAGCGCCTGGGTCAGCTCACCCTCAGCCTTTGCGGTGGCCGGGACGCCCTGGGCCGAGACGGCCTTGTTGCGCGCCGAGATCACGGCCTCGAGGGTGGAGCGCTCGAAGTCCATGACCCCTTTGACCGTATTCACGAGATTGGGGATCAGGTCGTGCCGGCGCTTCAACTGGACGTCGATCTGCTTCCAGGCGTTGATGACCTGGTTCTTGAGGGCGATCAACGCGTTGTACGCGCCCATAACCCAGAGAGCGACCACGACCAGTACGATCAGCAGAATCCAACCCACGACGGCCTCCGGTGACGGGATGGGGGAAAATATAGGGGAGAGGGGTCAGGGGTTAGGGGTTGGGGGTTGGGGGTTGGGGGTTGGGGACTGAAGGCTGAAGGCTGACGATTTACGGGCCACACGACAGCACAAGGCAGTCACAAAAGCGATTGCGAGGAGCCTCGAACGCCGTCGACGGCGTGTCCGGACCGGTCGCCCACAGATTTGCACCGATGACACAGAATGGGAGCAGCTGGTCTGCGAAATCTGTGAAGTTGGGATGAAGTGGCGGACTGGCCTCCACGGTTCCG
>CAZHSO010000079.1:0-13577 GCA_964535105.1 uncultured Gemmatimonas sp.
CAGCTCCTGCTGGGCGGAGACCAGCATTGGGGAATAGAGACTGAAGAGCGGATCGCCGACCCGCACCGACTGCCCGGTGAAGTCGAGGTAGAGGCGGTCAACCCATCCGTCGACCCGCGCCGTCACCGACTTGAGCCGGGTCTCGTCGTAGCTCACCACGGCGACGGTGCGGACCACTCGTCCCAGCGGGCCCAATCGTACTGGTGCATAGGTGACCCCGATCCGCTGGGCTTGCTCGTCCGAAAGTCTGACCGGCATCGCGCTGTCCGCGGCCGGCGAGGTGGCGTGATTGTGGCCGCTTGTGGCGGCGGGTTCCCGGCGCCGGCTGGCCAGCCGTACCGCGACCACCGCGGCGACCAGCACCAGGGCAAAAGCCAGGAGGGCCGGCAGCCGGGCCAGCCGGCGTTCAATGCGTGTCATCGTTCAGCTCCGGGTGGCTGCCGCGGTTCGGTGATCTCGGGATCGAAGAGCGGCCGGCCGAGCAGCATCTCTAGCTCGGCGAGCGCGGTGCCCTCCTCCGCGTCGAGCTGGAAGAGCTGCTGGCGATAGCGGTTTACCGTCATTCGGGCTTCGAGGAGCATCGGCAGGTCCACTTCGCCCGCTTGATACGCCGAGAGCGCGGAGCTCACGGTTGCCTCGGCCTGCGGCAGGATCGTGCTGAGGTAGAGCTCGCGCAGGCTCCGGGTCCGCCGCACCGCCGCATTGAGCTCTCCCAGGCGCCCGCGGGTCTCCGCCCGCATGGCGCGGAGCTCGGCTTCGGCGCCGAGCCGCATGGCTTCGGTCTCGCGGCGCATCTGGAGCTGGCGTCGTCCGGCCCAAATAGGAACCGAGACGCCGATCATCAGGCTCAGCATGCGGTCCGTGCCCTCGGCCATCGGCCGCTGCCCGTACTGCGCCCCGAGCTGCAGGTCGGGCCAAATCTCCCGCCGGGCCCTCTGTTGTGCGGCCGCAGCCGCCTCGACATCCAGCGCGCCGGCGGCGAGCATCGGCCGCCCGGCCAGGGCTTGGCGCTCCAACGAATCCGCGCCCGCCAGCTCGCGCGGGAAACGCGGGAGCGCTGGTGTGGGAACGGGAGTCTCGGCCGGCCGGTCGAGCAGCGCGTTGAGCCGCGCGGCAGCCGCGTCGCGCATCGCCCGCATGCGCGCGATCTCCTCGGTCATTCGGTCGATCTCAACCTGGGCGCGCAGGACGTCCGCCTGGCGTCCCTGCCCGACCGAATACATGGTGCGCGCGGTGGTGGCGATGTCGCGGAGCAGCACTTGCGTCGCGGCGCTTACCTCGATGGTGCGGTCGAGTTGGTAGATCTCGTAGAAGGACATCGCGGCGCGGGCGCGGAGCTCCCAGCCAAGCTCCGCGACGCGGGCCCGTGCAGCCCCGGCCTGGGCTGTCGCTGCGCGCCCCGCGAGCCCGAGCTGGCCGGCGATCGGAACCATTTGCATGACCTGCACCTGATTCATGCCGAGCGGGTCCTGCAGGCCGAGGCCGGGAAGATTCCGGTTCATCAGCCCGAATTGGATCTGCGGATCGGGAAGCGTGCTCACCGGCTTGATGCGGGCCCCGGCGGCAAACGCCATCTGCCGGGCGGCTTCGAGGCGTGGGCTACCGGCGTCGAGAATCCGGAACACCTCGGCGAGCGTCAGTCTCGGGGCAGCGCTGTCCGCCGGCGTCTGGGCCGCGAGAGACGGCGTGACGAGCCAGAGCCCGAGGTACCGCAGGATCATCACGCGCCCGAATGGTCTCCGCACCCGTCTCCTCCTCCGCGTTGATCAACTCGCCGGCCGACACTCACCTGATCGATCTGCGGGAGGGAAGCTAGGTCGTGGTGGGACTGGCGATCGTGAACGGCGGGTTAAGGAGCATTGATCTAGCGAATCAACACTCCTTAATCTCGCCGTCACGGTCGGTTTCAGATCGATGTCGTAGATTGGCGCTCGGAGGAACGAGGACCATGCCGACGAGTCGCACCGCCCTGCCGCTTTCCAGTCAAGTCTGCGGTGGAGCGCACCTCACCGTCGAGCGCATCCTCTCGGAAGTCGAGGGCGTGGTGGCCGCCATGGTCAACCCGGTGAGCGAAATGGCCTACGTGGAGTACGACCCCGCACTCACTGATCCCGATGCCCTATTCGCGGTGCTCAAACGCTCCGGATTCGCGCCGGCGGACCGTGTGGCGGTGCGAAGAGATCGTCCATTATTAGGTGGCAGCTACTTTAGGAGATAGGCCAGGAGGTGGATCGTGTCGGCGTCGCTTCGCTCGCGGGTCGTGTGGGTTTGCGTGGGATTCCTGGTGATCGCGGGTTTCTTCCTGATCACCGAACACACGGCGCATGCCTTTGGCGTGCTGCCCGACGTCTTACTTCTCGCGTGAACCGTATCGATGTCGTCCCGCTGCTCGCGAGCGGCCTCACCGACCAGCTCGCCAGGGTCGCGCCCCGATGAAGTTTCACTATGTCTGGCTGGTCTGGTCCACTGCGTTTCTGATCCCCTGGATTGGGCTGTATGCGCTAAACCCGCGACACCGGATGGCGATGTGGCGGACCAGCGCGTTCATGGCGCTCTTCGGCCTGACCGAGCCGCTCTTCGTGCCGGCATACTGGAATCCACCCAGCCTTTTTGAGCTGGCGCGGCGTACCGGCTTTGACGTGGAAAGCTTCATCTTCGCCTTCGCGCTCGGCGGGGTAGGCGCGGTGCTCTACAACGGGCTTGCTGGCAAGGAAATGGCGCCGCTCGACGACCGCGAACGCAGGCACCCGCGTCATCGAATGCATCGGATCGCGCTGCTGACGACCTTTGTCGCATTCCCGATCCTGTATGTTCTGCCGTGGAATGTGATCTACGCGAGTATCGCGGCGATGCTTGCCGGCACAATCGCCGGATTGCTCTGCCGCCCTGATCTGCTCCGCAAGACCTGGGTTGGCGGTCTTCTCTTTCTGGGCTTTTACGCGATTTTCCTGCTCGGGCTCAAATGGTCTGCCCCAGGTTATATCGAGCAGGTGTGGAACCTGCCCGCCCTGAGCGGCGTCCTCTTGTACGGACTGCCGCTCGAGGAGCTGCTCTTCGGGTTGACGTTCGGCTTGTACTGGGTGGCTGTCTACGAGCACTTCGCCTGGCTGCGGGTCACCGATGGATCGAAGGGGATATCGAGGAGCCAGCGATGACCAGGCCACGATCACCGCTCCGTGCCGGCGAGACCCCGGTCGCTCGCACATCATGCGTCGCGAGCGCGAGCGCCACCGTTCCGATCGAGTGGAAGTACCAGTCGAAAGACCGCTCCCGGAGCGTTGCCAATGAACTCCAGCCGGCCTCCGTGTGCCTCGGCACCGGCCTTGGCAATCGCCAGACCCAGGCCAGTGCCCTCGCTGCGCTGCCGGGCCGGGTCGCCCCGGAAGAAACGAACGAAGAGGTGCGGCAGGTGCTCGGGTGGAACGCCGGCGCCCTCGTCCCGCACGGTCAGGACTGTGTCACCCTCTCGTCGCAGATCGAGCCGGACCTCGCCGCCGGGTCGGCAATGCTTGACCGCATTATCGACCAGGTTGCTCACGACGCGATCCAGCATCCGCTCGTCACCCGCGACTGTTACCTCCTCAGCGTGGACCGCAAACCGAACCCCCCCCCCGCCGGCTGCCGCCTGAAACCGCGAGACAACTCGCTGAACCAGCGACCGGAAATCCACGTCCGCTACATGCTCCAGCGGCACCGCGGCATCGGATTGGGCCAGCACCAGCAGGTCGCTCGCGAGCCGGGCAAGCCGCTCGACTTCCTCCCGGCAGCGCACCAGCGTCTCCCGATACTCCGTTGAGGTGCGATCCCGCTTCAGGGTGACGTCGATGTCGCCCTTGAGCACGGTGAGCGGCGCCCGCAGCTCATGGCTCGCGTCCGCGGTGAACTGGCGCTGAATCTGGAACGCCCCGTCGAGGCGGTCGAGCATGCCATTGAGCACCGTGACCAGCCGGGTGAATTCCTCAACGTCGGCATGCGCCGTGATCCGCTCCGAAAGGGTCCCCGCAGTGATCGATTCGGCCTGCGCGGTGATCTCACCGGTCGGCTTCAGCGCAGCCCCCGCGATCCGCCGGCCAAGGGTGTACGCACCCGCCGTGGCGAGCAGGGTCAGGAGGGTGAGGAGGATCGAAAACTGGGTCAGGGTTTGTCGTACCGGCTCCGTTGGGGCAGCGACCTGGAGGAGGTGAACCTGATGCGCCATTCCGACCAGGGCCAGGGGGTAGACCACGCTCCGGATACGTCTGCCGCGCCAGACATGGGTGGCCCATCCGATGTGATCCGCCTTCGCCTCCGCGAGGGCACCGCGGGGGAGATCGAGATCAAAGGCCAGATTCCGGCTGCGGACGACCGGCTGCCCGGCGCTGGTCCAGAGCTGGGCGTACCGGGTGAGCTCGACCGTCGGCCCCTCTCGCGATGCGAGCAGGACGCCTTCATGGAACTGGAAATCAGATCCGGCCGCGGCCGCTCCAGCCTGCGCCTCCACTTCGGCGAGGTGAAGCAGTGTGCCGTCCAGCTGGCTGTAAAGGATCGTCCGGAGAGCCAGCACGCTCGCGACGCCAACGGCGGCGAAGAGCGCCAGTCCGCCCAGGGCCATTCGAAGCGCGAGCGAGGTCCGGAACGACTTCATCTCATCCGCTGCCCGCGCGCAGGGCATAACCCGCCCCACGCACGGTCTGGATCAGCCGGCCGCCCGCCTGTTCGAGCTTCTTCCGCAAGTTCGAGATGTGGGCATCGACGACATTGGTTTCCGGGTCGAATGACATGTCCCAGACCTTTTCGAGGAGCTGTACCCGCGTGACTACCTCCTCCGGATGGAGCAAGAAATACTCGAGGAGACGGAACTCGCGCGGCGAGAGCTCCATGAGATGAGTGCCCCGCCGGACCTGCCGCTTCAGGCGGTCCATTTCCAGGTCCTCAAACCGAAGCACCCCACTCGCCCCGCCGGCTCGGCGTCGCGTCAACGCATTCACCCTCGCCACCAGTTCATCGAAGTCGAACGGCTTGGTGAGGTAGTCATCCGCGCCGGCATTCAGACCGCGGACGACGTCCGGGGTGGAATCGCGCCCGGTCAGCATCAGGATCGGAGCCTCCACCCCTTCGCGGCGGAGCTCGGTCGAGAGCTGCAGTCCGTTTCGCTTCGGAAGCTGGATGTCCAGCACGATCAGGTCATAGGGATTCAGGTGGCCAAGAAAAGCCCCCTCGTCTCCGTCAGCGGCGAGGTCGACAGCATGTCCTTCCTCCTCGAGCCCCTGCTTGAGGAATCGGGCGGTCTTGGGATCGTCCTCCACGACGAGAATCCGCACTTGTTTTCCTTTCCGAGAGCCACCGATTTAGTGGGGGAGGCTAACGCGTCCCCCGGCGAAGTCTAGCGATACCAGTGGTCTTTCAAGAAACCTTAACCAAGCATTGAGACCCCGGTAATCTGGGAGGACTAAGCTGCCGTGGAAGCAGATAACCGCCTGGATATCCGGAAGGGATCTCACGTGGCTCGACGGAACCGAATTTGGCTCACGATCGTCGCGGCGGGCTGGCTGATGGCGAGGCCATCGGATGGCCAAGCCCAGATCGACTATCGGAACCTCGATGACGATCGGCCGACGTTAATCGAGGATGCCTATCCGGTCGAGCGTTTTGCTTTCGAGTTCCTGGCGCCGTGGCGCTTCAGCCGGAACCACCTCGGCGGAACCGTGCACGCCTTCACCCCCGAGTTCGAATACGGGATCCTCCGCAATACGCACCTGGGCATCAAGCTGCCCATTGCCGGGACCAGCGCACCGGACGGGCGTGAGTGGGGCATCTCAGGGCTCCGGCTCTTCGCACTGTACAACTTCAACACCGAGAGCCGGATGCTGCCCGCCCTGTCGCTCCGGAGCGACGTGACGTTTCCCGTCGGCAGTCTCGCGGGGGAGGGAACCCGTCTGTCGGTCAAGGCCATCGCCACCCGGTCGTGGGGTCAGTATCGGTTGCACCTGAACGGAGCCTACACAATCGGCCGTGACCGGCCCCTTGGGGCCGCCGAGGCGGCCAACAAGTGGTGGTACGGCGCGGCGGTCGACCGCACGCTCTACCGGCGAAGCACGCTGATCATCGGTGAAGTCTACGCGCTTCGATCGGTGTCGGCTGAGCCGGTTCAAGTCAATGCCTCGGTCGGCATTCGGTACCAGCTCACGCCCTACATGGTCTTTGATGCAGGAATCGCGCGGCGGCTTCGGAAGGCGGCAGGACCGGACATCGAACTGACCGCCGGCTTCTCCCGCTCGTTCGCGATTGCGGGCCTCTTGCCGACGAGGGCCAGATGAGAACGAAGACGTTGCTGCGCTCGTTGGTGGCCTTGGCACTCGGCGTCTCCGGTGGTCTTTCGGCCCAGGACCGTCGAGACGAGCAGTTCTATTACCCCGGCTCGTTCAACTGGACGTTCCTGAAGGTGTACCCCGAGGCGGCGCGGCTTTTCAACGCATTCGACTACGGCCATGCAGTCCTGTACGAGCGCCTTCTCACCAAGCCCACATCGGAGCGGGAGGCGGCCCTCGAGAAGGAATACCAGTTCCTGACGACGGACCTGCTCATCCGGCCGCCGAAATTCGCGGTCGCCGAAGAAGTGATCGAGCCGAGCTATTCCAAGATGGTCTGGGAGGCGAAGCAGGTGTTCGACTGGGCCCACGTGCTCCACCGCCAGATTTACGACATCTACGCAGAAGAGCGCCTGGACATGGGGGCGAGGGACGCGTTGATCGAGAAGGTGACGGACTACTACCTCACCCGCAAGGACATCGCCTTCACCGACGTGCCGAAGTCCATGGCGCTGATGGACGAGCAGTACTTCAGTCAGGTCTTCAGAAAACAGCATGCCAAGTTCAACGGGCTTATCTGGTCTTATCACTGGCTCCAGGTGGGGCTGTACGAGCCGCTGATCGCCGGCGAAACCCCCGCCGAGAAGAAGGCGGGCGTGAAGGCGACCCTGGCCCGCTTCTGGTCCATGCTCGAGGACCCACCCTCGCGGTTCCCAAAGATCATGCCGATGACCGCCACCATCGCCCCCACGTTCAGCGCCCAGCACCCGCGCGCGGCGGTGATATTCGACAACCTGCACATGATGCACGACATCATCTCCGACGTGCTGGCGGCCGATACGATTCCCAGGAGCCGCAAGCGGGCGGTAATCTACCAGCAGCTCGCCGAGTTTCGGGACGGTACCAGGAACGTGATGTCGATGGAGGAATGGCGAAACATGGGCGAGATGATGGGCGGGATCGGCGCCATGGGCGGCCCCCCCACCGGCTTGCTCACTCCTGCATCGACGGCTGCAGGAGCCGGCCCGGGAGTGGATCATGCCGCGATGGGTCACGGCACCTCCGCTCGCGACTCGGCCGCCGGGAAATCGCCGATGCCCCCGGGTATGAGCCACGCCATGCCCGCCGGAGATACTCCAGCCAGAGCGATGCCGGCAGGGCACGGTGCCAAATCCGACAGCACGATGGCAGCTATGATGGAGCTGCATGAGCGGATGATGGCCGATCCGGTGATTCGGAAACGAGTCGAGAGCGATACCGCACTTCAGAGACTGATGCATGAGGTCATCGGAATGCCGATGTCCGCCGAAAAGCCAAAAGCACCAGTCACCCCCCCTCGCGCCGCCCGCAAGCCGAGCGCCGCGGCGAAGCCTTCCGTGAAGCCGCCAGTTAAGCCGGCGACCTTCGAGCTGCGGTAGTCCCATCGAACACTCCGGGCACGATCACTCCGGTCACGGCTCGCAGCAGCCGAAGGCGGAAAGCCGCGGTGAGCACGACCGGCACGCGGGCCATAGTGTGGCCATGTTCCGCGATCGGTTCGCGCTGTCGCTCCTCCTCACGATCCCCACACTGATTTGGGGGCACATGCTGCAGGGGGCGCTGGGCTATGCGGCGCCCAGCTTCCCCGGTTCCCATTGGATTCCTGCCGTGTTCGGCACTGCGGTGTTCGGATGCGGCGGCTGGCCCTTCCTGCAAGGCGCGACCCGCGAGCTCCGAAGCCGGTTGCCAGGCATGATGACGCTGATCGCCCTGGCCATTTCGGTTGCTTTCGGATTCAGCGTCGCCGTGACGTTTGGATACTCCGGGATGCCGCTCTGGGAGGAGCTGGCGACGCTGGTCACGATCATGCTCCTCGGGCATTGGATCGAGATGGGGGCGATCTCAAACGCCCGAGGCGCGCTGTCGGAGCTCGCAAAGCTGCTTCCCGACGTGGCAACACGGGTGACCCATGCGCAGGAGGGGGAGCGGCTGGAGGATGTGCCTGTGGCGCGCCTCCAGGAAGGGGACGTGGTTCTGGTCAGGCCGGGCGCGCGCGTTCCGGCGGATGGCGAGGTCGAGGACGGCAAGAGTTCGCTCGACGAGTCGATGATCACGGGTGAGTCCCGCCCGGTCGAGAAAGGGCCTGGGAGCCCCACCGTGGCCGGAACCGTCAATGGAGCCGGCTCTCTCCGGATCCGGGTGAGCCGCACCGGAGATCGCACGGCGCTCGCGGGAATCATGCGGCTGGTCGAGCAGGCCCAGGCTTCCCGCTCCCGCGCGCAGGTTCTGGCCGATCGCGCCGCCTTCTGGCTCACGTGTATCGCCATCGGTGCCGGCAGCATCACCTTCCTGGCCTGGCTCGCGGTGGGATCCACCACCGCCTACGCGGTTGAGCGGCTGGTGACGGTGCTGGTCATCGCCTGTCCTCACGCCCTTGGCCTGGCGGTTCCGCTCGTCATCGCCATCTCCACCAGCATGGGAGCTCGTGCGGGCCTGCTGGTCCGCGATCGTCGCGGGCTGGAGGAGGCTCGGCTGGTCCAGGTGGTCGTTTTCGACAAGACTGGCACGCTCACGCTGGGACAGCACCGCGTGGTCGGCCAGCGATCCACGGCGAGCCTCACGGATGCCGAGGCCCTCCGCCTTGCGGCGTCCGTCGAAGGCGACTCCGAGCACCCCGTTGCCCGGGCCATGGTGGCCAGTGCCCGGGAAGGGGGTCTTCAAGTCTCCGCCGCGACCGGCTTCCGGGCGCTGCCGGGCCAAGGTGTGGAGGCTTCGGTGGCAGGTCGCGCGCTCGCGGTCGGCGGCCCGAACCTGATCCGGGAACGCGGCGTGACATTATCTCCGGATCTTGATGGATTCACGACCCAGGCCGCCCAGCGCGGTCAGAGCGTGATCTACCTCGTCGAAGGTCACCAGGCGATCGCGGGCTTCGCAGTGGCGGACGCCGTCCGTCCTGAGGCACCTGAGGCGGTCAGCACGCTGCGGAAGCTGGGAATCGAAGTGGCGCTGCTGACGGGTGACTCGCAGGCAGTCGCGGACGCCGTCGCGCGCGAGCTCGGCATCACCACGGTCTTCGCGCAGGTTCTCCCGGAAGCGAAGGCAGCGAAGATCCAGGAGCTGCAACAGCAGGGGAAGAGAGTCGCCATGGTCGGGGATGGGGTAAACGATGCCCCGGCGCTTGCGACCGCGGATGTCGGTGTGGCAATGGGTGCCGGCACGGACGTCGCGGTCGAGGCGGGGCATGTGGTGCTCGTCAGGAGCGACCCCCGGGACGTTCCGCGCCTCGTGGCCCTGTCGCGCCTGAGCTACCGGAAGATGATCCAGAATCTGTGGTGGGCCGCGGGCTACAACATCGTCGCCATCCCGGTTGCGGCGGGGGTGCTGGCGCCGATCGGTATCGTCCTCTCGCCGGCCATCGGGGCGGTGCTGATGTCGGTGAGCACGGTGGTCGTCGCGGTGAACGCCCAGCTCATGCGGCGCGCGACGCTCTAGGCATCCACGCCCACCGGGAACGAGGTATCTTCCGGCATGCGCACCACGGTGGCAACCGCACTGCTCCTCCTCCAATTCCAGCCGATCCTCGGCGTGGCCCTCTGTAGTGCCATGAGTGGAGCCGAGGGAAATCAGATGGAAGCGGGCTGTCCGATGCCCGGGGCGGCCGGTGGAGAGGACCTTTTCCTCGGGGAGGGCTGGTCCTCGCCGAACACCTCCCACGAATGCGTCTTTGCCGAGGCATGCGCAACGCCACCGAATGCGGTCCGCGTAGTGCGCCTCGCGATTGTCGGCGTCCCTGCCCAGTACCATCTGGTCTCCCGACCTTCCGATCTCATCCTTCCGACTGAAGCCCACTCTCCTCCGGTTCCCCCGCCCAGACCGTAGTCTCAGCAAGCCCTACATTCGTTCGCGAGGACCATCCGCGGTATCCCCTGTCGAGGGGGCGGAGCATGTCGCGTCGTCGCGCCCCCGTCAATCTGCTGAGGTTCGGCATGTTCGTTCCGTGCACCGGCGTAACCCGCAAAGCACCCGCGGCCCTGGCTGTGGTCTGCTTGGTCACCGCAAACCTCATGGCGGCGCAGAGCCAGGCCTCGGCACTCGAGTCGCGACCACTGACCCTGCCCGCGTTACTGGAGCGGGTCCGCACCCAGCACCCGCTGGTGGGGGCCTCCGACTCCCGGCTAGCCGCCGCGCGGGGCGCGCGGCGGGCCGCCGGCGTTTTTCCCAACCCGGTTCTGGGCCTCGGCGTGGAGAACGCTGCACTCCCCGGGCGCGGGCCAGTCGTCGGCATGGACCGGGAGGTCATGGCAACCGCGGCGCTCCCCCTTGAATTCCTCTACCAGAGGGGCGCTCGAGTCCGCCGGGCCAACGAGGAAGTCGCGGCCGCACGCGCCGACGCGTTGGCGGACCGCCAGAGGATCGCGCTGGACGCCATCCGTGCCTACTATCGCGCGGCATTGGCCCGGGTGGAGCTCACGACCGCGGAGGATCTCGCGGCGTGGCTCGACTCGCTGGTGACGTACAACCAGAACCGGGTGGCGGAGGGCGTGACAGGAGAGGCGGAGCTGATCCGCACCGAGCTGGAGCGCGACCGGGCCTCGGCGGACCTCACGATCAAGCAGACGATGGCGATCCAGGCGCAGGCCGATGTCGCCGCGTTCTACGGCGATTCAACCGCGGCCGTCCCCGCGAGCGCGCCGGTCGCGCCATCGGACCTCCCCTTGGAATCTCTGGCCGCCAGCGGCTCGACGCCGAGAGGCATTCGCCCCGAAGTGCAGTCGGCTCGAGCACGTCTCGCTGCAGCCGGAGCGGGGATCGGGGTCGCACAGTCCATGCTGATCCGGGACCTGAGCGCGATGGCGGGACTCAAGCGGAGCGTCGGTACCACGACACTCCTGGCCGGGGTGAGTCTGCCATTGCCGCTGGTAGATCAGAACCGCGGCGAAGTCGCGCGCGCCCGGGCCGAGCGGGACCTGGCGAGCTTCGAGCTCGCCGCGACCGAGCGCCGGGTGCACGCCGAGCTTGTCGGGGCGATCGAGGCGGCCCGTCTGCTCACCGAGCGAGTCCATGTGTTACGGGGGCCCGGAGACACGGCGTTGCCCGGCGAGCGGGTGCGCTATCTCGCCCGGGCCGACGAGGCAAGGCGCATCGCGCTCGGCGCGTACCGCGAAGGCGCCGTGCCGCTGCTTTCGGTGCTGGACGCCGCCAGAACCTGGGGCGACGCCCGCATGACCTACTACCGCACCCTGTACTCTCAGCACGAGAGCGTAATGATACTCCTGGCCGCCGAAGGGCGTGATCTCTTCAGCGAAGTTCCCGCATTGGTCGGGGCAACAGCTTCGAGGGGGATACCCCGATGAAAAAATATGGAGCGCTGGCTCTGGCACTGCTTGGCGCACTCGCGGCGGGATGTTCACGCGAAGCTCCTCCGGCAGACGGCAAGGACGAGCAGCAGGATACCTCCGGCATGGCGGACATGCCCGGCATGGACATGGGACCGGGCACTCGGGACTCCACCCGGGAAATCGCCCTCACCGCGGCGCAGGTCGGCCACGGGAATATCCGGTGGGCAGCTGCCGAGGGTCCGGAAGCCTCACCGGACGGCCAGGCATCGCCATCGACGGTGGCAACCCTACCTGGCCAGTTGGGCCCCGACGAGGACCGGACGGCGCGGCTCGGTGCTCCGGCGGAGGGACGGGTTCTCGCGGTGCGGGTGAGCCCCGGCGATCGAATTCGGAGGGGCCAAGTCCTCGTCACCCTGCAAAGCCCTGCGGCGGCCATGGCCCAGTCTGACCTGAGCAAGGCTCTGTCCGCGGTAAGCTCGAAACGAGCCCAGGCGAAGTATGCGACGAGCGCCCGGGAGCGGGCCGAACGGCTTCTCGCGCTGAAGGCGATCCCGCGGCAGGACTACGAGCGCGCGGTTGCGGATGATCAGCTTGCGCAAGGCGAGGTCGCACAAGCCGAGTCGGAACTTCACCGCACCCGGGCGACGGCGGCGGCTCTCGGTGCGACCGACGCGTCCGGCGGAGAGATCGCGCTCCGGGCGCCGCAGAACGGTGTCGTCCTGGAGCGCACGGCAGTCCCCGGCACGGTGGTGGAGGCCGGCGCCCCTCTCATCGTGGTGACCGACCCCTCGAATCTCTGGCTGAGCGTCGACGCCCCGGAAGCGGCGGTCGGCCTGCTGCGGACCGGACTCATGTTGCGATTCACGGTACCGGCCTATCCCGCCGACACATTCGCGGCCCGGATCACCGCGGTCGGAGCCGGCCTCGACCCGGCAACGAGAAGGCTGCCCATTCGTGCGAGCGTGGGGAACGCTGCCGGGAAGCTCAAGCCGGCCATGCTCGCCGCGGTGATGGTTCCCGTTCCGCTCGGAGCTCCAGGTAAGACCGCGAGAGGCTCGTCCGCCATCAGGGAGGTGGTGCTCCCGGCCGATGCGGTGCAGCTCTTTCGGGGAGCGCCGACAGTCTTCCTCGCCATGCCCGACGGCAAGGGTGGCGCGCACTTCATGGCCCGGTCGGTGGAGATCATCGCCAGGTCGGGGGGGCGGGTCACGATAGCCGGCAGCATTGCGCCGGGCGATTTGGTTGTCACGCAGGGGGCCTTTGCGGTGAAGGCGGCACTCGAAAAGGGCAGCATGCCCAAGATGGAGATGTGATATGGGCTCGTTGATCGATCGGTTGATCACGGCGTCCATCCGCCACAGAGTCGCCGTGCTTGCAGGAACCGTGATGCTTGTCATCGCTGGTGGATGGGCATTCGCCACGCTTAATACCGACGCCTTCCCGGATTTGACGCCGAACCAGGTCCTGGTGATGACGACGATACCAGGCCTCTCTCCGGTCGAGGTGGAGCAGCAGGTCACCTTCCCGATGGAAATCGCCATGCTCGGGCTTCCGGGCACGACCGGCGTTCGCGCGATCTCGAAGGCGGGGCTCTCGGTCGTGACCGTGGGCTTCGAGGACGGCATCGAGCTCTACTTCGCGCGGGCGCAGGTGCAGCAGCGCGTGCAGGACGCCCGGAGCGCCTTGCCGGCAAACGCCGAGCCGATGCTCGGGCCGCCTGGCACAGCCATGGGAGAGGTCTTCCAGTATCTCGTGGAATCGACCGACACCACCGATATCGCGCTCCAGCCGGCTGGGTCGGACACCCTCACCCTGCTCGCGCTCAGCAACGCGCAGGAATACATCGTGAAGCCCCTGCTCCGGACGGTGCCCGGGGTCGCGAACGTGAATACCTGGGGTGGGATGCTGCAACAATTCGAGGTGCTCGCCGACCCGGGCAAGCTCGCCGGCTACCGCCTCACCCTTCAAGACC
>CAZHSO010000080.1:0-13400 GCA_964535105.1 uncultured Gemmatimonas sp.
CGCTGCGAACCGCCCACGAGATCGCAAAAGAATTCCCGGCCCGGGGCTGACCCATGAGACGAGTCTTCTTCGCTGTCTTGCTCATCGTTACGCCCCCCAAGGTCGCCGCCCAGGATCGCCCGGTCACCATCCGCGCGGCCCGCGTGCTGGACGGACAGGGTGGCGTGGTGACCAACGCGGTGGTGACCGTGGACGCCGGGCGCATCGTGCGGGTCGAGCGCGCCGTCCCGGGCCGGCGGGTCACCCACGACCTGGGCCCGCTCACGCTGCTTCCCGGGTTGATCGACGCCCACGACCACATCGCCTGGCATTTCAATCCCGCAGGGAGGCTGCACTCGGGCAACGATGGGGAAACGCCGGCGCAGGGAATGCTGGCCATCGTGGCCAACGCCCGCGCCACCCTCATGGCGGGCTTCACCACTACCCAAGAGCTCGGCTCGGCCGAAGACAAGGATCTTCGCGACGCCATCGCCCTGGGCCGGGTGCAGGGGCCGAGGATCATCACCTCGCTGGAGCCGATCAGCGACGCTCGGCTGGCTCCGGACCAGCTCCGCCAGCTGGTGCGCGACCGCAGGGCCGCCGGGGCCGACGTCATCAAGATCTTCGCCTCCCGCAGCATCCGGGACGGCGGGGCGCAGACCCTCTCCGATTCCCAGCTCGTCGCGCTCTGCGGTGAGGCCAAGTCGCTCGGGCTCCGCTCCGTGGTGCACGCTCATAGCGCCGAGAGTATGCGCGCGGCGGCGCTCGCCGGCTGCAGCCAGATCGAGCACGGCGTCTTCGCGACCGCCGAGGTGCTGAGGCTCCTGGCCGAGCGGGGGACCTACTACAGTCCGCAGTGCTCGCTGGTCTTCCGCAACTACCTCGACAACCGCCCCAAATTCGAGGGGATCGGCAACTACAACGAGGCGGGATTCGCCTCGATGGAGAAGGCGATTCCGCTCGCCCGCGCCGCGTTCCGGCTCGCCCTCGCGACGCCGGGGCTTCGGGTGGTTTATGGGACCGATGCCGTCGCCGGCTCGCACGGGCGGAACGCGGAGGATCTGATCTGCCGGGTGCAGGAGGGGGGCCAGAAGCCGATGGATGCCATCGTCTCGGCAACCTCGCTCAACGCCCAGGCGCTCGGCCTCGCCGGTCGGATCGGGGTGGTGCTCCCGGGCCGCGAGGCCGATCTCATCGCCACCGAGGGAGATCCCTCCACCGACATCACCGCGCTCCGCCGGGTTCGCTTCGTGATGAAGGGCGGGGCGATCGTGCGCCACGACGGTGCGGTGAGCGGAAACGCTGCGCGCGGCGAGTGGCGGGAATACGGCGGGGATCCGGGTGCCGGCAAGTACTCGGCGCTCGCCGGCATAACCCGCGACAATGTCGGGCAGCTTCGCAAGGCGTGGCAGTGGAGCAGCGGAGAGCGGCGCGACAGCGTGCTTCGGGTGCGTCCGGGGTACTTCGAGGCCACGCCGCTCATGATCGGCGACACCCTCTACCTCTCCACGCCCTACAACCAGGTGGTCGCGCTGGATGCCTCGACCGGCCGCGAGTTCTGGCGCTACGACCCGCGCGCCTACGAAGCCGGGCAGCCACCCAACGGCATGGGGTTTGTGCATCGCGGCGTCGCGGCGTGGAGCGACGGACGGGCGCGCCGCATCTTCCTCAACAGCCGCTGGCGGCTGATCGCGCTCGACGCCGCCACCGGCAAGCCGATCCCGTCGTTCGGGAGCAACGGCGAGATCGACCTCACCGCCGGCCTGGGCCGGCGCATCAACCGGTTGCACTACACCAGCACCTCTCCGCCGGTCATCTGGCGCGACCTCGTCATTCTGGGCAACGGGGTGGCCGACCGGCTCACCTATCGCGGCGATCCCCCCGGCGATGTGCAGGCGTTCGACGTGCGGAGCGGCCGGCGGGTCTGGTCCTTCGACCCCATCCCGAAGCCCGGCCAGCTCGGCCACGAAACCTGGGAGGACAGCTCCTGGGCGCGGGTGGGTCACACCAACGTGTGGGCCCCCTTCACGGTGGACACGGGACGCGGGCTTGTCTTTCTCCCGGTCAGCACGCCAGGGAACGACTATTACGGCGGCGCGCGCAAGGGAGACAACCTCTTCGCCGAGTCGCTGGTCGCGCTCAACGCGCGTACCGGACGGCGGGTTTGGCACTTCCAGACCGTGCATCACGGACTCTGGGATTACGACCTTCCGGGACCCCCGCTGCTCGCAACCGTGAGGGGGGATAGCGGGCCGAGGGACGTGGTGGCGGTCGCGGGAAAAACCGGATTCCTCTATGTGTTCGACCGGGTCACCGGAAAGCCGGTCTGGCCCATCGAGGAGCGGGCGGTGCCGCCGAGCGACGTGCCGGGCGAGCGCGCGGCGCCGACGCAGCCGTTCCCCACCTGGCCCAAACCGTTCAGCCGCCAGGGGGTGACGGAAGACGATTTGATCGACTTCACCCCCGAGCTCAAGGCGATGGCGAAGGAAGCGGTCCGGGCATACCGGCTCGGGCCGCTCTTCACCCCTCCCTCACTCGAGGGGACCGTCACCCTTCCGGGGGTGATCGGCGGCGCGGGATGGGGCGGCGGTGCCTTCGATCCGGTTTCCGGCCTCTACTACGTCAAGGCGAACAACGCCCCGGCGCTGCACAAGCTGGCGCCGCCCGCGCGCTCTGCAACCAATGATGCCGCGTACTCCTTCGTGCCGGGTGCGGCGCTGGGGATGGCCGCGTCACCCGGCGATCGTTTCGAGCCCGAGGTGGGTGGCACCGTTCCCATTCTGAAGCCGCCCTACGGCACGCTCACCGCGATCGATCTGGCGAGCGGCGAGCACCGCTGGCAGGTGACTGTGGGCGACTGGCCCCGGGTGCGCAATCATCCGTTGTTCAAGGGCCTCGATCTACCGCCGGTCGGTGTGGTCGGATCGCCGGGTCCGATCGTCACGGCGGGCGGTCTCGTCTTCGTGACCGGGGGCGGAAGCACCCTGTACGCCTTCGACGCCGCGACCGGCAGGACACTCTGGAGCGCCGAGCTGGGTGCGTTCGGCTACGCGGCCCCGATGACCTATCGCACCCGGGCGGGAAGGCAGTTCGTGGTCATCGCCACCGGCGGCGAGGACGAGGACGGAGTGCTCGTGGCGTTCGCGCTGCCCTGAAGACCTGCGCGGAAGCCCGCTGACCCGGTATTTTCCAGCCCTATGAAAAGGATATACGCCACGGCGCTGCTCGCCGCCGGATGCGCCGCGAGCAAAGGTGGCGCGAACGGGGTGTTCCACCAGCCGGAGCCGGGTGAGCGGCACCTTCGCAACATCCGCCAGCTCACCTTCGGCGGCAACAACGCAGAATCGTATTTTTCGGGCGACGGGAAGCGGCTGATCTTTCAGCGGCAGGAAAAGGTCGACGCGGGGTGCGATCAGCAGTACATCATGAACATCGACGGCTCCGGGATGCGCCGGGTCTCGAACGGCCTGGGACGGACGACCTGCGGCTTCTTCTACGATCATGACCGCCGGATTCTCTATTCCTCGACCTTCGCGAGCGATCCCGCCTGCCCGGCGCGCCCCGACCAGTCGATGGGATATGTGTGGCCGCTCGGAAGGCTGGAGATCTACACGTCGAAGACCGACGGCAGCGACCTCAGGCAGCTGACGAAGAACGGCGCCTACAACGCCGAGGCGACGGTCTCGCCCGGCGGCCAGTCGATCATCTTCACCAGCACGCGCGACGGAGACATCGAGCTGTACGTCATGAAGATCGACGGCAGCCAGGTGCGGCGGATAACCCATCGCGTCGGCTACGATGGCGGCGCGTTCTTTTCTCCGGACGGAAAGCGGATTGTCTGGCGGGCGGGGTATCCTGCGACGGCGGCCGACAGCGCCGATTACACCCGTCTCTTCAATGCCCGTCTCGTCCGCCCCGCCCGGGTGGAGCTGTGGACCGCGGATGCCGACGGCGGCAACGCCCGTCAGATCACCCGCCTCGGCGGGGCGAACTTCGCGCCGTTCTTTCATCCCAACGGGCGCCAGATCATCTTTTCGTCCAATTTCGAAAATCCGAGAAGCGGGAAATTCGACCTCTTTCTGATCAATTCTGACGGCACCGGGCTGGAAAAGGTCACCACTCATCCCGATTTCGACAGCTTCCCGATGTGGAGCCCCGACGGCCGGAAACTCGTCTGGGCCTCCAACCGTCATGGGAACCAGGGTGAGACGAATATCTTTGTGGCAGAGTGGGTGGACTAGCGAGATCGGGGTTGGGGGTTGGGAGTTAGGGGTTAGGGGAAGGCCTGTCCCCAAACCCCAGCTCCCAATCCCCGATCCCTCAACCAGGAACTCCTCTTGAAATCATTTGCTCGTTGGTTATGGGACTGGACCAAATCCATCGCGGTTGCGCTGGTGGTCTGGTTCTTCCTGCGCACCTTTCTGGTGGAGGCGTTCCGGATTCCCTCCGGCAGCATGGAGAAGACGCTGCTGATCGGCGATTTCCTGTTCGTCAACAAGCTGCTCTACGGCGCCGAGGTTCCGCTGATTCACAAGCGGCTCCCGGCCCTTCGCGAGCCGCGCCGCGGGGAGATCCTCGTCTTCGATTCGGTGGAGGAGGAAGGCCTCAAGGTCGTCAAGCGGCTGATTGGCGTGCCCGGGGACACCCTCTCCATGGAAGCCGGACAGCTCTACCGCAACGGCCAGGCGGTCAACGAGCCCTGGGCCATCCGGAGCGATCCGATGGCCAACGCCGATCCGATGCAGCGGGAGCAGATGCGGCGCTGGCAGAGCAAGTCTCTCGTCGCCGGCGTCGACCCGAGCACCTATCACCCCGATCTCAACAACTGGGGCCCGATCGTGGTCCCCGCCGATTCGTTCTTCATGATGGGCGACAACCGCGACGGATCGTACGACGGGCGGTACTGGGGATTCCTTCCCCGCCGCAACGTGCGCGGCCGGCCGCTGCTGGTCTATTACAGCTTCGACGGCACCACCTACAAGCCGTTGCCGTTCTTCACCAGCATTCGGTGGGGCAGGATCTTCACAATGCCGCAGTAGGACGCGAAGACGCGAAGACGCGATGACGCGAGGCGGTTTGTTCGCGTCTCCGCGCCTCCGCGTCCCCGCGTCGGAACTGCGATCCTCGTCACACAACGTCGCCTTGCCCATTTGCCGGCACGAGTCCTGCGCATATCTTGAAGCATGCCCTCGAAGCTGCTGGTGCTCGCCGGTCTCATGTGCTCTGCCGCGGGGTGTGCCCCTCGCGCGCCGGTGGCCGAGCCGGCGCCAACCGATCTCGCAGCGCTCGAAGCCCGTCGTGCCGCCCATCCGAACGATGCCAGGATTCTGACCGACGTCGGCGTCGCCTACTACCGCGCCGGCGCCTTCGATCGGGCTCGCGACGTGCTGCTCGCCGCGCTGGTACTCGAACCCGCGGACATCCGCGCCACGATTCACCTCGGGCTGACCTACGAGGAGCTGGCGGAGCCGGAGCAGGCGCTCGCCGCCTACCGACGAGCCCTGACGCGGGAGCTCGATCGCACCGAGCGTCGGAGCATCGAAGCCCGTCTCGCCGTGCTTACCAGGCAGGTCCTGGCCCTCGAGGCCCGCCGAGCCATTGCAATGGAGCAGACGCTCTCCGGTCGCGCCCCGGCGCCTAACACGGTGGCGGTGCTGCCGTGGACCTATGTCGGCGCCGACTCCTCCCTCAAGCCGCTGGAGCGCGGACTGGCGCACCTCGTCGTCACCGATCTCGCCAAGGTGTCCCGTTTGACGCTCCTGGAGCGCGACCGGGTGCAGGCCCTCGCGGAGGAGCTGGCGCTGGCGGACGCGGGGCGGGTCGATTCGGCCACCGCCGCGCGCTCCGGCCGGCTGCTCGGCGCGGCCGATGTCGTCCAGGGCGCCATCCGAGAGACCGGAAGCGGCGACATTCGTCTCGACGCCAATGTCGTGAACTCGACCAACGCATCGGTGCGCGCCAGCGGATCGGCCTCAGACAAGCTTTCCCGTCTCTTTGATATGGAGAAGTCGGTCGTCTTCGATCTGCTCGGCCGCTGGGGGATTCCGCTCACTCCCGCCGAGAGCCGGGCTATCAGCGAGCAGCCGACCGCCGATCTGCAGGCCTTCCTCGCGTTCAGCCGAGGGCTGGTCGCGGAGGATCGCGGCGACTTTGCCCAGGCCGGCCGCCAGTACCAGGAAGCCATCGGGCGCGACCCCTCGTTCAGCGCCGCGCGCGCGCGCTCCGCCCGGAGTGCCCGGACCGCCGCGGCGAGCGGGGTGACCGGGCCTCAGCTCGCGCACGCGATGACCCGGCGCGCTCCCACGCTTCGGAGCGCCCAGCTCGGCGCGGCAATTCAGAACATCGCCCCCACACTCGCCGGCCGAATGAGCCAGACGCAACTCAGGACGAGGCTCGCGCTGCGCTCCCGCCTCGCCGAAGCGCTACGCCAGGACGACCCCAGCCGGCTCAGCACGCTGACGAATCCCGTCACGGCCATCCCGCGGCCTTGATCACAGACCGGGTACTTTTCGTCGCGCTCGTCATCGCCCTGCTGCCCCGGCAGGGATCGGCTCAGCAGCCCGAAGGGCAGCTCTTCGGCGGCGTCGATGTTCGCACGATCCGGTTCGAGGGTCTCCCGATCCTGAAGCGCCTCCGCCAGACGGTGATTCCGGTCGGCGCGGTCATTCCCGCCGGCCGCCTGACCATCGATATCGGCTCTTCGTGGGCTTCGACCCGAATGGACCGGCAGGACGGCACCAGTCACACGGTGGACGCTTTCACCGACACCCAGGTGCGCGCAGCATTCGTGATGGGGCGCGACGCCGTCGTCGGCACCGTGCTGGTGAATCTTCCCACCGGATTGAGCAGCGCATCGCCGAACGACTACACCGTCATCGGCGCGGTCTCTCCCGGCATCCTCGGATTTCCGGTGGCGTCGTACGCCAGCGGATTCTCCGTCACCAGCGGACTCGCCGGGGCGGTCCAGTCGGGCAACTGGAGTTTTGGCCTCGCCGGGAGCCTCAGGGTGAGCCGTAAGTTCACTCCCTATGCCGATGCCTTCGGCCCCATCACCTACAAGCCGGGTCTCGAGGGCCGGATACGCGGAGGTGTGGACGGCCTCCTCGGCCAGTCGCGCCTCTCGGTTGGCGTGACCTACAGCACATTCGGCGACGATCAGTTCGGCCAAGCCGGGATCTCCCGCGGCGAATATCGCCCCGGCCCGCGCTGGGTCTCCGAGGCGGGGTTCCTCGCCCCGGTCGGCGCCAGCACGCTTTCACTCGCGGCGTGGAATTTCCGGCGCAGCGCGGGAGACACCACCGGAGTGTCGGCCCGCAATCGTGAAAATCTCTCGGGCGCCGAAGCCATGATCTCGATCCCGCTCACGCCATGGCTCGCCATCGAGCCGCTGACCGGCGGCCGATTCTCCAACCCGCAAGCAGGAAGTGCCCGACTGGTTGGAGTCGGCACCGGGTTCCGGATCCAGCTCGGGAGCTCGGCTTCGCTCTCCCCGGTCATCCGCTTCGATCGGGGAAAGATCGTAGACGGCAGCGGTCGCGAGATTGACCTGAACGGATTGAGTGTTTCGGCATTTCTTCGTGTGACCCAATAGCTACTACTACCGACTGCCAAACGTTTTCTTGACGCGCCACCCCCCTATCAATACGTTGCGGCGATCAAAAATCCCCGCGACCAAGAGGCGATCAGGTGGCAACGGAGTTGGGTGGGACTCAGATCAGCTCGTTGATGGAGGTGCTCCCGGGGATTGCCCAGGTCCTCCGGAGTCCCGTCGCGGACGCGATCGTCAACCTGATCCGGGCTGCCTGCCGGGCCCGGGAGTTCGATCTGGCCGACGCCGACGAGATGCTGAAGTTCGCGGTGCGCCGGAACCTGATGGCTCAAGAAGAGAGTGAGCGGGTGCTCGCCGAGGCCCGGGCAATCGTTCAGAAGCGCGCCGAGCGGGCGCTGGAGCGGGAGAAACCGAAGAAGCCCGTGGCCGCCGCCAAGTCCAGACCTAAGGCCAAGGCGAAGGTCGCCAAGAAGCCGAAGGCCGCGGTCGCGCGCCACAGCCACCGAAAGCGGCATCCCAAGCCGGCCAGGAAGAAGAAATAGCGCCGCGCGCCGGGCAGGATCGCCCGACCGAAGCCGGACTCAGTCCGGCTTTTTTCTTTCGGGGGGTCCGAGGCCGTCGAGCAACGGCCCGTGGGTCAGGGTGACGGATGTCTCGAGCGTATCGCCGGGGTTGCGGACGATGACCCGGAGCATCCGGCCGCGACGGACCCACTGCCAGGTGTGCTGGGTCGCCGGGGCGGCCGAATAATCGGGGCGGCCGAAGTCGATGGCGAGATCCTCGATCCAGGTGCGGGCGAGGTCGGCGGGCGGTGTTCCCGAGAGCACGATGACCGCGGCGGAGTCGTGTACCGAGGAGATCAGGACGGAAAGCGGACGGGTCACGCCCCGCTCCGGAATGAAGCCGGTGCACTCGCGCATCCGGGCATCGGTCGAAGCCCGGCAGGTCAGCTGGCCCTGGATGGATTCGATCAGCGCGGTGGCCTGGCGCACCGGCATGCCGGCGCGAAAGCCGTGGAAACTGAGCGGGGGGAGATCCTGGCTGACGACGGCAAGAAGGACGAGGCAGCGGGGAGTTCCCATGGAGGGGAAGCTAACAAGCCGGAACCGCCGGCGCGGGAGGCTCCGATCCCCCGCCCCGGCGGTCCTGGTACATCATTCCGTCGCGATCAGACCCGCTTCACATTCGAAGCCTGAAGTCCCTTGGGTCCGTCAACGATTTCGAACTCCACCGAGTCCCCTTCGCTGAGTGAGCGGAAGCCATCGGCGACGATGGCGGTGTGGTGGACGAACACATCCTTGCCGCCATCCTGCGCGATGAACCCGAAGCCCTTCGCGTCATTGAACCACTTCACCGTGCCATTCGCCATTGCTACGACCTCATCAGCTGGGAGCCTCGCGGCTCGGGGAGAACGTGGCGCGGCGACCCGGTCTTCACCCGGGCCGCCGACCATGAATCGGAGAAGTTCCCCGCGAATGGAGATTTGTCAATATCCAATCCCGACCTTAAGCTTCCCATTATGGCAACCCCGGGCACCCTGACCGTCCGCACCTTCCTCGACCGCACCGAGGGCCTCGCGCACCTGATCCTTCGGGCCGATCAGGCGCCGCGTCTGCTTGCCTTCGATAACGTGGCGGGATGCCCGGTGGAAACGGCGCTCGCCGCGCTCGAGTGGACCGCCGCGGTGGGGCTGCTCCCGGACGATGATCTGCTGCACGCCGCGCGGCTCACCAGCGAAACCGCGGCCGCTGTCGTCGAGCGAAAGCTCGCCGATGGTGGGCGACAGTTCGTCTATCTGGGACCCCGGCTCGATGCGCCGCCGATGGATGTCTTCGAGGGGCGAGTTCTCTTCGACGAGCCCGGGGTGAAAGCGGTCGAGTTTTCCCAGCGTGCCCACGCGCTGGCGCACTTTCTCCGCGCCACGTCCGGCAGCGGCGCGCTCATGGCGCTCCTGGGCAATCGCGCTCCCGAGATTCGTCATCTCCGCCGCTGGTTCCGCCCCATCGTGCAGGCCCTCGGCTCCGAGCATCTGCTGATCGGCGGCTGGTTCGCCGCAAGCTCGGCGGGGGCGCTGTTTGGCGGGTTGGATGCGGAGCCGTCGTATCGGTATATCGAGGTGGGGCTGGAAAGCTGAAGCTTTGGGGAAGGGGAAAGGGGGGAAGGGGGAGGGGGGAAGGGGACCTGCCCTTTCCCCCTTCCCCGTGTGTTCCCCCTTCCCAGTGTTTTCCCCCTTCCCCGTGCGCTGTGGATCAACATTTCCACACCATGTGTCGAGCCCCTCGTTAGTCCTTATTCCACGCCACTTCCGTCTCCACATTATCCCCACGCCGAAGTGGTGTAAACCGAATAAAATCAGGCACTTGCGCGATTTCGATGGGGCCATATCTTGGGGGGGTCGCTTCGTGGCGGCCTCCCCAAGAGGCTACTGTAAGGCGGCGACAGTTCGGGGCGACTCGGCAGGGGAGATGATCGGGGTGCTCGCTCACTCCGGACATCGATGAACCTGGTGATCACCCGGCCCGAACAGGTGGGGCCAGTCGCGTGCACCACCCGCTCCGACGTAGCGCCTCGGAGCGCAGTGCGAAGGGTCGGTCCGCGACCCGATCCGACTCGCAGCGCTTGCGTGGACGAACCAGGTGGGACGGCCATCCGGCCTGGTAATCAACACTGGGGCCTTTCTTCGCCCTCCCGAACGGCGAATCAGCCAAACGGTGGCGAGAAAAGAGAAGAACGGCGGCGTAAGCCCCGACTCCAGCCGGTCCATGCGTGGGACGGCCGTGTCAGCGAAAGCTGTGCGGCCGTTCCTGTTTTTATGCTAGGGAACAGCCGCTTCGCGCTTCGCGCTTCGCTACTCGCTCGCGCGTCCCCAATCACTCTTGAATGTCGTCTCCGCGACGCTCGCCGTCCGCGCGCTCGCGAGATCGGCATGGTGCAGCACCTCCGCCTCGAGGGTGATCGGCGGCACCGGGGATCCGAACTCCAGCTTGCCATGATGGGAGAGAATCAGATGCGTAAGGATTGCGAGCTCGAGCTCGGTGCAGGGTGCGGGTGAGGCGCTCCGGACCGCGCGCTCCAGCATGAGCGCCCCGAGCACCACGTGCCCGTGGAGCGCGTTCAGGTCCGTGGCGTCGAAGGCTCCATCCCAGCGGTAGGCTTCCAGTTTGCCGATATCGTGAAGCAGCACCCCCGCCACCACCAGCTCCTGATCGGCGCCGGCGGCCTTGGCAATGGCCACCGCGATCGCGGCGACCTCGACGGTGTGCTTGAGCAGTCCACCCAGCTCGGCATGATGGCCGGAGGTGCTTCCGGGGCACTCCTCGTATCGTTGGCGGAACTCCGGATCTTCGTAAAACAGGTCCAGCACCGCCCGCAGCCGCGGCCCCCGGATGTCCCCCCTGAGCCGGTCGAGGTACGCCCAGTAGCGCTCGACGTCTCCGACCGACGGGAGGAGCCGGTTGGGCTCCACCGTTCCGGCCGGAAGCACCCGTACGGAGGTGACTTTGAGCTGTCGCTTCTCCCGGTAGGTGACCACGTCGCCGATTACCTGGACGATGGCCCGCTTGGCTATTCCGGCGATTTTGGCCTGATCTTCGGCCCAGAATGGAGCGGTCTGAATCCTTCCGGTCGAGTTTCCGAGCGTCAGGACCGTGTGGGGATGGTCGCCCCCGCGCGTCTCCACGTCCAGTACGAGGAACGGATCCTGGACACGGTCACCGGGCTTGAGCCGGGGGAGGTCAGTGTGTCGCAATCAGGCAATGCCAGTCAGAAGGCGGAGACGAGGAGCTGGGGTCGTACCCACCGCGAGTCCGATCCTGCGATGGCGCAAGTATATACTGATGAAGGACGGGGGAAAGCCATGGCCTCGAAGGAACCCCGGCCAGTACTGGTAGTGAGCGCCGATGCCGAGCGCGCGGCGCGACTGGCCGAAACATTAAGGAGCGGGGGCAGCAGTGTTACGATCGAGTCCCGCGGAGCGCGTGCAGCCGAGCTCGCCGGCATCGGCGAGGGTGGCCCCGGGCTTCTGGTGGTCGATCTGGAGCTGCCTGAGCTGGATTTGCATCGGTTGCGGGAGGCGCTGGGTGAGACTGAGCCGGCGCCCGAATCGCTCGAAGTGGTGGAGCGCCGGCAGATCGCGGCCATGCTCCGTTACACCTCGGGCAATCGGCGGAAGGCGGCCCAGCTCCTGGGTCTGGCCCGGTCAACGCTGCTCGCGAAGATCCGGCGGTACCGCCTCGAGGCACCGGTCGAATCGGAAGTTTGACGTGCGCCTCGGCGCCGTCATCATGTTTCTCGCCCTGAGTACGGGCAGTTCCGGAGCGGCACAGCGGGACTGGCCCGATGCCGAAGTCGTTCAGGGGACCTTGAGCTTCGACGGAAAATCGACGCTCGGGGACTTCACCGGGACGACGAGCGCCGTGCGCGGACAAATGACAAGCGGCTCGACCCTCGCCGAGGTGCGTGGGTGGGTCGAAGCGCCGGTCACCACTCTCAAGACCGGAAACGACCGCAGAGACCGTGACCTCCTCAAGACGATGGAGGCCTCGATCTTCCCGACGATTCGCTTCGAGCTCACCGGCGTGACCCCCGAGTGGGAGCGCGGCGACAGCGCCGGGGTGGTGCTCGCCGGCAATTTCGTGATCCACGGCGTGAAGCGTGCCGAGCAAGTGAAGGCGACGGTGGTGCGCTCAGCCGAGGGGATTCACGTCACGGCGGCCGAAATCGCCATGGACCTCCACGATTACAAGATCGACAAGCTGACACGGTTCCTCGTGTTCAAGATGCACCGCGATATCGTTGTGCGCCTGGATATCACGTTCAAGTAGTAGCGAGTAGCGAGTAGCGAAGAGCGAGGAGGGGACGGCCTTTCCCTCTTCGCACTTCGCTACTCCCTAGGGAAGCTCTGCATAGGTCCTCGCGAGGCTCGGAGGGCCGAAGCTGAGCAGATTCTCTCGCGATCCTGCCGGCGGACGACGGTGTCCGATGACCATGGGCCCACAGATGTCACCGATAAAAAACCGATGGATAGGCGCCACACGAGCGCTCCTTTGCCGGAAACCATCCGTTCTGTTCATCTGTGTTATCTGTGGGCTACTTGGTTGGGCACTAGGAGCCAACCCGCGTGTGGCGTTTTCCGGGATAGCTTCGCCGCCCCAGGAGGCTCGCACGGACTTGTTCAGAGGTTCCCTAGGGGGAGATCCGCACCCGCCCCAATCTCGAAACCACCACCTGCCGCTTTGCCCCGCCCTTTTGCAGCTTGTGACTGGTGTTGGATAACCCCATCGCGACGCCATCGGGAGCAAACACGGTGGTGTGCGACGGACTGGTCAGAGAAACGCCGGCCACGGCGGGACCCGGCGTGACCCAGGTCAGCGTGGTTTCGGCCGCGCCGGCGGTGAGTACGGTACGGATGGCGAGGCTGTCGGCGGTGATGCGGAGCAGTACGAGACGATGCTGCATCCGTGCGGTGAGCCAGGCGGAGCGGTAGGCGGAGAGGATTCGCGCCGCCTCGTGCTCCACCGTCACCCGGTCGGCGAGGAGCGACGCTCCCGGAGCGACCACCCCGGCGAGCACCCCGATGATCGCCAGGACTACCACCAGCTCGAGCAAGGTCACCCCGCGTCGCATGACGCAAGGTGGCGAGGACGCACCCGACGGCTGTCACCGATTCGTCGCGGGCTGGTTCGTTTTATCGCGGTCGTTAGTGCTCAGTCTCAATGGCCAAGTAACAGCATAAAGCAGTCAGTCATTCGACAGCATAGGCGACGGTTTTGTGGGCAGGTCACCGCCGAAAGCGCGCCCTGCTGCGGTGCCGAGGGGCCCACAGATTTCTGTGAAGTGGCGTGCCCTGTCAAGCCCGGCCGGATGGCCGGGT
>CAZHSO010000081.1:0-12759 GCA_964535105.1 uncultured Gemmatimonas sp.
GGCGCCGGCAAGCTTGCGCAGCGCCTGGCTCATCAGCCGGGCCTGCAGCCCCATGTGGCTGTCGCCCATGTCACCTTCGATTTCCTGCTTCGGCACCAGCGCCGCCACCGAGTCGATCACCACGAGATCGACCGCACCCGAGCGCACCAGGATTTCCACGATCTCGAGCGCCTGCTCCCCGGTATCGGGCTGGGAGACCAGGAGGTTGTCGATGTCCACGCCGAGCTTCTTGACGTACTCGACGTCGAGGGCGTGCTCGGCGTCGACATACGCCGCGACTCCCCCAGTCCGCTGGACATTCGCCGCGAGATGGAGCGTCAGCGTGGTCTTGCCCGACGACTCGGGTCCGTAGATCTCGGTAATCCGGCCTCGCGGAACACCACCGATGCCGATGGCCGCATCCAGATTGATGGCGCCGGTGGAAATCGCCTGGACCCGTTGCCGCGGGCCTTCCGACCCCATCCGCATGATCGAGCCCTTGCCCAGCTGCTTCTCGATCTGAGCGATGGCCAGATTGAGCGCCTTACGACGCTCGGCGTCGATTTTGACTTCCTTGACGTCCGGGACGGCCATTGGAACCCCTATTGTAAGATTGTGGTTGATTTTGCGTCACAGGTGCACTTCCATCAATGTAATGCCGAACATTAGCCGAAACAAGACGGCACTTTTTCACTTTTCCACAGCAGCCCAGGCATTCTCTATGTGCCGTACCTGGGGAGAAGTGGAAGGATCGGGACCTTCCTCGATGGCGATGAAGTCGAACCGGTACCGGTCGGAGGGGAGCCCGAACCGCACCCGCCAGAGCTCGGCGAGGCGGCAGAGCACGGCGCGTTTTCGGTGACTGACTGCCTCCTCCGGATGTCCGAAGCGAAGCGAGGAGCGGGTTTTGACCTCGATGAAGGCGACCAGGTTCCCAAGCCGGGCCACGAGATCCACGTCGTGATGTCCGAGCCGGAAGCGATGGGCCTCGATACGCCAACCCGACTGCAGCAGGTGCGCGATGGCGATTCGCTCCCCTGCGTAGCCCCGGCGATGCCTGGGATCGGTCCATTGCTCGACAGGGATGGTCGTGCGGGGTTTTGCCATGGGCCGAGTCTACGGCGGGTCGGGCGCCGCTCCATCACCGGAACCGCGCCGGATGGCATCGTTTCGACGCAGCGGCGCCTAGGAGCAGTACTCCTCCAGCTGGGAGAGTCCGATGAGCACTTCGCGCGGCCTGCTGCCGTCGGGGGGCCCCAGAATTCCCGCGGCGTGCAGCTGGTCGATGACCCTCGCCGCGCGGCCGTAGCCGATCCGGAGCCGGCGCTGCAGCAGCGAGGTGGAGCCTCCCTGATTCTGGATGCAGGCTTCGGCGGCTTCCCGGAACAGCGCGTCGCGCTCGCCCTCGTCGGCGCCAGCCTCCCCGCCTTCCTCCTCCGCTTCCCGGGCGCGCATGAATACGAGGATGTCCTCCTCGGCGCGCCGCTCCCGGGCCAGCGCTTCCCGCCGGTCCTTGAACCATTCCATGAGCCGCTCGGTTTCCTCGGTCCCGATGAAGGCGCCCTGAATCCGCAGCGGTTCGCTCTTGCCCGGGGGAAGAAAGAGCATATCGCCGTTACCGAGAAGCGCCTCGGCGCCGTTCCCGTCGAGGATGGTGCGACTGTCGACCTTGGAGGCCACTCGAAACGCGATCCGGCTCGGGAAATTCGCCTTGATCAGCCCGGTGATGACGTTCACCGACGGGCGCTGCGTGGCCAGAATCAGGTGGAGTCCGATCGCGCGCGCCTTCTGCGCGAGCAGCGCCAGCGGCGTCTCCACTTCGCCCTGCACCGTCATCATCAGATCGGCCAGCTCGTCCACCACGATTACCAAATGCGGTAGCCGTCCCTCAGTGTAGACCTCGTCCCGCGTCTCGGGGGCGGTCGTTTCCGACTCGGCGCTGATCGCGGCCAGCGACGACGGCGGCTTCGACGGATGCCGGAGCGGCCTGCCTTCTTCGACCTTGCGGTTGAAATCCGCGAGGTTGCGGGCGCCGTTGGCGTGCAGCAGCTCGTAGCGGCGACTCATCTCGTGCACCGCCCACTTGAGCACCCGCGCGGCATCATGGTTATTGGTGACAACGGGGTGCCGGAGATGGGGCAGCGCGTTGTACATCGAGAGCTCGACCATCTTCGGATCGATCATCAGCATCCGGAGGTCGGCCGGAGTGTACTTGTAGACCAGCCCGGTGATGATCGTGTTGATCGCGACCGACTTGCCCGACCCGGTGGCGCCGGCGATGAGCAAGTGGGGCATCCTGGCCAGATCGGTAACCACCGGCTTGCCCTCGAGGTCCCGCCCCAGCGCCATCGGCATGACCGCCCGGGAGCGGTCCCATTCCGGCGTCTCGAGCAGCTCGCGCAGGGTGACCAACCGGGCAGTCGGATTCGGCACCTCGACCCCGACCGCCCCGCGACCCGGAATCGGCGCCACCCGGATGCTCATCGCCCGCATCGTGATCGCGAGGTCGTCGGCCAGCGCGATGATGCGGCCCGCCTTGACCCCGGGAGCGGGCACGATCTCAAATTGGGTGACCACCGGTCCGCTGGTGCGTCCGGCGATCGTCCCTTCCACTTTGAAGATTCGGAGCGTCTCGAGCAGCGTCTGCCCCAGCCGGTCGAGCTGCGCGGAATCGGCGGCGCTGTCCTGCGGCGCCGGCGGCGTGAGGAGTTCGATCGGCGGGAGGAGCTTGTCGTGCTGGGTTTCTGGACGGCTGGACGGCTGGACGGGCGGACGCTCGGTCTTCTGCTTCGGGTCGCGCTGCTTGGTCAGTTTCGATTTCAGGACCGGAAAAGCCCCCATTTCATCAGCTGTTTCGTCATCATCCGTGTAATCTGTGAAATCTGTGGATGCAGTTGCCCGTCCAGCCGTCCCGGTCCCACCGTCCGCCCGCTTCTCCAGCCGACGCAGCGGATGCCACGCGAGGGTCGCCAGCGTGAGCGCGCAGAGCGCCAGGAAGGCGAGCAGGAGCCCTCCCGGTTGCCCGATCAGCTGGAGCACACCCCGCGCGGCGAGACCCGGCAGCAGGCCGCTGGCGCGCGCGGCAAGCGCCCAGTCCGCGAGAGGAGGATCGAAGGCGGCGGCGGGGACGTCGGTGATCACGGCAAACGTGAACGGCGCCAGGAGGGCGAGGCCCCCAACGAGGAGCCCGACCCGCTTCATGTCCAGACGAGGGAGGCGATCGAACCCGGCGAGAGCGAGCCCAAGGCCGAGCAGGGGAAGCCCGATCGCGCCGGCGCCCAGTGTGCGCCAGAGGAACGCGCCGAGTCCGCGCCCGAGCGGCCCGGTGGGCACGGCGCGGATGAGCGTGAGCCCGAGAAAGATCCCGAGTACCAGTGCCGCGATCGCGCCGAGACGGCGGCGGTCCTCGGGTCTCACGAGGCGGCGGTCGGAATGCCGGCTGGGGCGACGGTGACCCGCCGGTCGTGGAAGATCGGCAGCACCGGATAGGCGTTCTCGCGGCCTGCATCCGCCACATCGGCCGGCATTCCAAGCTTGGCCAGCTGCCGGCCCGCGGCGGAGAAGGTCAAGGGGCGCTCCCATCGGTCGCCGTAACGGCGCACCAGATCGACGGCCACCAGCGCGGCGTCGTTGAGGCCCTTCCGGCGGCGGCGTCCCTCGAGCGCCTCGAGCACCAGCCGTCCCGCGGTGTAGGCATCATCGAGGCCGAAGCTCGATTCCTTGCCGGCGCACAGGATGACGAGATCGCGGCGCGAGCGCAGCAGCTCGCGCGCCCGCGCGCCGGCCAGCGCGAGATTTACCGCGCCGGCGACGTACACCTCGGAAGCGCCCTGGGAGACGAGCAGGGCCCGGGTCCCGTTGGTCGTCGTCATGACGAGCGTCTTGCCCCGCACCGTCGCTTCGGTCATTTCCAGGGGACTGTTCCCCAGGCCGAAGCCGGGAATCCGCTCGGAGTTCTGCTCGCCCACGAGCACGACATCGGTGGGACCAAGGGTCTGCGCCATCCGCATCGCTTCCTCGGCGGTGGCCACCGGAACGACCGCGCGCGCCCCATGATGGAGCGCGGCGCAGATCGTCGTGGTGGCGCGCAGGACGTCGATGACGAAGACAGGCCGGCCCGCGACCTCGGCCGGCAGGAGGCCCGCGGAAGAGAAAATCACGTCGAGCGTCATATGTCGGGATGGAGCAGATCGCTCTCGCGTTCGAGGAACCGGGTATCCACCCGGGCGGCGACGAAGTCGGCAGAGCGGATGACCCGGGCCAGAAACGGAATCGTGGTCGTGACGCCTTCGAGGATGAAGCTGTCGAGCGCCTGGCCCATGCGCGCGAGCGCTTCGGCGCGATCGCGCCCGTGGACAATCACTTTGGCGAGCAGGGAGTCGTAGAACGGCGGTACCGTGTATCCCGCGTACACATGAGTGTCGACCCGGACCCCGGGACCGCCAGGCGGGTGATACGCGGTGATCTGCCCCGGGCACGGCTGGAAGTTGCGGGAGGGATCTTCCGCGTTGACCCGGCACTCGATGGCGTGGCCGCGCAGGCCGTTCATCTCGGCGGGAAAACTGAGCGACTCTCCCGCCGCAACCCGGATCTGCTCCTTCACCAGGTCGAATCCGGTCACCATCTCGGTGACGGGATGCTCGACCTGAATCCTCGTGTTCATCTCCATAAAATAAAAGGATCCGTCGGTGTCGAGCAGGAACTCGATCGTGCCGGCTCCCACGTACCCGATCGCGGCGGAGAGCGCGACCGCCGCTTCACCCATCCGGAGCCGCAGCTCCGGAGTCAGCGCGGGGCTCGGACTCTCCTCGATCAGCTTCTGGTGCCGCCGCTGTACCGAGCAGTCGCGCTCGCCGAGATGCACGATGCGCCCGAAGGTGTCGCCCACCACCTGGATCTCCACGTGCCGCGGGTGTTCGAGGTATTTCTCGACGTACACGTCGCCGTTCCCGAACGCCGCCAGTGCCTCGTTCTGCGCCAGCCCGAACAGCTGGGTGAACTGCTCGGCGTCGTGAGCGATCCGCATCCCCTTCCCACCCCCGCCCGCGGTCGCTTTGATGATGACCGGAAATCCGATTTGTTCCCCGACCGCGAGGGCGTCCTCGGCGTTCTCGAGCACCCCCTCGGAGCCGGGCACCGTCGGGATCGACACCTCCCGCGCCAGGCGGCGCGCCGAGGCCTTGTCGCCCATCGCCTGAATCTGCTCGGCCGTCGGCCCGATGAAGGTGATGTTTGAGGCTTTGCAGATCTGGGCGAACTCGGCGTTCTCGGCGAGGAAGCCATAGCCGGGATGGATGGCGTCGGCCCCGGTGATCTCGGCGGCGGCGATGATCCGCGGAATGTTCAGGTAGGATTGCCGGCCCGGCGGTGGCCCGATGCAGACGTCGTCGTCGGCGAAGCGCACGTGCAGCGACTCGCGGTCGGCCTCGCTGTAGACCGCGACGGTCTGGACCCCGAGCTCCCGGCATGCGCGAATGACCCGCAGCGCAATTTCGCCGCGGTTTGCGATGAGCACCTTGTTGAACATCAGGGCAACACGTCGCGCATCATCCCCTGCGGATTCTGCACTTCCTCCTCCGGATCGCTGAAGGTGCGGTCCGACGTGCCGGTCACCCCCGCCGCCCGGAGGGCGAACTCGCTGGGGTTGGTGGCGTAGTGCAGTGCGCTCTCGTAGCTGATCACGCCGGCCTTGAACCAGGTCATCAGCGACTGGTCGAAGCTCTGCATCTGGTAGGAGACCGAGCCCTCGGCGATCAGATCGGGAATGTTGAGCGAGGCCTCGATCGTCCGGATGTTTTCCGCCACCGCGGCGGTGTTGATGAGCACCTCGCATCCCGGCACGCGGCCCCGTCCGTCGGCGCGGGGAATCAGCCGGAGGCTCACGATCGCGGTCAGTGCGGTCGACAGGAGCGAGCGGATCTCGGCCTGCTGATGCGGCGGATAGAACGACATGATGCGGCTGATCGACTGCGTCGTATCGGTGGTGTGCAGCGTCGAGAACACCAGGTGGCCGGTGTCGGCGGCCTTGAGCGCCGTGTCGAGGGTATCGCTGTCCCGGATCTCGCCGACAAGAATGACGTCGGGATCCTGACGAAGCACGTGGCGGAGCGCCGACCCGAACGACAGGGTGTCGCTGCCCACTTCGCGCTGCGCGATGTTCGCCATCGCGTCGCGGTGCAGGAACTCGATCGGGTCTTCGATGGTGATGATGTTGACCCGGCGGTGCCGGTTGATGTGGTTCACCATCGCGGCCAGCGCGGTGGACTTGCCCGAGCCGGTAATGCCGGTGACCAGCACCAGGCCGCGCGGCTTGAGCGCGATCGTCTCCAGCACCTCGGGAAGATGGAGCTCCCGGATGCTGCGAACTTCGTACGGGATGGCGCGGAGGGCGAAAGCCAGCGTCCCCCGCTGCTGATAGATGTTGGTCCGGAACCGCCCGACGCCGGGGACGCCGATCGCGAAGTCGGCTTCCTTCTTCTCGGCAAACTCCTTGACCTGCCGCGGCGTCATGATCTGCTCGGCAAGGTGCTTCAGCTCCTCCGGGCGCACCGGCAGCATCGGAAGCGCGAGAAGTTCCCCGTTCACCCGCACCGTGGGCGGACGGCCCACCTTGAGGTGCAGGTCGGACCCTCCCCGCTGCACCATCTGCGAAATCGCTTGCTTGAAGTTGAACGGCGCGGCGGCCGGAGGGCCTTCGAGCCCTGGCAGATCAGCCATGAGGATCCACCCTGAAAAGGACTTGGCCAAATTCGACCGGCTGGGCGTCCTCGGCCAGAATCTCCCGAACGGCCCCGCCGAACTCCGCTTCGATCTCGTTCATGATCTTCATCGCTTCGATGATGCAGACCGTCTGCCCCGCGACGACCCGCGCCCCGACCTTGAGATAGGGGTCGGCCCCCGGCTCCGGCGACGCGTAGAAGGTGCCGACCATCGGAGACTTGATCTCCTTGACCGCGGACGGCGGGGGAGCGGATCGGGACGCGTCAGCGCTGGCGCTCGCCGCCAGAGCCGACTGCGTCGGGGCCGACGGGACCGGCATCGCAACAGGAAAGGCCGCGCCGGTGCGTGTCAGCAGGACGCCGGTCCCGAACCATCCCTTCAGCTCGATGGAGCCGACTTCGGGCGACTTCTGCAGCAGCTCGACCAGGCGTTTGACGTCCTTGAAATCGATGCCCCTCACCCCGGGCACATTCTGCATGAGCTGCGCGAGCTCTTTCATCTCATCCGGTTTCATGGGTGCATGAGCTCTCGGCGAGGCCGGGGGAGACGTGGACGTTATGAATCAATGAAGTTCCAGCAGCTCGGTGCGTTGGTCGGTGAGTCCATGGGCGCCGTCAGCGGCGAGATGGACATCGTCCTCGATCCGCACACCGCCCCAGCCCTGAAGATAGATGCCCGGCTCCACGGTGACCACCGCCCCGGCCGGAATCGGCTCCAGCGCCGTACGAGCCAGCCGGGGGGCCTCGTGAACCTCCAGGCCGAGCCCGTGCCCCAGGGAGTGCCCAAACGCCTCGCCGTAACCGGCCGCTTCGATGACGTCACGGGCCAGCGCATCGGCCACCCGGCCGGACATCCCGGGCTGGAGTCCCGCGATCGCGGCGCGCTGCGCCTCGGCAACGATACGATAAATCTCCCGCTGCCGCCCGTCGGCGGTGCCTCCGACGATCATGGTGCGGGTGATGTCAGCGCAGTAGCCGTCGAGCTCCGCGCCGAAGTCGATCAGGAGCCATTCCCCCTGGCCGACCGGGCGCGCGGTGGCCCTCGCGTGCGGGAGCGCGCTGCGCGGCCCGGCCGCGACGATCGTCTGGAATGGGTGCCATTCGCTTCCCCGCCGACGGAGCGCCAGCTCCAGACGGGCGGCGATCTCGCGCTCCGTCTCCCCGACCCGCAGGGTGGGCAGGAGCTCCGCCAGCGCGGCCTGGGCCACCTCGGCGGCCGCGCCGATCGCGGCGACTTCTCCCGCGTCCTTGATTACCCGCTCCGATTCGACCAGCTCCGAGGTGGGAACCGGCTCGGCGACCTCGAGGCGGGAGAGTCGCTCGGCATCGCGTACGGTGACGTGATCCCGCTCGAAGCCGAGACGGCGGCGAGCTCCCGTCTCCAGCGCCCGTCGCAACCGGTCCCAGAGGTTGCTCTCTTCCATGGCGACGTCGGCGGCGCCGCGGGTTTCCTCGGGGGCCTGCTCGCTGTAGCGGAAGTCGGTGATGAGGAGGGTGCGATCGGTCGTGAGGAGCAACAGTCCCGCCGACCCGGTGAATCCGGTCAGGTACCGGACGTTGGGGCCGTGCGAAATCAGCAGCGCGTCAAGCGCCAAGGTATCGAGGCGGCGGCGAAGCGCTGCCTGCCGGTCCAGGCGGCGGTCACCGCCCACCGAGATGCCGGCAGAGCGTCACGAGCCCGAGACGGTAGCCCTCGGGCCCCTTTCCCGTGATCACCTCGAGAGCGAGATCCGCGAAGAGCAGCCGGCGGCGGGCCTCTTCACGCACGGCGACGTCGGTGAGGTGCACCTCGACGAACGGCACCGCCACGGCGAGCAGCGCGTCGCGAATAGCGAGACTGGAATGGGAGTACGCCGCCGCGTTGAGGATGAGTCCGTCCGCGGTGGCGGGCAGCGCCTGGATCTCGTCGATCAGGGTGCCTTCGTGGTTGCTTTGGAGGAATCGGAGCGAGGCGCCGAGGCGGCCGGCTTCGGCACGAAGCATCGCCTCGATCGTAGCAAGGGTGGTCGTGCCGTAGATCGCGGGTTCGCGGGTGCCCAGGAGGTTGAGGTTGGGGCCGTTGAGAACCGTGACCCGCATTTAGCGCTTGAGACCGCGCAGCCAGGCGTTGAATTGCTCGAGATCCTCGGGCACCTGAGACGCCGCCGCGGCCGACTCGGTCCCCGGCGATTTCGGGAGCTCGCTTTCGGCGGAGGCCCCGGGCGCGAAGAACTCGTCGAAGCTCGGCTCTCCAGCCGATTCGGCTGGAGTCGCCGCGGGGCCCGAGGGAGACGCTTCATCTCCGAAGACCGCGCTCAGACTCAGGGCGTCTTGCGCCGGGCGGGTCGGCTCGCCGGCAGGGCGCCTCGGCGCCTCGAAGGCCGGTGGATGAATGGCGGTCGCCACGGCGGGGCGGCTCGCGGAAAGGAGCGCGCCGAAAAGGCTGTGGACCGAGCGCCCGCCCGTCTCCGTCGCGGCGAATCGGGGCGCCGGCTCCTCGGGGAGAGGAGGGGGCGCGAGGGGAGACAGCTCCTGCTGAAGCGAGGCGGCCGCCGCTGCGATCCGGTCGTTGCCGGGCTCGCGCAGCGACAGCTGGGTGTAGACGGCGAGGGCGAGCTCGCGGTGACCCTGGCGGAGGAAGATCTCGGCCATCGTCTCAGTGACGACAAGCTCCGGCTCGCCGGGGGGTGCAGGCGCGTCGGTTTCTTCGCTCTCCGGAGAGGCCTCGGCGTCTGATGCGGGTGGCGGCGGCAGGAACGACTCCGACGAATCGGCCGCCGGGGGAGGTGGCTGGACATCCACGATGGGGACAGCCACCTCCAGGACCACCGGCGAGACTTCCGCGTCCAATTCCTCCGGGACCGACTCCGGCTCCTGAACCGCTTCCGGCGGCGGCTCGTACACCATCGGGGAGGAAAAATCGCCGACGCTCAGCACGAACGACTCCTCGCCGTGCTCCCCGCCGGCCGGCTCGCGCACTTCGAGCTCGGCTTCTTCCGAGAGCACAACATCCTCGAAACGATCGTCCGTGGGAAGCAGGGCTTCGGCATCGTTCCGCAGCTGGAACTCGCTGGCGAACACCGGCGCGGGCAGCTCGGCGAGCGCGGGAGAGGGAGCGGGCTCTTCGGCGATGAACTCCATAATCGGGAGCTCGGCCGCCTGCTCCAGTGCGGTCGGCACCTCGGGATGCGCTTCCGGGAGAGCCACCGGCGCGGCATTCTGGGAAGCGAAGACCTCACGCACCCGGTCGAGCTGGCCGCGCGCCTCTTCGTTGTTGCGATCGATGTCGAGCAGGATTTCGAGACGGCGCATCGCTTCGGGGAGCCGGCCTGCGCGCTCCGAGATCTCCGCCAGGCTCTTCAGGGCGATGACATTTTCCGGATCGAGCTCGGTCACCCGCAGGAAGGAGAGCTCCGCCTCTCCGTGGGACTGGGTATCGAGGTAGCAGCGGCCTCTCACGATTTGAGCGGGGATGTAGTTGGGATGCTGGGTCATCCCGGTCTGCAGCAGTAGCAGCGCGCGCTCGGGATCCCCCGCCTTCCGGTAGGCCTCCGCCAGGGGGGCGAAGGTCAGCCCCAGCTGGTTTTCGGCCCAGCGCCGTTCGAGTTTTTCGATTTCGCCGGAAGCAGCCATGGCCCGCGATACTCCAAGTGTGAGCCGTTCAGTCGACCGGCAGCGCCCCAAACCTCGCCTGGCGGAGCACGGTTCGCCATCCTTGAGATGCCCTCCCCAGTCCGTTAAGCTTCAGGGCTTCATACCCTTAGGCAAATCGGACCGGTTCCCTCTCATGATGCAATTTTTTCGCAGCGCCGCCAAGCCGATCATCCTGGTGACGACGATTGCATTCTTCATCTGGTTGGTCTATGACCTGTCCGGCCTCGGCGGCGGAGGTGGCATGCTGACAACGACTTCCGTCGGCAAGGTCAACGGCGAATCAGTGGACGCTCGGACTTTTCAGGCCGCCGTCCAGCAGGCCATCGACGCAAGGCAGCGCCAAAGTGGTGCCTCGCTGAGCCTTGAGGAGGTTGCCCAAGTCCGCGACCAGGTCTGGGATCAGTTCGTCCAGGACCTCATTTTCCGTGCCGAATACGCCCGTCACGGAATTCGGGCGACCTCGGTGGAGGTGGCCGAAGCGATCAAGGCTCAACCGCTTCGGGAGCTCGCGCAGAACCCGGAATTTCAAACCGACGGACAATTCGATCAGGCGAAGTATCACCGCTGGCTCCAGTCGGCCTCGGGGCAACAGTTCATCCCGATGCTGGAGGACCGGTATCGCGGTGAGATCATGCGCGGCAAGCTCATTCGCGGTGTGATCGGCGATGTGTATCTGTCGGATGCGGCGCTCTGGGAACGGTATCGCGACGAACGCGAGATGATCCGGATGGGAATCCTCGTGGTGAATCCGGCGACCGCCATCCCGGATGACGCGGCGCCCGTCACCGTCGAAGAAGTCGAGAGCTACTATCGCGCGCATCCGGACGAATTCAAGCGTCCCCGTGCCGCCTATCTCAGTTATCTCTCCCTGCCCCGTCTCCCCGACGCCTCCGACTCTGCTGCCGCGCTGGCCCGCGCCCGCGCCCTGCGGGAAGAGATCGCCGGCGGCGCGCCGTTCGCGGATGTGGCGCGGCGCGAGTCGGCCGACACGCTATCCGGCAAGAGCGGCGGCGATCTCGGCGAAATGAACAAGAGCGCCGTCGATCCGAGCTTTGCGGCGGCGGCGCTTTCGCTCCCGCTCAAGACGCTGTCCCAGCCGGTGCGGAGCCTCTTCGGCTGGCACCTCATCGAGGTGGAGAGTCGCAAGGGCGACGCCTTCATGGCCCGGCACATCCTGATTCCGATCGAAGTCGCGGGCGCGCACCGCCAGGAGCTCGACCGCCGCGCCGATTCGCTCGAGCAGCTCGCGGCGGAGCGGCTGGAGCAATCCGCGCTCGACAGCGCGGCAACCGCGCTCACGCTTCCGATTCGCACCGCCGGTCCCATCGTGCAGGGGGGCGCGGTGATCGGTGAGGAGACGGGGCGCATTGCCGATGCGAGCATCTGGGCGTTCCAGGCAAAGCCTGGTGAGCAGAGTCCGGTGCTCGAAGCCGAGCGCGCGTACGTCGTCGTCCGGCTCGACAGCTTGCAGGAGGAGGGGATTCCGCCCCTCGCATCAATTCGCAGCGAGGTCGAAGCGCGGGCGCGGCTCGCCAGGAAGCAGGCGGCTGCGGAGGCGGTGGCGAACCGCCTTGCCGAAGAAGCGCGGAAGGGGAAGCACCTCAAGGATCTCGTCCAGGGCCCCGGGCTCAGCTATCGGGAGCTCGGTCCGGTGGCGCGGCTCAGCACGGGATTACCGGAGCCGAAGCTGATCGGCGCCGCGTTCGGTGCGCCGGCCGGCGGAATCGCCGGGCCGGTGCGGGTGGAGGACGGTGTCTATCTCTTCGAGGGCCTCGAGCGGATTCCCGCCGATTCGGCGGAGTTCGCGAAGACTCTGGTGCAGATCCGTGCCGCCGCGCTGCAGGGAGCCCGGCAGAACCGTGTCCGGGCGTACGTCGCGGCCCTCCGGAGCAGCGCAAAGGTCGTGGACCGCCGCTCCGACATTTACACGACCAACGCCCAGGCGGCGGCGAACGCGCCGGCGCCGGTGCCCTGATAGTTGCGGGTTGGGAGGTTTGGGGGGGTGGGGGTTGGGGGGAAGTACAAGGCGGTCCGGCCGATGGCCGGACCGCCTTTGTGTTTCGGGATGCTGCGCGCTTACTGCGAGAGGCGCTTCGGCTCCCCGCTGGTCTGTGCCGATTGCGGTGGGGCGTCGAGGTGCCGGGGAGGAGCGTTCCGGTCGTCGGGGAGCTGGGTCACCGATTCGCCGGCGTCGGAGATGCTCTTCTTGAACTCGCGAATTCCCTTCCCCATGGAGGCGCCGATCTCCGGGAGGCGCTTGGCCCCGAAGACCAGCAGCACCACCAGCAGGATGATCATGATTTCGGTAAAGCCGAGATTGCCCATAGGTCCCCCGCGCGGCCCGCTAGAAGAGCGACTTGGCGACCAGGTACGCCAGCGCCACACCAATGAGACTCATGAGCGACAGCTCGAGACCCACCGGGCCGAT
>CAZHSO010000082.1:0-12643 GCA_964535105.1 uncultured Gemmatimonas sp.
GCCATTGTCCGGGTGGGAGACCGGGTGCTGGACGGCTCGGTGCGGCGCAGGCTGGCGCAGCTCCGGAGGCAGTTGCTGGCGAGGTAGGCTTGCATGCGATGGCGTCAGAAGCTTACGAGTGAGGCACCGTGGCTTCCAGGCCAGGGCCTGTCAGAAATTCTGTGTATGAGCCGTTGTCATTGAACGGCCGGGACCCGATCGCCGAAGAGTAGCGTGATGTGGCCAAGCGCATCGGCCGCCGCCGGGTATCTTTGGGAGGGGTCGGCGGCGGACGCGCAGACCTCCGCAGCAGAGGCGCAGAGCCTTAGCGACAGCACCAATTGAACGCGTCATTCAAGGCCGCGAGTAGTGTTCCGGCGTGCTAGGAAGTGCCCACAGGAACTCGACGAATACCTGCAAGTGCGTCCCCGTCACGTGCGCTGGATCAGTTACGCGGCCTGCGTATGGGCCGTCGTATTTGCCGCACCGCACACCTGGTGGGCCCTTGGCATCCCCGCTGGATTCCCTGGCGGTGAGGCTAACTACCGCCTTTTTATGTCCTCGGCATGGCGCTACTTCTACGACGTGATCGTCGTCCTGCTCAGCGTCGTGGCTGTCCTCGTCGCACTCACCCTGCTCCGGCCTCGTGGCCAAACTGTTCGACGATGGATACCCCATACGGCCGCGTGGATCGCCTGCGGGATGCTAAGCCTCCGCGGAGTGGCGGGATTGGTCGTCGATGGCACCTCGGATCCCGTCTGGTGGCCGACCTTTCTCACTGGTGGGATCCTGTTCGGGGGGGTCGCGTGGTTTGCCCGCCAACCGAGGTCCGCCACGGAGTCTCAATCCTGACGCGGGAGTTGATCGAAACCTCCGCCGGGGCGATCCACGCGGTTGCATCGCGGGCCGGAGTCGAGGAAAGGTACGTTCCACGCAATTACCGCCATCGCGCTCCACCTGATCATTTCTTGCGCTTTAAGAGCGCGTCAAGCTTGTTCAGGCAGAGCCGCCAGCCCATACGGTTGCCCGAACGGTCCGCCCGTGTGAGCAACTGGTCCTGGCGAATGGTGATCTCGGTGCTACTCGGGCCGGCCCCGCGGAATTCGACGGTAAGAAGCGTCGGGTAGCGATCGACCACCGGGTCCTTGCCCTCCAGTACCCAGGTTTGCACCAGGCGCTTGTTCTGCACGACTTCGCGATACTCGCCGGTAGTGACGTGTCTGCCGCCGAAGGGGCCGACCACCACGATGCGGTAGGTCCCCCCTGGCCGCGCGTCTGCGCTGACTTCGGCAACCTTGCAAAACGCGGGAGCGAGCCATCGTCGCATCAGGGCCGGGTCGGTCCACGCCCTGAATACTTCGGCGACGGGTGCGGCGATGGTGCGTACGAGGGTGATCGACTGCGCGTCGGGCGGCGAGGCGGCGCTCATTTTCTTCCCCTATGGGATCGGACGATCAGACCTGGTGGAGTTGGATGAGGTTGCCACACGTATCGTCAAAGACCGCGGTGATGACCGGTCCCGTCTGTGTCGGCGTGGAGCGGAACTCCACACCCAGCCTGGTCATTCTGTGGTATTCCCCTTGAACATCGGTAACCCCGAATGACATAGCCGGGATGCCAGCCTCGAAGAGGGCCTTCTGGTATGGCCTGGCTGGCGCGAAAGCCGTTGGCTCCAGCAGCAGCTGGATGTCGTCGGGTCGTTCGGGCGAGACGACCGTCAACCACCTGGCCTCCCCCATCGGCAGGTCGAGTTTCTTCACGAACCCCAGAACCTCCGTATAGAACTTCAGGGCCTTGGCCTGGTCATCCACCATGACACTCGTGAGATCGATCTTCATCGTGACCTCCGCTTGACGTTCGTTTGCTCCGCGTCGCGTCCCCGGGGAGCGAACATGGCCTCGAGCGCATCGAGCCGCTCGGTCCAGAAGCGCTGGTAGTACGAGAGCCATCGCTGCGCCTCCGCGAGCCGCTTGGCGTCCAGTCGGCAGAGGTGGGTGCGGCCCTGAACGGTGCGACGCACCAGCCCGGCACGCTCCAGGCTTTTGACGTGCTTCGAAGCAGCGGCCAGCGACATCCGGAACGGCCTCGCCAGCTCACCGACGCTCCGCTCGCCGCCCGAGAGGCGGCGCAGCATCGCGCGGCGGGTGGGGTCGCCCAGGGCGCGGAAGACGGCATTCAGGGTCGCGGTGTGTTGCTCAACCATATGGTTGAGAATAACCGCAAAGTTCGAATTAGTCAACCATTTGGTTGTACTTACCGTCGAAACTCGCTGAACACGAAGTCCCGGTCCTTCTTCTTGGTGTGGCACTGCAGACACCCCATCCGCGCCGGCGCGTCCAGCGCCGGATCCCGGCTGTTGCCGCGAAATTCCTCAAAACCCCAGCCGCCGCCATCCGCGAACCGGTTGCTGTCCTTGTGCATGACGTCAATGAGACGGCGGGAGGCTTCGACGGTCACGTCGTCCGCCGTGGCGACCTCGAGCAGGTCGAAGACCAGCACCGAGCCGTCCGGAAAGCGGCCGGTCCGGTACCCGAGGAGGGCCTTGTCGTTGGCGTAGATGTGGTGGAGTCCATGGGACGGGCGTCCGGGCCCGATGAGCTCGCTCTTGACGTGCACCCAGTGCCGATAGCCGTCGGGATAGGGAACCGGGCCCGCCCCGGAGGCCCGGAAGGCCGCCGTCGCGGTGACGGCGGAACCGAACGCGAGCAGCCATCCCGATCGCGACTTGCGCACGCATCGCCCTCCCGTGGCGAATGGGCCCATGTCCGTCGCATCCGCCAAGGCTCACCGGGCGGGACGGGTTCACGCCATCGCGACAGCTCACGGCAAGGTTGCTAGTTCACCGTCATCTTGAGAAGAGCCATTTGACGCGGAGGGAGCCATGCCATTCAACGCGGATCTCGTGCCACTCCGGGGGCGCGGATAGCCGCGGCGAGTCGGCGCATCCCCTCGTCGATCTCCTGCGGCTTCACCCCGCCATAGCCGAGCAGAAGACCGCCTCGGGCACACGGCCCCATGTGGTAGGTGCTCAACGCGGAGGCCTCCACGCCCTGACCAAGCGCCGCGGCGCACGCCTGCATGTCATCGACCCCGTGCGGCAACCAGCCGACCGTGTGAAGTCCGGTTTCCGAGTGGGTGATCTCGAGCAGATCGGGAAGCTCGCGTTTCGCGGCGGCGAGCAGAGTGTCCCGCCGCTCCCGGCAGACCATCCGCAGGCGCCGCAGATGACGGGCGTAATGGCCCTCCACCATGAAATCGGCCAGGGTCATCTGATCGAGGGTCGGCGTGTGCTGCCCTCCGACCCCGCGCATCGGGAGGAGCCACTCAACGAGGTTCTCGGGCGCTACCAGGTAGCCGATTCGCAGGGCGGGGAAGAGCGTCTTGTTGAAGGTGCCGATGTAGAGCACGCGCCCGGCGGGGTCGAGTCCCTGCAGCGCCGTGAGTGGCCGCCCGGCATAGCGATACTCGCTGTCATAGTCGTCCTCCACGATCCAGGCGCCGGTCCGGTTGGCCCACTGGAGCAGGGCAAGACGTCGCTCCAGACTGAGTGTGACGCCGGTCGGGTATTGATGCGAGGGGGTCACCAGCGCGAGCCCGGCGCGCGGCTCCGCGGCCAGGCCCCGTTCCACGATCAAACCCTCTCCGTCGACCGGCACCGGAACGATCCTGGCCCCGGCTGCCGCCAGCGCGCCACGCGAACCGGGATAACCCGGGTCCTCGAGCCACACGGCGTCGCCGGGATCCAGCAGCACTCGGCACACCAGCTCCAGTGCCTCCTGCGCCGATGAAAGCACCAGCACCTGATCCGGTGTGCAGCGCACACCCCGCGCCGCGGCGAGATGCGCCGCGATCGCCTCGCGAAGCGCCGCGTAGCCGGCGGCCGAGCCATGGTAGAGCTGCTTCCTCGGGGGGTGCCGGTTGCGACGTGCCGCCAGCCGGCACCAAATCGACCAGGGGAACTGGTCGACCGGGGGCACGCCCGTATAAAACGCGCCCGGAGAGAGTCCCGACGGGACGCGCAGGAACCGGCGAAGCTCGTGGTTACGAGCGGCGAGGCGTGGAGAGCTGCTGCATCGCGGCACGGGGGCAGGTTCCTCGCGCCGGGCTTGCAGTAGATGGTCCGGGATCAGACGGGCGACGTAACTGCCGGAGCCGACCGCCCCGACGAGATAGCCCTCGGCCACCAGTTGATCGAAGGCCACGAGAACGGTGGACCTCGATATGCCGAGATCCTGCGCCAGCCGCCGAGTGGAGGGCACCCTGACGCCGGCGGGCAGCCGGCTGGAGAGAATGGCTTCGCGTATCCCGCGAAAGAGCTGGCGGTGCAAGGGTTCCGCTGCCCGGGAGTCAAGCGTAATGAGCAGCGCGGACACCTCGGCAAGGCGGGGTTCTGGAGTGACCATCATGGCCTCGAACGCTCAGCCGAGCACTTCACGCAGCTGATCGAGGAGCTCGGTGGTGGCCGGGTGGCTGGGCGTCCGCGCCGCGGAAAGGAGGGCGACGAGCCGCATGCCCGGCACCGGGGGGGTTAGTGTCAGGGCATGCGCCAATCCGTTGCGCAGCTCCTCCGCGACCGCGTAGCGAGGAAGTATCCCCAGCGCCGAGGGGTCCGCGGCGACTCCACGCTTGACCGCATCAATGCTGCCGGCGGGCTCGAGCCGTGGACCGGAGAGCCCGCCCGCCGTTAGGTGGCGCCGCAGGAGCTCGTAGAAGTCACCAGCCGCGTCGGACACGAACAATGGAAAGGGTGAGATCTCGTCGCGCCGGAGCGGGGCACGCCGCGCGACTTGCGCCAGAGGGTGTCCGGGCCCCGAGAAGATGACGAGCGGGACACCGCGCGTCAGCACGGACCGCTCCGGGGAACCGCCGGTCCGCGGCCGTGGCGAGTCGGCCGCAGGATCCGTCGGGCCATCCTCCTCGAGGTGGAGCCCGAGGTCGCAGTTTCCCTCGGCGACGCGCGCGCGCACTCCCTCGCAGGTGGCGATCGAGACGGCAAAGCGCGTATTCGGCCACCGCCTCCGGAGCGCGCCGAGCACTGGCGGCAGGAGATAGGAACTCACCGACTCGTTGGCTATCACCTCGACGTTTGCGCTCGCTCCTCTGGTGACGGCCGCGATGGCGAGATGCGCCGCATCGAGTTCCTGGAGCACCCGGCGCGCGTACGGCAAAAGCGCCTCGCCGGCTGCCGTCAGGGCCGTCCGGTGCGCGCCGCGTCTCCGCAGAACGGTCGGCGCACCGACCGCCCGGTCGAGCGCCGCAAGCGCCTCCGAGACCGTCGATTGCGCCAGCCCCAGCGCCTCAGCGGCGCGGCCCACGCTTCCGTGTTCGACGAGGGCGAGCAATGCGCGTAGCTGGCGCACATCGACCGCGGAGTCCCACCCATTTGCCCCGACGCGCATCCCCGGCCCGTCGCTGCCTGTCATCGCTCACCTCAACCGCGTCCGCCGCCGTGCGCCGCACCAGACCATCAACCACGAGAGCCCAATATGTCCTCGAGCACGACGCCGAGGGAAGCCGCGATAGAGGCGCTGCCGGTGTGGCGTGCCGTCGTCGCCCTGGTCGTCCTCGTGGTTCTGGTCGCCGGGGGTGTGCCGTCCGCCGAGGCAAGTGGCTTGGCCCAACTGGATAGAACTGGCTCTTTGCACTCGAGGGGCAACGCACCACATTGTGCCTGTTGGCATCGTCGACCCTGGCCGAAAAGCTTCCTCCACGTTTGTCTCGAGCGCTGCGTACTCCCTTCCAACATGCACTAGATCAACCGGAACGACCACCTCAACGCTTGACACCGCGCGCTGGTCACCACTCGCGGCGCAGATTCTCAGCCTGCTCACCGCCACCTCGCCGGAGAAATCATGCCGAGCAGGCGCATCCGCGGCATCAGGATGGTCTACGACGATGTCGGCAGCGGCATTCCACTCCTGCTGGTGCATGGCCATCCCTTCAATCGCTCGATGTGGCAACCGCAGTGTGCCGGACTTCAGGATCTGGCGCGTCTGGTGGTTCCCGATCTGCGAGGGTACGGCAGTTCTGGAGTGACGCCCGGCACGGTGCTGCTGGATGAAATGGCGCTCGACCTTGCGGGCTTGCTCGATGATCTCGAACTCGAGCGGGTGGTGCTCACCGGCCTCTCGATGGGCGGCCAGATCGTGCTGGACTTCTGTCGTCTGTTTCCGGCGCGGGTCCTCGGCCTGGTCCTCGCGGCGAGCAGCGCGCCGGCTGAGACCTCCGAAGGCTACGTGCAGCGGTATCGGGTGGCGGAGCGGCTGCTGCAGGAGGGGATGGAGTGGTATGCGGAGGAAGAGCTGGCGCGCTTTCTGAGCCCGGGCACCCTGCAACATCATCCGGAGATTGCGGAACACGTCCGGTCGATGATCGTTTCCACGAATTCAGTGGGGGCCGCGGCGGCGCTGCGAGGTCGTGCGGAGCGCCGTGACCATGTCGCGGCCCTCCGCCGCATCCAGGCACCCGCGGTTATCGTCGTGGGCGCCGAAGACGTGTTCACTCCCGTCCGGGAAGCGGAGAGACTCGCGGCGAATCTCCCCAACGCCCAACTCGCGGTGTTGCCGGGCGTGGGCCACCTGCCGAACCTGGAGGCACCGAAGGACTTCAACGCCCTGATACGGGGGTTCCTGACGAGCCTCGTGTCGGAATAAGGGGACCGGTGTCCTGGGCCGATGTCTTGCCTCTTTGGCCGGTTTGGACCGCTCATCGGCGATTCCGATGAGGGAATCGTGTTTTTGGCGGATGGAAGCACGCGCATACACTGTCTGCCACAGGGAGCATACGGTTCAACAACCCGAAGCGAAGAGTGAAACATGTCCAGCGACACAACCCAAACAGCAGACCCGGCGCAGGTGGGAAGCGGACACAACCCACATCGACTGATGAGCGTTGCGCAGCGATCGGGGATGCTCGGGTGGGTTGCGCAGTGCTGGTGGGTGGTCACTGCGGTCGCGATGCTGGCGGCCCGATCGCCCGCCGCGGTTGCCCAGACTCGACCGGGTGCCGATTCGACGAGCCTCGGAGTCGCAGCTCGCGCCAGCGCCCCGCCGAAGATCGACGGGCGTGACGATGACTCGGTGTGGGGTTCAGCCCCGGTGATCCGCGCGTTTCGCATGTTTTCCCCGCGCGAGGACGCCGCCCCGACGATTCGCACGGAGGCGCGCATCCTGTATGACGATCACGCCCTCTACGTCCTCGTCCGGTCGTTTGACGAGCACCCGGACAGCATCGTGCGATTGCTCGCGCGCCGTGACACGGACGGTCCGCCGAACGACCAGGTACTGCTCTTCATCGATACGTATCACGACCGCCGAAGCGGCTACAACTTCAACGTGAACCCGGCGGGAGTGAAGTCGGACTATTTGCTGTTCGATGACATTGGCTCTGACCAGTCCTGGGACGGCATTTGGAACGTCGGCACCGCGGTGGATTCACTGGGCTGGGTCGCGGAGTTTGCCATTCCGCTGCACCAGTTCCGCTTCTCCGACCGGCAGGCGCCAACATTCGGCCTCATGATCGGCCGCTGGGTCGGAAGGAGCGACGAACGCGTGAGCTGGCCGCTCTACCGGCGATCACGGGCGGGGCTTGTCTCTCAGCTGGGGACCCTCACGGGCCTGAGCGACCTAGCACTCAAGGCGAGCCTCGAGATCACACCGTACGCGCTGGTCCGATCACGCAACAGCAGCGCCTCGGGGGCAGCGGCCGATGTGGAAACCAGGCCGGCGCTTGGCGCGGACCTCAAATGGGTGCCGCGGCCGAGTATCAGCATCAGCGCGACCCTCAACCCGGACTTCGGCCAGGTCGAAGCGGATCCCGCCGTCCTCGATTTGACCGGCCTCGAGGTATTTCAGGCGGAGCGGCGACCTTTCTTCCTCGAAGGGGCCGGCCTACTCAGCATGCCGCTCGCGGCGGACGGTTCGGCCCGGCTCTTCTATTCCCGACGGATTGGACGGCGCCCTGCCCTCCTGGATGACTATGGAGCGGCGGATTCGCCGACAGAAACGACAATCCTGGGGGCGGCCAAGGTGACGGCCCGCCTGGGCCCCGCGATGTCCCTCGCCATGCTCTCCGCCGTCACCCAGGCTGAGCATGGGGCGTTGCGGTCGGATGGGAACGGCCGCCAGGTCATCGAGCCCCTGACGCACTACGGTGCGCTGCGGCTGCAGCGCGACTTTCGGGAGGGGCGCAGTGGCCTCGGGATGATGCTTACGCGGGTTGACCGGGCTGGCGGAGATTCCTTGACGGGCGCGATCATGCCTTCAGCGGCGCACGCCGTGGCGCTCACCACGCAGCACCAGACCAGGGATGGAGCCTTCCAGGTGAGCGCGTGGGGCGCTGTGAGTGATGTCCGCGGCAGCGCCGACGCTATCGCAAAGCTCCAGTTGTCCCCGGTACATTCGTTCCAGCGTCCGGACGACGGCGTCGCTTACGATCCCGCTCGCACGGTCCTCCGCGGATCGGCCATGAACGCATCCGCGGCGAAGGTGGGCGGTGGCATCACCCGGTTCAACGTGTCCTATCGGCGGATCTCGACCGGCTTCGACGTCAACGACTCGGGGTTCCTGACCAAGGAGGGTGTGCAGAGCTGGTCTTCCGAGGCCGGCCTCAGTTTTACCCAGTCCGGCAGGCTGTTCGGCCTTGGCTTTCGAAGGGCGGACATCAGCGTCGGCTTCGGCGGTGACTGGTCGGCTGGAGGTCTCCCCTATGCGCGTGGATTCAGTGCGAAGGCTTCGCTCCAGGCGCCCAGCCAGGCCAGGATCCAGGGGACGTTCGTCGCCCAGCTGCCCGGGGCCTACTGCTCCATCAGCTGTACGCGCGGTGGCCCGGCGCTCTACGACCCACCGCGACAGACTGCAACACTCGACCTGAACGGGACCACGCGGCATGCCCTCATCCCGCATCTGAGCCTCGAGTGGCATCGCGATGATGGCGGTCGCTCCCGTGGCTTTGGCGGCCAGGTCGATGCGACATGGCGCCTCAGGAGTTACCTGAATGTCTCCCTCGCCGCTTACGCATTCGATGCCCACTATGCCTGGCACCACTATGGCAGATTCGGCGACCCTTTGAGCGACACTACCCACTATACGGTCGCGCGGCTCGATCAGGTCAGTCGGGCCTTCACGGCTCGGCTGAATTACACGATCACGCGAGCGCTCACCGTGCAATGGTACGCCCAGGCGTACATTTCCCGCGGGGTCTATTCGGACGTACGGGAGATCGCCGACCCAAGGGCACGGGACGTCGCCCGGCGATTTCGAGCGTATGCTGACTCCGCCGTCGTGGCTCAGCCGGGTGGCATCGACTTCAAACAGTTCCGCTCGAACCTGGTGTTACGGTGGGAATATCGGCCGGGCTCGACCTTCTTCGTCGTCTGGTCACAGGGGCGGGACGTCGTGGGCACCGCGTCTGCGACGCCGGGCCTGTGGCCCGGACGAGACCTTCGTGACCTCTTTGGCACCGCGCCGACCAACAGCATTGCGATCAAGGGGTCGTATTGGTTGAGTCTGTGAAACTTGCCGAGCGGACCGCGACAACCGGAGGGAACCCATGGAAGCGCTGCTGGTCGTAGACGCCCAAAACGAGTTTTCGCCCGAGGGACGCAGGCCGGTCCCGAACTATGACTCCGCGCTGGAGGCGATCCTGGGACGGGTAGCCCAGGCACGGCGCGAGGGCCGGCCGATTGCCTGGATCAGGCACCACAACCTCCCCCACGAGCGGTCTGGGTTCGACCCGGGCTCGTGGGGAGCCGAATTCTCTCCCGGTCTGGGGCCGGTGTCCGGCTGTGGGCCCGAGGCCGAGTTTCTGAAGAACGTGTACGGTGCCTTTGGGGCGACCGGTCTCGATACCTGGCTGCGCGAGGTCGGCGCGGACGCCGTTCTCATCGTCGGCTTCTACGCCCACATGTGCGTCGCGACGAGCGTCCGCGAGGCACTGATCCGCGGCCTCACAGTCTCGGTGGACCCCGACGCCACAGGCGCCCGCGATATCGAGGATGCCGCGCTGGGCCGGCAGACGGCGGACGAGGTCCGGCGCACGGCCCTGCTGCATGTGGCAAACATGGGGGCCCGGATCGCGTCCGCGGCCCCCGAAGCCCAGTCAACTCAGCCACCGGGAAGGAGTCGTTGATGCCGCGAGACTGGCAAACGACTCTAATACACTCCGGAGCCACTGTGCCTTCGGGGTTTCGCTCACTCGTCGCGCCGGTCTATCGCGCGTCGACAACGCTTTTTGCCGATGCCGCCTCTGTCGCTGATGTCTGGGACCACGACAAGTGCCCCTATACGTATGGCCTCTACGGAACCCCCACGACCTTGGAGCTCGCCGCCCGGCTTTCCGAGCTGGAGCATGGCTATCGCACATTTATCACGCCGGGTGGGCAGGCAGCCCTCGCGTTGATTAATTTCGCATTTCTGGCGGCCGGCCGACACGTCCTGATCCCGCAAAGCGTGTATGGACCTAGCCGGGACCTCGCCACCTCTCTGCTCGCTCGCTTCGGGGTGGAGGTGGAGTACTACTCACCCCTCATTGGTGGCGATATCGAGAGGCTCCTCCGGCCCAACACCAGCCTTGTCTGGTGTGAGAGTCCGGGCTCGGTCACGATGGAAGTGCAGGACGTGCCGTCCATTGCCACTGCGGCACATCGCCACGGTGTGCTGGTCGCACTCGACAACACCTGGTCGGCGGGCATCTACTTTGACGCCTTCAAACACGACGTCGACATTTCGATGCAAGCACTCACCAAATATGTAGGTGGACACAGCGATTTGCTTCTTGGATCGGTGACCGTCCGCGAGCGCGCTCAATACGAGACAATTGGACCGGTCCACCAGAGCCTAGGCCTCGCGGTCTCTCCGGATGACTGTAGCCTTGCGCTGCGAGGCCTGCAAACACTGGGCGTGCGCCTGTGGAGGATCGAAGCGACTGCCCGGACCGTGGCCGAGTGGCTCTCGCATCGCACGGAGATAGCCACGATACTTCATCCGGCATTTCCGTCCTGCCCTGGTCATGAGCTATGGGCACGGGACTTCTCAGGTGCGACTGGCGTCTTTTCTATCGTGTTCACACCGGCTTGGGCGAAGCACCAAATCGGTGTCTTTCTGGATTCTCTTACGGTGTTCAAGATCGGCTATAGCTGGGGTGGCGTAACCAGCCTGGTCGTTCCCTTCACCATAGCGAGTGACGGATCCCGGCCACCATTCGGGGATCGGTTGGTACGCTTGAACATCGGCCTCGAAGACGCGGCAGACCTGATCGCGGACCTGTCAGTCTCGCTCGATGCCATGCATGATTTGAGCCGAAGGATGAGCGACCGGACACATCGATAACAGAATACGCCGCGAGCATCGGTCACACTTCTGGAGGCGTGCGAGGGGCGATTGGCGGGAAGGAGGAGGACGGAGCAACGTCACCGGCGGATTCGGCGGTAGTGCCGGCGCGCCCGGACGCGGTCGCCACACTGCTTCTTGCACCACATACGGGAGCCGTTCTTGCTCGCGTCCACGAAGAGCCAGTCGCACTCGCCACAGCGCTTGATCTTCCTGAGGAGATCTGACACCAGGAGCTCGACAGCCGAAATCACGATCGGCCACACCATGGCATCGAGCTCGTCCGCTGAAACCTGAAGCCGCAGAGTAAACCCCCGGTCCCGTGGCTCCAGCTCCCTCCGTCCCCGGTCCGCCCGCCACCATTTGCCGAGCTGCCTCACCGACTCCGGTGGCGGCTCGCCGCCCTCTGCGATCGCGCGAAACAACCGGTACAGCTCCTCTCGCAGCTCGACCACGCGCTCCAGCGCCCGTTGGGCCTCGGCGGGGCGTTTGGCGGCCTCATTACGAAGGCGACCCGCCTCGGCGGCTTTCAGAATCCTCGCGCGGCGGCTCCACACCAGCAGATCGTCGTAGCTCCGCAATCGCTCGCGCGGAACGGCGCTCGCGCGGGCACCCGTCGTATTGACCAGATCCAAACAGAGCAGCCCGCCAACCAGCTGGAGCTTGGCGACCGGCAGGGGTCTGCGTCGGCTCATGGGTCTCCCTTCAGCGTATGTATCATGCTCAAAAGCTATTTGACACGTGAGGTCCACCGCTGTATCATAACTCCCCTGCGGCCGGAGCGCCGCATGGTGCCGATTTTGTGCGCTTTCCTCTTCCCGGATCGGTCCGTGATTCGACTCCTCGACTGGATGGACCGGACTTGGTCGTTCGACCTGCCCGTCGGTGCCTTCCCGGCAGTCCTTGAACGCCTCCGCGGCACGCCGGCGCGCGCGGAGGAGCTGGTCGCGGGAATCCCCGACCGTACCCTACGCACCCGCCCCGAAAACCACTGGTCGGTGAACGAGCATCTCGGACACCTGGACGACCTGCACGAGCTCGACGCCCGGCGCCTGGGAGAGTTCCTGGCCCGGGCCGAGGTGCTCTCGGCAGCCGATGTGTCGAATCGGAAGACCGACGCCGCAGACCACCGCGCGACCCCGGCGCGGGAAGTCCTTGGCCGCTTCCGCCGCCACCGCCAGGCGCTGGTGCAAAGGATGGAGGATCTCTCCGACGGAGAGGTCGCGGTTACGTCCGTGCATCCGCGCCTGCGGCGAACGATTCGGCTCATCGATTGGGCGCAATTCGTGGCCGACCACGACGATCATCACCTGGTGCGCGCGCGCGAGGTGCTCCGG
>CAZHSO010000083.1:0-12566 GCA_964535105.1 uncultured Gemmatimonas sp.
TGGGAAGACTCCATGGTAGCAGCACGGGGCGCGCTCTCAACATGCGTTAGGCAACAGCGAGATCATGAACAAACGGCGGTAGTGACTCCCGCCGCCCTTCGTGGCTCTTGAGGGGAATACCGATGCCAGGCGTCGACCAGACCCAGCCCACGACGGCGGGGGTCCTTGCTCCTCCACCCCTGATCTACGCAGGTTCGTTGGCCGTGGGCCTCCTGCTCCAGCATTGGCACCCCGTGCAGCTCTTACCGCCAGGGCTCGCCACACCGTTAGGCCTTGTCGCCGTCCTCCTCGGGTTCGTTGGGCTACCTGCAGTTCTCGCCTTCCGGCGCGCGAGCACCAGCCCGAAGCCGTGGAAGCCGACGACGGCTCTGGTGACCACCGGACCGTACCGCTTCACACGAAACCCGATGTACCTTGGTTTCACGCTTCTTTACCTAGGCACGACAATCTGGGTCAACACGGTGTGGCCCATGATCCTCTTACCGTTGGTTCTTCTCCTCATGCACTACGGCGTCATTCTCCGCGAGGAAGCGTATCTCGAGCGGGTGTTCGGAGAGGCGTACCTCACCTACCGCCGCCGGGTCCGCCGATGGCTCTAGGCACAGGGCCTTCAGGGTCGGGACATCGTGCCACAGGCCGGTGCGAGTGACGCTGTTGCCTAACCCGCGCTTGCTGCTGCCGGCCGCGCGCTAGCTTCGCAGGCGCGCGAAGGGTAGGTTCTGGTGTCGGCGACCGCGACCCTCCACGGCCGCGCTGCCGCAGCAGAAGCGCAGATCGTTAGTATATGAATCCGCCATGCCTAACCAGCGCTTGCTGCCGCCGCTGCGCGGCGGCCGCCCGCCGGATGATTAGCTTATTTGGCGGGGCCGCCGCGCCCCGCAGCAGAAGCGCAATTCGTTAGGCAGCCGCATCGCGCATCAATCCCGAGGAGCTTGAATGGAAGCGGCATTCCATTATCTGTCGCGCGCGATCGGGAGTCTCCGGCGCGCTCCCCTATTCGCTGCGCTCGCGATGTCCCTCCTGACAGCTACCGCCGTTGCAGTGGGTCTGGGCCTAACGGTAATCGATGTGGCATTCATGCGGCCTGTACCCTACGCAGAGCCCGAGATGCTGGCGGTAATCATGGGGGCCGCCAACGAGGACTGCGACTTAGCATGTCCGGACCTCTTGCCTCGGGAGCAGTACCACCAACTTAGACCACAGATTCGATCCTTCGAGATTCTGGCTCCGTTCGAGTGGCGGGACTTCCTGGTCGGCGGGCCGAACGAGGCCTCACACCTCGCAGGCGCAGTCGTTGACGCGCAGTTCTTCCAATTGCTCGGAGTGGATCCCCAGCTCGGTCGTGCCTTGCAGTCGACCGACGACGCACCGGAATCTCCGCCGGTCGTGGTCTTGTCAGACGGGCTATGGCGCCGCGCATTCGGGACGGACCCAAAGGTGGTAGGGAAGGTCATCTCCCTTGCAGGGCGTCTCGTTACCGTGGTCGGCGTCATGCCATCTGAATTCCGGTTTCCGACCGGCGCTAGCCTATGGGTTCCGGAAAGTGCCGTGCCTTCCGGACTTTCTTCAGGTTCGAGGTTCGTGGCGTCCCTCGGACGACTTCGTCGCGGGACGACGCTTGATCAAGCCAGGGCGGAGCTCAAAGTGCTCGCGCGACGTTCTCATGCTTCAACAATTATCACCTCGCTTCGTACCAGCATTTCAGCTCACCCCTTCGCTGATGACACAAGGGCGGGATCGCCCTACCTCACTCTCGTACTCGGAGCGGTTGGTCTCCTCTTGTTGGTCGCCTTCGCGGCACTGCAGACGCTGGCCATCGTCCGTGCTCTGGGACAGCGGTCCGCAATGGCAGTACGCGCCGCGGTCGGAGCATCTCGCCTTCAGCTACTCTGCACTGCGTTGGCTGAGAGCGTGGTTATTACCGGGTTGTCACTCGTTGCCGCCTTTGTGGTTCTAGCGTGGTTGCTGTCGTCAAGCCCGCTCTGGCTGCCGGCGACGGTCATAGAAGCAAGTCTCTCGATTCGGGGCATGGTCTTCGCGGCAGTCGCTCTTGGCATGGTGCTTTTCGCTGGGCTGGCATTCGTGCCTGCTACAGCGTTCATCGTCCAGGCTACGACGTCCTCGATCCTGCGCACTGTATCTGGCACGTCCTCGCCTCCACGGCAAGCAACTGCGCTTCGGATGCTTGCTGTCGGCATCCAGATCGGTCTCGGAGTAGTGTTCCTGACAGTTGCAGCCACGCTCGGCCGAGCGATCGTGAACCTGCGAGGGGCAGATCTTGGGTATGATCGGCGCAATTTGATCGTAGCGCCTCTCGACCTCAGGGACACTCCGTTCGACCAGACGGATCATGGACAGGGCTTCGCGCAGGAGTTGGCGGCCAAACTCGGCGCCTCTCCCGGCGTTTCAGCGGCCACGGTGTGGAGCGTTTCCGCACCAAGTATGATGGTACAACCAGGTGAACCCTTCGCGACGATCGAGGGCGGCATCAAAGAGTTACGCTATGGTTGCAGGCACCCTTCGGATTGCTCCTTCCCGATGCTGCGCTACGGCGTAACTGAAGCCTTCTTCCAAGCTACGGGTGTTCGCATCTTGATCGGCAGGGCCTTCAACGTCGCTGATCAGTGGGGCACGGCCCCGGTAGCAATCATTTCGAAGCAAGCCGCTGTCCACTGGTGGCTGGGAGAAAGCCCGCTTGGCCGGCGGTTCAAGCTCGGTCCGGCTAGTTCACCGTATCCATGGCTAACAGTCGTCGGTGTGGCCGCCAACACCCAACCCATTGATGAGTGGGGCATTCTCCACGGCGCAACACATCCTGGCCAGTTCTACCCGCTCATCTTCCAGCCGCTCAGCCAAGTGAATCTGGGCCCATCTGGTCGTCCTGCATGGACTGCATCTCTACTTGTCGGAATCCGGAGAACGGAGACAGCGCTCAATCCACGCGCGACAATCCGGGCTGCAATACAGGAACTGGCCCCGACGGTCGCAATTGGCAGAGTAGCCTCCATGCAAGAGGTCCAATCCAGCATCATCCTGTTCGATCAGATCCGACTCGGCGCGTGGGCCGCCTCAATCGCTTGTGCAATTGCTACGGCGCTGACACTCCTGAGCATCGGCGGCTTGGTGGCCGAAGGCATTCGAGCCCGGATACGCGAATTCGGCATTCGACTTGCCGTCGGAGCGACTCCGGCAAGGCTGCGCAGGACGGCCACGAAAGACGCCTTGCGGCTGACGCTGACAGCAGTGCTCTCCGCGGGGGCAGCCGGGCTAGTCCTCCGGTATCCTCTGGCGAAGGTATTCTACGGCGCTACGGAGCGGTACAGGGATGGGATACTCTACGGTACGACGCCTCACCTAGTTCCCACGCTCCTGGTTGCCGCCGCCATCCTGGGCGTCGTGGCCTGTGGCTGCGCGTGGGTCGCGAGTCGCCCTTTGCAGCAACTCAACGCTGCTATGCTCCTCAGACAAGATTAGGATGGTGGGGGGGGCTCGGAGTCGTGTACGGCTGCCTAACCCGCATTTGGAGCTGACGGGGCGTAAGCGCGGCGGCAGTCGCGCGGTATCCTTCACCAGCGGGTTGCGCGGCTGCCGCCGCACGCCCCCGCAGCTCAAATGCAGGCCGTTATGCCGCTGGATTCCTCTCCGGTCACCTATGATTGGGGCATGGCATCTCTGAACACCCACGAGCAGTTCACCCGACAGGCAATTGCCCTCGCCAGCCAAGCCCGCGGCGACGGCAACCATCCATTCGGCGCTCTTCTGGTCTTGGACGGCCAAGTGGTTCTCACCGCCATGAATTCCGTAAACACAGATCGTGATCCGACCGGGCACGCTGAAACCAATCTTGTCGCCCGTGCAATCGAGCAGCTCTCGCCCGATCAGATCGGGCATGCTGTCCTCTACGCGAGCTGTGAACCCTGCGCCATGTGTGTTGGGAAGATGTATTGGGCCGGGGTCCGATCCGTTGTCTATGCGCTTTCAGCCGAGGAACTCGCCGTGCTGGCGGGGCCTGACTTCCTGGTGCCCTGTCGCGATCTATTTGCACGTGCCGCCGAGCCTGTGGCCGTCATTGGACCCATGTTGGTCGATGAGGCGCGGGCTGTTCACGTTGGCTTCTGGACCAAGCCAGCGGCATAACCAGCGCTTGCTGCCGCCGGGGGCCTGAACGCGGCGGCCCGCCGCCGGGGTATGTTTGGGCAGGACGGCGGGGGCCGCCGCAGGCCCCCGCAGCAGAAGCGCGATCCGTTATGCCGCCTTGGATATGAGTGCCTTTCCGATAGCTGATCTGGAGCGCGACAACACGAGCGATCGCCCATCTACTGGAGCAAGGAATGGCAACGACTGCTGAACGCCCACGACGAAGTCAGAACGTCCTCATTAAGTCCCGGCGGCCAGTGGGCCAACTACGCCGCCTTGGCCTCGTCGTTTTGGTTGTGTTGGCGGCGATCTCCTCCGGCCGCCCAGCCCATGCGCAGGAGCGTGTGCTCGTTGTCTCCGTCGAGGGCATCACCGAGTATCGGCTCGCCAACGGACTGCGGGTGATCCTCATGCCGGACGCCTCCTCACCGCGGATCACCGTGGTCATAACCTACTTCGTGGGTGTCCGGCACGAGGGGTCCGGCGAAACGGGTATGGCCCACCTGCTCGAGCACATGCTGCTCAAAGGGACGGCCGATCACCCCGACGTTGCCCGAGAGATGAGCGAGCGGGGCGGCGCCTACGATGCCAGCACCTGGTACGACCGGACGAACTACTACGAAACGTTTACCGCCGGCAATGACAACGTGAGCTGGGCCCTCGGGCTGGAGGCGGATCGGATGTTGAACGCTCGGCTCGAGGAGGAGGAGCTCCGCTCGGAGAGGACGGTGGTTCTCAACGAGCTCGACTACTACAAGGGCCTCCCCTTGGGGAGCATCCGGGGGCGGGTCCAGGCCACCGCCTATCATTGGCACAACTACGGGAAGTCCGTCGGCGGCGAGCGCTCTGACCTGGAGAACGTGCCCATCGAGCGTCTGCGCGGGTTCTATCGCAGGTACTATCAACCCGATAACGCGGCGCTGCTGGTCACCGGGCGGTTCGACGAGGGACGCGCCCTCGAGCTGGTACAGGAGAAGTTCGGCAGCATTCCGCGGCCCGTACGCACCGGCGACCTGCAGCTCTGGTCGACCTACACCAGAGAGCCGCCCCAAGAAGGCGAGAGGGAGATCAACCTGCGGCGCGCCGGCGATCAGCAGATCATCGTGGCGCTCCACCATATACCTCCCGCCTCGCACCCGGACTTCGCCGCCGTCGATCTGCTCGCGTACATATTGGGAAACGCGCCGTCGGGCCGCCTCTACAGGAACCTCGTCGCTACCGGGCTCGCGGCCGAGGTCGCCGCCCAGGCGTTCCATTTCCGCGACCCGGCTCCGCTCCTCGCCCATGCGACCGTGCCGCCCGACGGCGATCTCGCGGCCGCCGAGCAGGCGCTGAAGCAGACGTTGTCGGCGATCGTCTCCGAGGAGCCCGTCACCGGAGACGAGGTGGAGCGTGCCCGGAAGGCGCGCCTCAGGCAGATGCAGCGCGAGTTCAATGACACGGAAGCGTTCGCGCGGAGCCTGAGCCAATGGCTGGCGGTAGGAGACTGGCGGCTCTTCTTCCTGCACCGGGACAGGATCGAGCAGGCGACCGCGGCCGATGTGAACCGGGTCGCACGCGCATACCTTAAGCCGGCGAACCGGACGCTCGGCCGCTTGATCCCGACGCCGATCGCGGACCGCACGGAGATCCCGTCCGCCCCGGACGTCCAAACTCTTGTGCATCCATACCAGGGCCGGCAGGTGGTGGCGTCGGGCAAGGTCTTCGATCCGAGCCCCGGGAACGTGGACGCCCGCACCTCCGTGTTCACTCTGCCCAACGGCTTCACGGTCGCACTGCTTCCGAAGTCCACCCGGGGCAGGACCGTACAGGGAAGCCTTCGCCTCAGTCTCGGAGACGAGCAATCCCTTTGGGGAAGGGCGATCGCGGGAATGCTGACCCGCGGCATGCTCATGAGCGGCACCGAGCGCATAAGCCGCCAAGAGCTTCGTGACACGCTGGACGAGCTCCATGCCGACGTGCGGGTCGAGCCTGGGCTCCCTCCTGCATCTGATGGCTGGTTCGATCCCGCTTGGTTCATCCGTCCACCGGCCCGCGTGACCTCCACGATCGAAGCCACGGCCGAGACGCTGGCAGACGTGGTCCGGTTGGTCGCCGAGCTCGTCCGCAGTCCCGGATTCGCTGCCCACGAGTTTGAGATCTTGAAACAGCAGCAGCTCGCCAGCCTACAGTCCCGGCGCTCCGAACCCATGCAACGTGCCGGGGTCACGCTCGCTCGTCACATGGAGCCTCGACCGGTCGGCCACCCCCACTACCGTTACACGTTGGATGAGGCCGTCGTGGCGACCGAGGCCATGACGTTGAACGAGGTAAAGGCGTTCCATCGAGATTTCTACGGCCCCCAAAAGGGCAATCTGGTGCTGATCGGCGACTTCGATCCGCTCGAAGTCCGGGCGGCCGTCGAGGAGGCGTTCGGCGGGTGGCAGAGCCCACGTCCCTACACGCGCATCCCGGCGGAAGCCGCCAACGTTCCGGCCGCCAGGCTCGTCATCGAAGCGCGCGACCAAGCGAACGCATACTTCTTCGCATGGCAGAATCTGCGGCTCCGGGAATCCGACCCGGACTACCCCGCGCTCGTGCTCGCCGCCTGGATGCTGGGCCGCGGAGAGCTGAGCAGCCGCCTGGGGCGTCGCCTCCGGGTCAAGGAAGGGCTCAGCTATGCGCTGCTCGCGCGCCTCGCCGCGCACCCCGTACACCCGGACGGCCATTTCGCCTTCATCGCGATGCACGCTCCTGGGAACGCGGACAGAGTCGAGGCAGCCTTCCGCGACGAAATCCGCAAGGCCCTCGAGGAGGGCTTCAAGGTCGACGAACTCGAGGCGGCGAAACAGGAATGGCTGGAGGCCCGGCAGCTCAGCCGCTCGGAGGATCGCGTGCTGGCCGACCTGATCAGCTCCAACCTCTACTTCGATCGCGAGATGGCCTGGCATGCCGAGCTCGAGCAGAGGGTGCGGGCTCTGACGCTCGCTCGGGTCAACGCGGCCGCTCGCGCGCACCTGAACATCGGAAGAATGACGATCGTCGCAGCCAGCGAGTTCTAAAGGGTGTAACTTGAGCGTGGCCCTGCGTACCTCGGCCCGAATCAATCAGATTACCACTCGGTCGGCGGCATAACACGGCGATGCACCTGACGGCCCGCTGTGCGGCCCGCAGGTGATCGCCAAGGCGTTAGGCGGCAATGGGTAAGCCGCGTTTCGAGACAAAGGAGAACCGCATGCGACGCAGGGAGTTCCTGATTATCCCGGCCGCCGCCATCGGCGGCACGCTCCTGTACGTGCTCGCGCGCGAATCCGTCCGGCTCGTGCGGCGGGCCGGCAGATACCGCGTGCCGCTACGTTTTTTCAGAGCCGAGGAAGCGCGCGTCGTTAGCGCGGCTTGCGAGCGAATCTTCCCGCGCGACGCGAGCGGTCCGGGCGCCACCGATGCGGGAGTCGTCATCTACATCGACCGCCAGCTCGCCGGTCCCTACGGGCGCGACAAGTACCGCTACACCAAGCCGCCCTTCGTGAGTTCCGTTCCCGAACACGGATACCAGGGAAAGGAGAACCCCCGGCAGATCTACCGGGCGGGGATCCGTTCACTCGACAACTTCGCCGATCTGCCTGCCGAGGCACAGGTCCGTAAGCTCGCCGAGATCGAGCGTTCTCGTTTCTTCGAACTCCTTCGGACGCATACCATCGAAGGGATGTTCTGCGACCCGATGCATGGCGGGAACGCCGACCTGGTCGGGTGGAAGTTGATCGGCTATCCCGGCCCGCAGATGAACTACCGGGACGACATCGACCGGCACTTCGGAGAGGCGTGGCGGCCCACGCCCGCCAGTCTCCAGCAACTCACGGGACTTGCCGTGCCGGTCTGGGAAGACGAGAAGGAATGAGGCCGGCATGACAACCCTCAAGCCCGTTGACATTGTGATCGTCGGTGGTGGCTGGACCGGGCTCACCATAGCGAAGGAGCTCACTGCCCGCACCAGCCTCTCGGTGCTCGTGCTGGAGCGTGGCATCGCACGAACCGCGGCCGACTACGCGCGCGGCATGGACGACGTGGACTACTCCAGGCGCTTCCGCCTGATGCAGAGCACCGCCGAGGAGACGATCACGCACCGCCACTCCGCGCGCGAGGCCGCGGCACCGGTACGGCAGTACGGTTCGTTTCTCCCGGGCACGGGTGTCGGCGGCGCCGGAGAGCATTGGGCCGGCATCGCGTTTCGCTTCTCACCCGAGATGTTGACCCTGCGCTCGCACCTCACGCAACGCTTCGGGGCTGCGCGCCTGCCGGACGGCCTCGCGGTGCAGGACTGGGGTGTGACGTACCACGACCTCGAGCCGCATTACTGGCACGCTGAGCAGATGTTGGGGGTCGGGGGGAAGGCGGGAAACCTCCGCGGCAAGATACTCGCGGGGGGCGATCCCTTCGAGGGACCGCGCGCGCACGAGTATCCGCTCCCCCCGCTCAAGAATTCGTATTTCGCCGCGCTCTTCTCGGAGGCGACGAGCAACCTGGGCTTCCATCCCCACGTGGCCCCTTCCGCGCTCCTGAGCCAGGCGTACAGCAATCCCGACGGGGTCGCGCGGTCGGCCTGCGTTTACTGCGGGTTTTGCTCAGGCTTCGGTTGCATGATCGGCGCCAAGGCACAGCCGTCCAACACAATTCTCCCGGTGCTGCAGGGGCGCCGGGGCTTCACACTCCGCACGGCGAGCTGGGTGCGCCGCGTGCTCCACAAGAACGGCCGCGTGACGGGCGTGCAGTACGCCGACGAGAGGGGCGCCGAGTTCTTCCAGCCGGCGACGACGGTGGTGCTGGCGTCGTGGACGCTGAACAACGCACGGCTCCTCTTCCTGTCCAAGATCGGCACGCCGTACGACCCCGCGTCGAAAACGGGGACGCTGGGGAAGAACCTCACCCACCAGGTGCAGGGCGGAACGCGAGTATTCTTCGACAAGCCGCTCAACGCCTTCATGGGCAGCGGATCGGTGTGTACGCGCATCTCCGACTTCGACGGCGACCGTCGGCTCACCGGCTCGGAAGGCATCGTCCGGCTGGGCGCGATCCAGGCAATATCGCAAGGCGATCGCCCGATCTCGGCGTTCGGGATTGTGCCGCGCGGTGCCGTGACGTCCAACTGGGGCTCCGAGTGGAAAAGGGCGGCGATCAAGTGGTATGACCGGACGGCCCTCATCTCCTTCGTGGGCGAGCATCTCTCGTGGCGCCAGAACTTCATGGACCTGGATCCCACCTACACCGATAAGTTCGGCGATCCGCTCCTGCGCTTCACCCTCGACTGGACGGAACACGAACACCGCCAGCGGGAGATCGCGGACCAGCGGTCGCGGGAGATCGCGCGAGCGATGGGCGCCGCGACGGACGACGCCCGCCCCTCGCGCGCGCGGTACGACGTCACGAGCTATCAGACGACGCACATTCAGGGTGGCGCCGTGATGGGCGCATCGCGTGAGTCCAGTGTGGTGAATCCCTACCTTCAGCACTGGGACCTTCCCGACCTGTGGGTGATCGGCGCGTCGGCGTTTCCGCAGAACCCGTCGCACAATCCAACGCTCACCGCGATCGCGATCACCACATGGGCGGCGGACGCGTTGATCGATCGTTATTTGAACAACCCCGGCCACCTCGTATGAGCATCCGACCGGTGTGGGGGCAGACCATGCTCCGGTCGCGCCCATCACCTTGCTTCGCGATTCGTTGTGGTGGTGCGTGTCGCTTGCCGCCTAACCCGCGCTGAGGCCGTGTGAAAACTCGCGATCGGTGAGCGGTGCTGGCGCGTGTGCCCGGCGGGGGCGGCACGTGCGCGGGCGAGACACGGAAAGTCGGGGGTGGGCCGCTCCGGCCCGGGAAGGGGACCCTCGGGTGGCCCCTTGTGAGGGGACACGACGATACGCCCCCGCCTACGCGAGGGCTTCCAGCAGGCGCGGCGTGCCGAGCAGGTTGAGCACCCGCTTCAGGTTGTAGGCGAGCACGGTGAGGCTAAACTCGCCGGGCACCCTGTGGAGGCCCTTGAGCAGGAAGTACCCCTGATCCATTCCCCGTTTCAGCGTGCCGTATGGGTGCTCGGACAGTGCCTTGCGTTGGCGGAAGAGTTCGGGCGCGCGCCGCAGGTGCGCCTCCATCTCTTCCAGCAGGTGCTCGTCCACCCAGCGCGTGAGCTTGCGGCCCTCTTTGTTGCGGGTACAGCGGGATCGCAGCGCGCAGCCCGTGCACGCTCGGGTGCGATAGTTCTTGATGGTGCGGCCGAGCTCGACGGTGGTGGTGCGGTAGGTGAGCATCTCTCCCGCGGGGCAGCGATAGACGTCCTGGGCCGGCTCGTAGACGAAGTCGTCTTTGGTGAACAGCCCCCGCGCCTCGTTCGCCGAGGTGAGCGGTCGCGGCACCAGCGGCGTGAGCCCCGCCTCGAGACACGTCGTGATCTCGGCGCCGTGATAGTAGCCCCGGTCGGCCACCACCACCGGCGTCGCACCGCCCAGCACCTCCTGGGCGGCCGTGGCCAGGGGACTGAGTTGATCCCGGTCGCCGGCGGCGTGGGTGACGTCTTCGGCCGCGATCAGCTTGTGCTTGGCGTCCACGGCGGTCTGGACGTTGTAGCAGACCTCGATGCGTCCGCCGCTCATCATGGGCCGACTGTCGGGATCCATGAGTGACAGCGCAGTCGCTCCGCTCGCCGCCAACTCGTGCCGGAGGGCCTCGTACCGCGCGCGGCGCTGCTGCAACGCCGCGATCTTCTCGCCGAGCGCCTCGGCGCTGGGCCCCGCGATGCCCGCCTCGACCTCGTCCTGGCGCGCCAGCTCCCGCAGATAGCGGGCGATCGTGTGGTCGATGTTCCGCTGCAGCGTGGCCAAGCGGGCCGGGGTGTAGCTCCGGTCGCGGGCATTCACCGCCCGGAACTTGCTGCCGTCGATCGCCAGCAGCTCGCCGCCGAACAGATCGAGCTGCTTACACAAGAGGAGGAACTCGCGGCCGACGCCCTTCAACGCCTGGGGATGGTCCCGGCGGAAGTCGGCGATGGTCTTGAAGTCCGGGGCCAGCCGCCGCAGCAACCACAGCAGCTCGACGTTGCGGTGGGTTTCCTGCTCGAGCCGCCGGCTGGAGCGGATCCGGTGGAGATAGCCGTAGAGGTACAGCCGCAGGAGATCGCCGGGGTCGTAGCCGGGGCGGCCGGTCTCGGCGGGCACCGCCCGCTGAAAGCCGAGCCCGCCGAGATCGAGCTGCGCCACGAAGGCGTCGAGGAAGCGAACCGGGTTGTCCGCCCGGACGTAATCGTCGAGGAGCTCGGGGAGCAGGACGGCTTGGGTGCGGTCAACGCCGGGGATGTAGGCCATGGGCTGCGCTCACGGTGCGGGGGCGAGGGCCAGCCAACCGGCGTACAATATAGGAAACGGAACCGAGTTTTCACACAGGCTCCGTTTGCTGCTGCCGGGGACCTAAGCGCGGCGGCCGCCCGCCGGATGATTAGCTTATTTGGCGGGGCCGCCGCGCCCCGCAGCAGAAGCGCAAGGCGTTAAGGCTGTAGAAAAAGCCCAGCCGCCAATTGCGAGCTCACGATGTTGAAAAGCCGACCTCAGCAGATCGCGTACAATCGATGATCGGCACATCGGAGAGGATCGAAGGACCCCTTGAATGCGGCGATTCAGTGCCTCGAATAGTTATTCTACAGACTCGTTAGACCGCTGAACAACCGAGATCTGGACTCGACGAGATTCGGAGGAGAACGTGGCAAGCAAGGTGAAAGGCATTCCCGACGGCGCGTCAGTCGTCATCCCGAGATTGGTATGCCGTGATCCCGCTTCTGCGATTGACTTTTGCGCGAGCACATTCGGCGCGATCGAGCGCGTCCGGAGGCCAGGTCCCGATGGGACCGTGGCGCATGCATTGATGACAATTGGCCCGGCGATGATCATGATCGAAAGCGAGTGGCCGACTTTGACGAGCCGTGCGCCAACGCCGGATGGAAGCTCACCCGTCGTGGTGTTTGTGTATGTTGAGGACGTCGATCAAGCCGTGGAGAGGGCCGTGGCCGCCGGGGCACAGGTGCTAATGCCAATACAGAACCAGTTCTGGGGCGACCGCACCGCGGGGATCATGGATCCATCAGGGCATGTGTGGACGATCGCGACACGTATCGAAGAGACTAGCGAAGACGAAAGAAAGGACCGGTGGTCCAGCATTCTTACCGACCAGGCCTGACTGGGTGCGCCTCCGGGGTCATGCAGGGACGAAGCGGGATCATTCCGTTGATGTATCGTTGTTTCCCCGATGGGCGACGTCGGGACCAGGGCGCCCTTGAGGCTGCACAAGCGTGCGCGATGTACCTGGACTATTCTGTCAGCGATGTACCCGGGCTGAACCGGACAGCGGCCTAACCCGCGCTTGCTGCTGCCGAGGCCCTAAGCGCTTCGGCCGCCGCCGGGTATCTTTGG
>CAZHSO010000084.1:0-12491 GCA_964535105.1 uncultured Gemmatimonas sp.
CCGGCGAGGCCGACGGCTTCCTCTACTACGTGATGCCCTACGTCGAGGGAGAAACGCTTCGCGCCAAGCTCGCCCGCGAAGGAGAATTCCCGGTGGCCGACGCCGTGCGGATCCTCCGTGAAGTCGCGGACGCCCTCGCGTATGCGCATGGGCACGGCGTGGTTCATCGGGACGTGAAGCCCGAAAACGTGATGCTCTCGGGCCGCCACGCCCTCGTGATGGACTTCGGTGTGGCCAAGGCGGTGAGCGAGGCGACCGGGCGGCAGTCGCTCACCACGGTCGGCGTGGCGCTGGGCACGCCGACCTACATGGCCCCCGAGCAGGCGACCGCCGATCCCCACGTGGATCATCGCGCCGACATCTACGCCCTGGGCGTGATGGCCTACGAGCTCCTTACGGGGAGGCCCCCGTTCACCGGGAACACGCCGCAGCAGGTGATCGCGGCCCACGTGACCCAGGCGCCCGATCCGGTCGCGCGGCACCGGGCCGCGGTCCCGGCGCCGCTGGCCGAGCTGGTGATGCGCTGCCTGGAGAAGAAGCCCGCCGACCGGTTCCAGAGCGCCCAGCTGCTGCTCGATCGATTCGAGGAATTGGCGACGCCGAGTGGCGGGATGACGCCGACCGGCACCGCGCCGCATCCTGCCGCCGGCCGATCGCGGAAGCCGATATTCCTGGCATCTGCGCTCCTCCTCGCGGTAACGCTCGGCGGTCTCTGGGTCTGGCGCCGCCAGGGGGCGCCCAGCGCCGCCGCGGGCCCGGTGCGCCTCGTGGTCGTTCCCTTCGAAAACCTCGGCCCGGCGGATCAGGCCTATTTCGCCGAGGGCCTGGTGGACGAGGTGCGCACCCGGCTCACCGGGCTTTCGGGGCTCCGGGTCGTCGCCCGGACCAGCTCCGAGGCGTACCGCGGGAGCAAGAACACCCCGCAGCAGATCGCGAAGGAATTGGGGGTGCAGTACCTGCTGACCGGCCGGGTTAGGTGGCAGGAGGCGGCCGCCGGCAGGACGGCGCAGGTACGGGTGAGCCCCGAGCTGATTCGCGCCGAAGACGGCACCACGGCCTGGGAGAAGTCGTTCGATGCCGATCCCTCCGATGCCTTCGCGGTGCAGAGCCGAATCGCGGGGGAGGTGTCGCAAGCGCTCAATCTGGCGCTCACCCCCCAGGACAGCTCGAGCACCGCGGCCCGGCCGACCGAGAACGCCGCCGCGTACGACGCCTATCTGCAGGGCGAGGCGCTGCTGCAGCGCGCCGAACTCTCCGACAACGACGGGCGCCCCGCCGCGGCCCTCCTGACCCGCGCGGTGACGCTCGATTCGGGATTCGCCCTCGCCTGGGCCCGGCTTTCGTACGCGCACATGGTGACCTACTGGCTATTCAACGACCGCACGAGTGCGCGGCTGGGCCAAGCCACCACCGCCGCCGAGCGGGCGCAGGCGCTGGCGCCCACCCTTCCCGAAACCCATTCGGCGGTGGCGTACCTCCGCTACTGGGGTCATCGCGACTACGAAGGCGCCCGGCGGGAACTCGATCAGGCGCTCAAGACCCGGCCTAATGACGTCAAGCTGCTCTTGCCCTACGGCTATGTCGCCCGCCGGAGCGGGCATTGGGACGAGGCGATCGCGACGATGCGCCGCGAGGTGGATCTCGACCCGCGCAATCCCGTCACGCTCGAGGACCTGGCGAACACGCTCATGTACGTCCAACCGTCGGGGGCCTCGGAGGCGCTCTACGAGCGGACCGCGCTCCTTTCACCGCAGCTGCCCGCCCTCTGGCAGGACTGGATCACCGCACGGGTCGCCGAAGGCGATCCCGGCCGGATCCGCGATGTCATCCACCGGGCCGAGACGGCGCTCGGGAAGGGATTCCCGGCGTGGTTCCTGACCAACGATCACTACGGGCGGCAGCTCCTAATCGCGACGGTGGCCGAACCGGAGTTCCGGGCGCGGCTCCTCGCCGGCTCGATCGCGAGCGACTTGCCGCCCGATTCTGCGGCGATGATGACCATGAAGGCGGCACTCGCGCGGGCCGGTGGGGACGCGGCAGGAGCGGTCCGCTATGCCGACGCCGCCTGGTCCATCGCTGGCCGCCTGGCACTGCGTGACACCGCCGAGGCGAACTGGCATGTCTGGATGGCCCGGGCGGCACTCCTCCGGGGCCGCCCGGACGATGGGGTTCGTGAGGCTCGGCGCGCGATGGAGATGCTGCCTGTCTCCCGCGATCACCTGGACGGGCCCGATCACCTCGCACTCCTCGCGGAGGCGCATGCCATGGCGGGGCACGCCGATTCGGCCCTCGCCCACCTCAAGGAGCTCGTGACCATCCCTTCGTTCTTGAAGGCCGGCGCCATCCGCCTGAGCCCGGAATTCGCCTCGCTCCGGAAGGATCCGCGGTTCGTGAAGGTGTTGGAGAGCACGCCGAAGTGAGTCCTGCCGCCGACCGCCTCACTGCCGCGCTGGCCGACCGCTACCGTATCGAGCGGGAGCTGGGCCAGGGCGGGATGGCCACCGTCTATCTGGCCCACGACCTCAAGCATGACCGCAAGGTCGCCCTCAAGGTCCTGAAGCCGGAGCTGGCCGCCGTGCTGGGCGCCGAGCGGTTTGTGGTGGAGATCAAGACCACCGCCGCGCTGCAGCATCCCCACATTCTGCCCCTCTTCGATTCCGGTACCGCCGAAGGCTTCCTCTACTACGTCATGCCCTAAATCCAGGGCGAGACCCTGCGCGACAAGCTGAGCCGGGAGACCCAGCTCGGCATCGACGAGGCGGTGCGCATCACCCGCGAGGTGGCCGACGCGCTCGACTACGCCCACCGGCACGGCGTGATCCACCGCGACATCAAGCCCGAAAACATCCTGCTGCACGACGGGCGCCCGATGGTGGCGGACTTCGGGATCGCGCTGGCGCTCTCCGCGGCCGCCGGTGGCAGGATGACCGAGACGGGGTTGAGTCTCGGCACGCCACACTACATGAGCCCGGAACAGGCGACGGCTGAGAAGGAGCTCTCGGCGCGCTCCGACATTTACTCGCTGGGGTGCGTGTTGTACGAGATGCTGACCGGGAGTCCGCCGCACACCGGCGCGTCGGCGCAGCAGATCATCATGAAAATCGTGACCGAGGAGGCGGCGCCGGTCACCAAGCTCCGCAAGTCGGTGCCGGCGAACGTGGCGGCGGCGGTGGCGAAAGCGGTGGAACGGCTCCCGGCCGACCGGTTCGCGAGCGCGGCGCAGTTCGCGGCGGCGCTGGGCGATCCGGCCTTCCACACCGTCAGTAGCACGGCCGCCGGCGCGGTGGTGGCATCGCCCGCAAAGTCCCGCCGAGCCGTGCTTGCCATGGCCGCGCTCGTCGCGGTGCTCCTCGTGATGGCCGTATGGGGCTGGCTTCGGCCGCGGCCAGAGCTCCCGGTCATCCGCTACGGTCTGGCGCTGCCTCCCACGCAGGCCCTCGTGCTGGGCGCGACCGCCCCCATGCCGGCCCCCGATGGCTCCTTCCTGGTCTATCTCGGCCGGGGCGAAGGCGGCAACCAGCTCTGGATCAAACGCCGGGACAGCTACAATGCGACGCCCATTCCCGGCACGACCGGAACGGCGAGCTTTACGCTTTCTCCCGATGGCGAGTGGATCGCGCTCATCACCGCCGGGCGACTGAGCAAGCTCCCGGTGCGGGGTGGAACCGCGGTGCCTCTGGTGAGCGACAGCGTAGGCAGCGTGTACGGCGTGGCCTGGCTCGACGACGGAACCATCATCTACACGCTCCGGGGCGGGGCAGGCCTGATGCGCGTGTCCGCCGAGGGCGGCGCCCCTTCGCTTGCCTGGCGGTCGGATTCGATGGTTTCCCTGTCGCCGATCGCGCTTCCCGCCGGGCGCGGCGTGACCTTCCTGTCCTGCGCACTCGGATGTCCCGAGAGCCAGATCTGGGTGCTCGACCTGAAAGCGAACAGCGCCCGCTTGCTGCTGCGAGGTGCGTCCACGGGGGTTTTCGTTCCGGGGGCAGGGGGTCATCTCGTGTACACCACCGAAAGCGGTGGACTCTTCGCCGTCCCCTTCGATCTCGACCGCCTGGAGCTCACCGGAACCCCCATCCCGCTCGGTACGCAGATCGCCGTCGGCACCGATCTCTCGACCGTGCTGGGCCTGTTCCAGATCTCGAAGACCGGCACCCTCACGATGATCATCGGGGGACGCACCGCAACCGGGCGCACCTTCGAGATGGTCTGGGTAGACCGGAGCGGGCGGCAGACACCAGTCGACACCGCCTGGAAGTTCCAGCTCACGGCGTTCGCGAACAATCACGGCTGGGCGCTGTCTCCCGACGGATCTCGCCTCGCGATCGGTCTCTCCACCACCTCCGGCGACGACATCTGGGTCAAGCCGCTCCCCAAAGGCGCGCCGTACCGGGTGACCTTCGATCCGCGGCCGGACATGCGGCCGCGCTGGACCTCCGATTCCCGCTTCATCAGCTTCGTCACGGTCCGCCAGCCGGGCGGGCTGTACCTCCACCGTGCGGATGGTGCCGGCTCCGATTCCGTCCTCTTCGAAGGCGTTGTCGATGAGGGGATGGTCACGCTCGACAGCCGAGGACTGATCCTCCGGCAGGGCTCGCTCGGGGCCGTCGCGGGGGGCCGCAACATCACCGGGCTCCGCCTCGGCACGGACAAAGTGCCGGTGCCGGTGCTGGCGACGGAATTCGACGAGGAAGCGATCGCGCTCTCGCCCAACGGTCAGTGGATGGCGTACCAGTCCGATGAAACGGGCCGCACCGAGGTGTTCGTGCGACCGTTCCCGAACACCGACGCCGGCAAGCAACAGGTCTCGAGCGGGGGCGGGCTGGCTCCGCTCTGGTCCCGCGACGGGAAGGAGCTGTTCTACCTCGGCGGTGACAAGAACATGATGGCCGCCCGTTTGATCCCCGCCGCCACGATCGCATTCGCCGACCCGGTGGTGCTGTTCCGCGTTCCCGACGAGCTGCTCGGCGCGGAGGCGCTCTACTACACCCCCTGGGATATCGGCCGCGACGGCCGATTCCTCATGACGCGGCTGATCGGCGAGGATTCGGGGCAAAGCGGAGCGCTCGTCGTGGTCGAGAACTGGATCGAGGAGCTGAAGGCGAAAGTGAAGCCGCGGTGAGCGACCCCCTGAATCGCCTGACTGCCGCCCTCGCCGACCGCTACCGGATCGAGCGGGAGCTGGGACAGGGGGGGATGGCCACCGTCTACCTGGCCCACGATTTCAAGCACGACCGTAAGGTCGCGATCAAGGTGCTGCGGCCCGAGCTCGCCGCGGTGATCGGCGCCGATCGCTTCCTCTCCGAGATCAAGACCACCGCGAACCTTCAGCATCCGCACATTCTCCCGCTGCACGACTCGGGAGAGGCCGACTCCTTCTTGTTTTACGTGATGCCGTTCGTCGAGGGAGAATCGCTTCGCGACCGGCTGCATCGGGAAAAGCAGCTCCCGATCGGCGACGCGGTGCGGATTGCCACCGAGGTGGCCGGCGCGCTCGACTACGCCCACCGCCACGGGATCATCCACCGGGACATCAAGCCCGAGAACATCCTGCTGCACGACGGCCGCGCCCTGGTGGCCGACTTCGGCATCGCGCTGGCCGCTACCAGCGCTGGGTCCCGAATGACCGAGACCGGGATGTCGCTGGGCACGCCGCACTACATGAGCCCCGAGCAGGCAATGGGCGAGCGCGAGCTCACGCCGCGGAGCGACGTCTACGCCCTGGGCGCGATGACGTACGAAATGCTGCTGGGGGAACCGCCCTTCACCGGTCCCACCGCACAATCGATCGTGGCCAAGGTGCTGACGGAGAAGCCGGCGCCGCTGATCGCCCAGCGAGAGCGCATCCCCCAGTCGGTGGAAGACGCGGTGCTGACCGCGCTGGAGAAGCTCCCGGCGGACCGGCCGGCGAGCGCGGCCGCCTTCTCGCAACTCCTCGAGGGCGGGGCCGTGGCCACGCGGAGCCGCACGGCGGGGGCCGGACGATCCCCGCGCCGCCGCCCTGCCGCTCCGTTGCCGATTCTGCTGGGCGTCCTCACTCTCGTATCGACGGGGATTGCCGCCTTGGCGCTGCGGCGATCCAGCCGGCCGGGGCCCGTCCGGGGCACCTCCATCGTCCTGCCGGATTCGCTGGCCCTCGACCCGCTGTCCAACAACCCGGAGGGGTTGCCGACGATCGCGCTGTCGCCCGACGGATCCCAGCTGGTCTTCGCCGCCCGGAGCGGGAGCCGGGCGCAGCTTTTTGTCCGCCGGATGTCGGACTTCTCCGTGCGGGCCCTCGAGGGCACCGAGGGCGCCATCGCGCCGTTCTTCTCCCCGAATGGCGAGGCCGTTGGGTTCTTTGCAGGCCCTGCCCTCAAGCGCGTGTCGCTTGCCGACGGCCAGGTCCGCATCCTGTCGCCCAACATGGTCGACGCCTGGGGCGGTGCGTGGCTGCCGGACGGCAATCTCGTGATATCGCGTCGGCGTGCGACGCAGCTCCTTGTGCTCGGATCCAACGGGGACTCGCTCAGGGCCTTTCAATGCAGCATCTGCAGCCTTCCGGAGCCGCTTCCGGACGGACGTCGGGCCATCGTGAAGGGGCGGACCGGCCTGCACATCATCGATCTCACGAGCGGCAGGGATACGCCGCTGCTGCGCTGGGAGGCCAGGAACGGCCAGGAGCTGCTGCGCGGAACGATGGCGCGGCTCGACGACGACGGGCACCTGGTGTATGTCGGACCGGGTGGGCAGCTCTTCGCCGCGCCCTTCGATGCGAAGCGGGGCACCGTGACCGGCCCGTCGGTGAGCGTGGCGGAGGGGGTACGCGTCGAGAGCGGACGCGGAGCGGCGCAGTTCGCGCTCGCCGGGAGCGGCGTGCTCGCCTGGGCGCCGGGCGCCGTGACAAGCGAGGGGGTGCTCGTCCGCGCCGACCGGACCGGGAGGCTCGACACCCTTCCGGCGCCGCCGGCCAACTACAACGCCATCGACATCACTCCAGACGGCAGGCGCCTCGTCGTTCGCGTTGGTACGGTCACGGGAGACATGGCCTTGCAGATCATCGACGTGGAGTCCGGCAAGGTGACTCCGTGGCTCAGCGGTCCATTGTTCCATGCGCCGAAATGGACACCCGATGGTCGCCGCGTCGTCTTCAGCCGTGACAGCGGGACCTTCGTGGCGGATCCGGAGACGAGCACACCTCCGCGCTCCCTCGACCTTCCGGCTGGGGTGGAGGAGGTCTCGCCCATGGCCGACACCACGAGTTACCGCGCCTGGCTGGACAATGGAATGGTCATCGTACATACGGACCGGCGTCCGATGGAGCGGGTTCTCAATCAGATACCGGTCGGCGGCAACACGCCGGACGACCGGTGGTTGATGTCGGAGGAGGTCGATGCCACTGAATCCGCCATCGTAGCACGCAGTCTGGATGGCAGCGGGCGCCGCCTGGTCATCGCGGGTGACTCACGCTTCTCGATGGTCGGTTGGGCCACCGGAGGGAACGAGTTCATCATGGCGGACGTGAACCGTTGGCGGAACGACACGGGACCGGGCAAGCTGATGCAGGGCTTCTGGGCCGTCCGCTACAACCCGTCGACGCCGGACCGCCCGTTCGGCGAACCGCGACTGCTGTTCACCGCCGAAGTCGCTGACTTCCCCGGGCGAAATTATGCCGTCGGCATGGCGGGCAACCGTTTCGTGTTCAAGCAGCGGCTCGCCGCGCCGCCGCTGCGGGAGGTGCGCCTGCTTGGCAACTGGCACCAGCGCCTGGAGTCCGGAGCCCGTCCGTGATCGACCGCCTTGCCGCCGCCCTTGCCGACCGCTACCGGATCGAGCGGGAGCTGGGCCAGGGCGGCATGGCGACGGTGTACCTCGCGCAGGACCTCAAGCACGACCGCAGAGTCGCGCTGAAGGTACTGCGGCCCGAGCTGGCCGCGGTGATTGGCGCCGAGCGCTTTCTCCAGGAGATCCGCACCACCGCCAACCTGCAGCATCCGCACATTCTCCCCCTCCACGACTCGGGCCAGGTGGACGGCACCGTCTTCTACGTGATGCCGTACATCGAAGGCGAATCGCTGCGCGACCGGCTGACCCGCGACAAGCAGCTCCCGATCGACGAGGCCCTTCGGGTCGCGCGGGAAGTGGCCGACGCGCTGGGCTACGCGCACGAGCGCGGCATCATCCATCGCGATATCAAGCCCGAGAATATCCTGCTCCAGCGCGGCCACGCCCTGGTCGCCGATTTCGGGATTGCGCTCGCCGCAACGAGCGCGGGGCACCGAATGACCGAAACCGGAATGTCGCTGGGCACCCCGCACTACATGAGCCCCGAGCAGGCCATGGGAGACCGGGAGCTCACCCCGCGCAGCGACGTGTACGCGCTCGGCGCCATGACCTACGAGATGCTGCTGGGGGAGCCGCCCTTCACCGGGCCCACCGCGCAGTCGATCGTGGCCAAGGTGATGACGGAGAAGCCGGCGCCGCTCATCCCCCGGAGGGAGCGCATCCCGCAGACTGTCGAAGACGCCGTGCTGACCGCGCTGGAAAAGCTGCCGGCGGACAGGTTCGAGAGCGCTGCGAAGTTTGCCGAGGCACTGACGGAGGAGGCAAAGAGGCAAAGAGGCAAGGGAGCAAAAACTGCGCGGCCGTGGCTGAAAGATTGGCGCTCAGTGGCCGTGATCGGCGTGGCGCTTGTGGCGAGCGTGCTTGCGGTGGTCTTCGCGAGCCGGAGCGGTGGGGAGGGGAACGGGCTCGGTCAGGTGACATTCCTCCAGAAGTCGTTCGAGTCCCAGGCCATCTTCAGGGCCCGCTTCGGTCCCGACGGGCAGACCATGGTGTACAGCGCGGCGCTCCAGGGCAACGCGCCGCATCTGTACGTCGTCCGTCCCGACTTCCCCCTGCCGAGCCCGCTCGGTCCCGAGCGCACCCAGCTGCTCGCCGTGTCGTCGAAGGGTGAGCTCGCTGTGCTGCTGGGAGCCCGGTATCTCGCGCATCAGCTCTTCGTCGGGACGCTGGCCCGGATGCCGCTGGGCGCCGGCGCACCACGGGAATTGCTCGCCGACGTCCGCGAGGCCGACTGGTCTCCGGACGGCGCGGAGCTGGCCATCATCCACGAAGTCAACGGCAAGGACCGGTTGGAGTTTCCGATCGGCAAGATGCTCTACGAGGCGCCGGGTTACCTCTCGGACCTGCGGGTCTCGCCGAGCGGCGATGCGATCGCGCTGTTTGAGCATCCCAACAGGTGGGACGACCGGGGCGAGGTGATCCTGGTGGATCGCGCCGGGCGCCGGACGCTGCTCGCCGAAGGCTACGACGCGCTGGAAGGACTCGCCTGGACGCCCGATGGCAAGAGCGTGCTCTACTCGGGGAGCATCGAGGGAGAATACCGGCAGGTGCACACGGTAGACCGGCGCGGCGGCCAGGCGCGCCTCCTCCTTCCGAGCCCGGGCGTTCTCACCATCCCCGACGTAGCGGTGGGGGGGCGCTGGCTCGCGACCAGCGACGTCGAGCAGGACCGGATCTTTGCGCGACTGGCCGGCGCGCGCGGGGACGCCGATCTCAGCTGGCTGGATCGCTCGCAAAGACCGCAGCTCCTGGAGGACGGGAAGCGGATCGTATTCACCAGCGCCGCGATCGACGCGGGGAACAACTATTCCACCATGCTGCGGCGGACCGACGGCGCGCCGGCGGTCCGGCTGGGTGAGGGGGGCGCGGCGGACGTGTCGCCCGACGGGCGCTGGGCGCTCGCCCTCATATACTCGCCGCCGCAGCTGATGCTTTACCCTACCGGGCCCGGCCAGGCGCGTCGTTTGGATCATGGGGAATTCCAGGTGTTCAGTGCGGCGCGCTTCTTCCCCGACGGCGAGCGTCTGCTGGTCTGCGGCAACGAGCCGGGCAAGGCAGCGCGCTGCTATGTGAGGCCGCTCGGCGACGGCCCGCAACGCCCGCTCACGCTGGAGGGAACCGACAACGGTTTCGTGTCACCCGACGGACAGCAGGTGGTCGCGCACCTGACCAGCGGGAGCTACCAGGTGTATCCCGTGCAGGGAGGGGCGCCCCGCAGCATCCCGTCGCTCGGAGCGGGCGACGAGGTGCTGGGCTGGAGCCCGGACAGCCGGGCTCTCCGGATCAGGCAGGTCGGCGAGATCCCGGTGCGGGTCGAGCAGCTCGATCTCGTGACCGGCAGGCGATCGCTACTCGTGGAGATCGCACCGCCGGATCGCGCCGGGGTGCTCTCGATCTCGCGGTTCTCGCTGGGGGGCGACCCCGGAGTGTATGCGTACCAGACCAGGATCTACGTATCGCAGCTGTTTGTCGTGGATGGGATGCGGTAAGCCTCACGGCACCGGCCCGCCGCCGAGGTACTTGGCGTACCACGCCACATACCTATCCAGCCGATCCTTCTGGAAGCTGGGCCGGCGGATGCCGTGGGTCTCGCCAGGATACACGATCAGCTCGGTGTCCACCCGGTTGGATTTGAGTGCCTGATACATCTGTTCCCCGCCCAGCACCGGCACGTTCCAGTCCACCGCGCCGCCGAGGAAGAGGGTAGGGGTGCGGATCTTGTCCGCGCTCATGAACGCCTTGGACACCTTGAGCCACGCCTCGGTGTTCTTCCACGGCTGGCCCAGCTCCAGGTCGTACTGCACCACATACTGATCGTGGCCGTACATGCCGAGGACGTTGGAGACGCCGGCGCCGCTGGTGGCGGCCTTGAAGCGGGGGTCGGCCGCGATCATGCAGTCGGTGAGAATCCCGCCGTAACTCCACCCGCCCACCCCGAGCCGGGTCTCGTCGGCCACGCCCGACGCGATCAGCTTGTTCACCATCCCGCGGATGTCCTGCACCTCCTTGCCGCACCAGTCGGCAAAGATCGCCACGGTGTAGGCCTGGCCCCGCCCGGAGCTGCCACGGTAGTTCGGCGCCAGCACCGCGTAGCCCTGCGCGACCAGGACTTCCTTCTCGAAATCGAAGCCGAAGACGTCCTGGCCCGCGGGACCGCCATGAATCCGCACCACGAGCGGGAGCTTCTGCCCCGCGGTGGCCGACGCCGGCTTGCGGAGAATCCCATGCACCTCGGTGCCGTCGTCACTGGTCGAGCTGACGGCTTCGATAGTGGAAACGGATACACTGTCGAGCCACTCGTTGATGCGGGTGAGCCGGCGCATCCCCGACTTCTCCAGCGCATAGAGCTCGCCGGGATGGGCCGGGTCGGTGGCGACGACGGCAAAGGCGCCGTCCTTCCCCTCGGAAAACCCGCTCAGCACCGGCATGGTGGCGGCGATCTTCTCCACGTTACCGGTCGTGGCGTTGATGCGGGCCAGGTACTGCCGCTGGTCGTCGGCCACGAGGCCGAGCAGCGACTTGCCGTCCAGCGACCAGCGTGACCCGGAGACGGCGCGGTCGAAGCTCGCGGTGACGAGGCGGGGCGCACCGGCCGCCACCGGGGCGAGCGCCACGGTGCCGAACCCGCCGCCGTAACCGAAGTACTTCGGCTCCTGCTGTTGCCGGTAAGCCACCTGCATCCCGTCGAGACTCCACGACAGCGGTCCGCCGTCGCTGCCCTGAAAGGTGGTGACCCGGCGGGGCGTCGCGTCCTTTACCGCTTCGACCACGTAGACGTCGTCGTTGTCGTAGCGGTCGGCGTCGGGCTCCCGCGCGCTGACGAAGGCAATCCACTTCCCGTCGGGCGACCAGGCGGGGCCCCCGTCGTCGGCGTCACCCCTGGTGATCTGCTCCGCCTTTCTGGCTGCCAGGTCGAAGACCCAGAGGTGCGCGTGCAGGGTGTCGAGGAAGCCCTGGCCGTCCTGCTTGAACTGGTACTTGTTCACCACGATGGGTTTCGGCTTGGCGCTGCTCGAATCGGCGGCGGAGTCGGGGTCGTTGACGATGAGGGCGAGCCGCTTGCCGTCGGGCGCCCAGGCGACACTGCTCACCCCGCCCTTCAAGTCGGTGATCTTTTCCGCTTCGCCGCCGATGCCGATGTTGAGCAGCCAGACCTGGCCGCCCTTGGCCCCCTGGCGGCTGGAGACGAAGGAAAGTGTTTTCCCGTCTGGGCTCCAGCGCGGCTGGGTCTCGGCCTCCTCGCTGAAGGTGAGCCGGACCGTCGCGGTGCCGTCCCAGCGGGTAATCCAGATGTCGGTGTCGCTCTTGTCCTTGGCGGAATCGGCCCGGGACACGGTGTACGCCACCCAGGCGCCGTCGGGGGAGCGCTGCGGGTCGCCGATCGAGCGGAGCCGGTAGAGGTCGCTGGTCTGGAGCGAGCGCCGGGCCGGGGTCTGGGCGGAGAGGGCAGACACGGTGCAGAGGATTGGGAGCAGGATCGTCGAGCGAAGGCCGTGAAGCATGGTGTCTCCGGAAGAGCCGGGGGGGGCAGACGGTGAAACAGCTTAGATCAGTACCGGCAGTTCTGCAATTCCGTGCGGGTGTCCTGGTCCGAAAGCCATGTACGCTGTCCAATGCTCCCTTCTCGGCTGATATTACTGGCCAGCACACTTGAGCCTTCTTCCGCGGAC
>CAZHSO010000085.1:0-12358 GCA_964535105.1 uncultured Gemmatimonas sp.
GGGGTGGGGGGAGATGAGCGGTGGATATTTATGGGGGGGAGAGGGGGAGGGGGAGGGGGGGAGGGGGGGGAAGGGGGAAGGGGGGCCGGTGGTGACGCCGGCGGAAATCCAAGTCGAGTTGATACTGCCGTAAGGGACGCGGGAGAGGGGGGGGAAAGGGGAAGGGGGAAAGGGGAAGGGGGAAAGGGGAAGGGGAAAGTTCGTCCCTTTCCCCCTTCCCCCAGTTTTCCCCCTTCCCCGCATCAGCGGTCCGGCTTATCCAGGATCACGATCTCCGGCGCCGGCGCGCGGTGTCCGAAGGGCAATTGCTTGTCGACGCCCATGGCGCAGAAGAGCAGCGCGAGGTAGAGCAGGGAGTATTTGTACATCCGCCACGCCGTGGGAGTCACCGACTCCTCTTTCAGCAGGCGAAGGCAGTACCAGAGCAGCCGCCCTCCGAGGAGCACCGCGACCACCGCGTAGAAGATCCCCTGGGTTCCCGCCAGCACCGGCAGCAGGGTGAGGGGCAGGAGCATCAGGGTATACACGAGCATCTGCACCTTTGTCTCGTGCGCGCCCTTTACGACCGGCATCATCGGCACCCCTGCCCGGGCGTAGTCCTGTTCCTTGATCAGCGCGAGCGCCCAGAAATGGGGCGGGGTCCAGTAGAACACGATCGCGAAGAGATAGAGGGCGGTGAGGCCGAGGGAGCCGGTCATGGCCGCCCAGCCGACCAGCGGGGGGAAGGCTCCGGCGGCGCCGCCGATCACGATGTTCTGCGGGCTCCAGCGCTTGAGCCACATGGTGTAGATGAAGACGTAGAAGAGCAGTCCCGCGAGGGCGAGCCAGGCGGCGAGCGGATTGGTGAAGCGCCAGAAGAGTGCGAAGGAGACCGCCCCCAGCGTGATCCCGAACAGGAGCGCCACACCGGGCGCGAGCCGCCCCGCCGGCACCGGGCGGAGCCTGGTGCGCGCCATGTGGATGTCGATATCGCGGTCGAACCACATGTTGATCGCGTTGGCCCCTCCCGCCATGAGGAAGCCGGCCAGGAGGACCCAGCCGATCAACGCCAGCGGAGGGAGACCCCGGTCGGTGATGAACATCGGGGCGATGGCCGTGAGCAAGAGCAGCGAGATGACGCGCGGCTTGGTGAGTGAGAGGAGATCTTTGACGAGTGACAATTGGTCCGAGGGAGCTAGGGAACTAGGGAGTTAGGGGGTACAATATAGTAGCTTTACCCTAGCTCCCTAACTCCCTAGCTCCCTAACCCCTCCCCCTCATGCCCGACCGCGATACCTGGGGCGAACGCCTCCCCCGTACCGTCGGACTGCTGCCGGCGGTCATGGTGCTGATCGGGGTGACCATCGGTAGCGGCATCTTCCGGGTGCCCGCCAGGGTTGCCGGCGAGTTGGGAGCTTCCGGACCTGTGCTGCTGGCGTGGGTGCTGGGCGGGGTGCTCGCCCTGTTCGGAGCGCTGACGCTGGCCGAGCTGGCGGCGATGTACCCCCGGAGCGGCGGGGTCTTCGCCTACATCGAGGAAGGATTCGGCCCGATGCCGGCCTTTCTCTTCGGGTGGTCCCAGCTCGCCGTCATCCGCGCCTCCGCCCTGGGCGCCATCTCGACGATCTTCGCCGAGTATCTCAGCTACTTCATCCCGCTGAGCCCGCTCGCGGTGCACCGGGTGGCGGCGCTGCTGATCCTCTCGGTCGGGATTCTCAACTACCTCGGCGTGCAGAAGGCGGCGGCGGTCACCAACGTCGCCACCGCGGTCAAGTACGGCGCCCTGGTCACGCTGGTGATCCTCGCCTTCACTGCGCCGACCGGCTCGGTCCGTAACTTTTCGCCGGTCTGGACCGGCGCGCTTTCGCTCTCCGCGCTGGCCACCGCGATGGTGTCGGTGATGTGGGCGTACGACGGGTGGGCGGACCTCTCCTTCATGAGCGGAGAGATCAAGGACCCCTCGCGAACGCTCCCGCGAGCGCTCATCACTGGCACCCTCGCCATCATCGCGATTTACCTGCTGGTGAACCTGGCGTACATCTACCTGGTGCCGGTGCCCGAGATGGCACAGTCGCGCCTGATCGCCTCGACGGCGGCAGAGCGGATCCCGATCCTGGGGGCGGCGGGAGCGGGGCTGATTTCGGCGGTGGTCATGATCTCGACGTTCAGCAGCGTCAACGCGACGATGATGACGAGCCCCCGGATCTTCTTCGGGATGGCGGACCGGGGGCTCTTTTTCCCTGCGATCGCCCGGGTTTCACCGCGTTTCAAGAGCCCTTCGACGGCCATTTTCCTGGCGACGGGCCTGGGCACGGTCTACGTGCTGTTCAATGATTTCCAGCAGCTGGCCGACAAGTTCGTCCTGGGGATCTGGCCGTTTTACATCCTGGCGGTGCTGGCGGTCTTCGTCATCCGGAAGCGGTCTCCGGAATTGCCCAGGCCCTACCGGGTGTTCGGGTTCCCGGTGGTGCCGCTGGTATTCCTTCTGGCCTCGATCGGGATGATTGTCAACGCGCTGGTGACCGATCCCCGGAACACCGGAATCACCTTCGGGATCATCCTGGTGGGGATCCCGGTCTACTACCTCGCGAGGGCGGCTGGGAAGATCCACCCGGTCGACCGCCCATCTGCTTGATTTGGCTCGCGGTACAGGTAACTTAGGGCAGCTCCAACCCGCAGCACCCAACACGATCCGGGAGTTCGTTCCATGCAGCCAATCGGGCGCGCAATTCGATTCGGGACGGCCATGGTGGCTCTGCTCGCCGGCGGGACGCACTTCGTCCTGGCGCAGGGCGTCACCAGCGCCGCGGTGCAGGGGAGGATCACCTCCGAGACCCGCGGATCGGTCGAGAACGCCATCGTCGTCCTCACCAACACGACCAACGGCGCCAGACAGCAGACCACCGCGAAGACGGGCGGCCGGTACAACTTCGAGAACGCCACGCCGGGCGGCCCCTACACCATCGACGTCCGCTCGATCGGCTTTCAGGCGGCGAGCAAGACCGGGATCATGCTCACGCTGGGGCAGAAATACATCCAGGACTTCGAGCTGAAGCAGCAGGTGGTCACGCTTGAGGAGCTGACGGTGGTCGCGTCGACCAACCCGCTGATCAACAGCGGGCGGACCGGCGCGGGACAGATCGTCACCGACACGATGATCCAGCGGATCCCGCTGCTCGGGCGCAACTTCACCGACCTCCTCCGAACCAGCCCGCACGTGCTGAGCGGCTCCGGGGTGGCTGGCCAGAACTCCAAGTTCAATACGATCCTCATCGACGGGGGCGTCAACAACGACGTCTTCGGCCTCGCCTCGACGCCGGGCGGGACGGCGGGCGCTAAGCCCATTTCGCTGGAGGCGCTGCAGGAGTTCCAGATTCTGGTGGCGCCGTTCGATATCCGTCAGGGAAGCTTCACCGGGGGTTTGGTGAACGGGGTGACGAAGTCGGGCACCAACGAGTTCCACGGGTCCTTCTTCACCTATTTCCAGCGTCCCGAGCTGGTGGGCGCCGACACCGGCCGGAATAAGCTCACCGCGCTGCAAGCCTTCGACATCAAGCAATACGGGGGCACCTTCGGCGGCCCGATCATCCGGAACAAGCTGCATTTCTTCGGCAGCGCCGACGTTCAGAGCTCGCAGACGGCGTTCTTCGGCGTCGAAGCCACCGAGCCGGCCACCGGCATCACCGTGGCGACCGCCACCCGGATCCAGAACATCATCAAGGACCAGTATGGCTTCGATCCCGGTGGGGTGGAGGCGCCGTCGGATCTCAATCGCCCCGACAAGAACCTCTTCGGCAAGCTGACGTACCAGCTGGGGGGGAGCTCGCGGCTCGAGCTGTCGTACAATTACGTGAAGGCCACCAACGACAACTTCAACCGGAACGCGCGCACACAAACCTTCCGGGACGGCTGGCAGCTTTCCAACAGCGGGTACACCCTCGCCAACCATACCAATACCGTCCGTGGCAAATTCACCACCCTCATCGGCAGTGCCAACCTGGAGGTTTTCGGGGGGTATATGCGGGTCAGGGATGCCCGGGTCATTCCGAATGCGGTCCCCCTGATCATGGTGCAGGGCGACGTCCTGGGCAACTACGTCGGGGCCGGTGGCGAGCGCTTTTCCCACGGCAACGAGCTCGACCAGGACGTCTACGAAGCGACCGCGAACCTCACCTTCGGTGTCGGCGCCAACCACCAGATCACGATCGGCAGCCACAACGAGTTCTTCAGCTTCCGCAACCTCTTTGCCGACAATCGGTACGGTACCTGGACCTTCGGGAACGCGGACTCGCTGGAGGCGAATCTTCCGCGCCGCTATGAGGCGCTGCTGGAGGCGCGGGAAGGCGGGTTCACCTCCACCTTTGCGGTAAAACAGCTGGGCGCGTACATCCAGGACGCCTGGAATCCGAGCGACCGGCTCACCCTGACCATGGGCCTTCGTTTCGACGTGCCGTACACCGACAAACCGTTCGAGAATTCGCTCCCCGCGCTGGCCGATACGCTCGGCGTGCACACCGGACAGTTTCCGAACGGGAATATGCTCTTCTCGCCCCGGCTGGGTTTCAATTGGGACCCGGCGGGCAACGGCAACACGATCGTCCGCGGCGGTGTGGGCATTTTCTCGGGCCGGCCGCCATACGTCTGGATGTCGAACGCCTTCGCCAACACCGGCCTCCAGACCCTGACGATCTTCTGCGGCCGGCCAGATAACGGGAACACTCCTCCTCCTTTGACCACCGATGTCTCCAACACTCCCCGTACCTGCGTCGGGGGCACCGAGGTGGCGCCTCCGCGGGCCACGGTGAACTACTTCGACAAGGATTTCAAATTCCAGCAGGCGCTCAAGTATGCGTTCGGCATCGACCAACGGATACCCGGGGGAGTGGTCGCGACCTTCGATCTCGTCCATACCCGGAACAAGAACCAGATGTACCTGATCGACGACAACCTCCGCCTTGGAGCCATCAATGGCGAAGGGCGCCAGCTCTACGCCAACCCGACGGCAACGGTACCACCGAGCAGCGGCTCGTCCCGGCTCACCAAGGTGAACGGCGTGCTCAACGTCCTTCATCATTCCAACCGGAGCACGGACTACGCGACCATCGTCGCCCTTCAGTTGCAGAAGTCCTTCGCAGACGGCCTCGCGTTCAGCGCGGCCTACACCTATGGCAACTCGAAGGATGTCATCACCCTTAGCTCTAGCCGCGCAATCTCGAACTATCAGTTCACTCCGCTGGTCGGCACACTCGAGGACCGGAAGCTTGGCACCTCGGCGTTCGACGTTCCCCACAAGATCTCGTTGAGCGGCACCGCCAACCTCCCGTTCGGCATCGAGGCCTCGGCCGTTTACACGGCTCGCGCCGGGCTACCCTACGCCTGGGTAATCGGGAACGATGCCAACGGCGACGGTCTCACGCAGAACGATTTATTCTACGTGCCGCGCGATCAGAGCGATATCACGCTGAGCGGCACGGCTCAGGCGGCGGACTGGGAGCGGCTCAACAACTTCATCGTGGCCGAGAAGTGCCTCCGCGAGCAGCGGGGCCGCATAATGGACCGCGGCTCCTGCCGCAATCCCTGGCAGAAGTTCCTCGACGTCCGGCTTACCAAGGTGATACCGACCCTGACGGGCCAGAACCTTCAAATTACCGCGGACATCTTCAACTTCCTGAACCTTCTGAACAAGGAGTGGGGCATCAACCGGGAGACCTCGGGGTTCGAGGGCGCAACGTTGATGAGCATGTCCGCCACGGCGTACGACACCCGGAATACGGCCACCCAGGCGGACGACCGCGGCGTGTACAGCGTGCCCTCCGTCATGCCCGCGCTGAGCCGTGCGGTCGTGAACAGCTCGCGGTGGAGGATCCAGCTCGGGGGGAAGTACACGTTCTAGGCGGCGGGGAAAGGGGAAGGGGGAAGCGGGGAAAGCGCCCCTTCCCCCCTTCCCCGCGCTACGTCCTCACTCTCACCAGCAACCAGCCGCCAATCCCCAGAAACACCAGGTTCGGCACCCACGCCGCCACGGTGGGATTGATCACGCCCGAGGCCCCGACTGCCTGGGAGAGATTGATCATCAACAAATAGAGGATGGTGGTGCCGAGGCTGATCGCGATGCCCACCGCCGGCCCGGCGCGCGGCGCCGAGACCGCGAGCGGCGCCCCGAAGAGGGCGATGATCAGGCAGGCGGCGGGAAGCGCCAGCTTCACCGCACGCTGCACCTCCAACTTCTTGGTGTCGTTGCCCGAGTTCTTGAGCGTTCCGATGTATCGCCCCAGCTCGGCGAAGGTCATCTCCTCGGGATTCTTCGGCTCGATCAACAGGTCGCGAGGCCCCTCGCTGATGGCCGGGAGTCGCAGCTCGCCGAACCGCATCGTCAGCGCTTCGTCGTCGGGGAGCATCTGGATGCTCGCCCCGCCGAGGAAGGCCCAGTGGCGGGTCTCCGGGTTCCAGCGGGCGCTGTCGGCGCTGATCGCATACGTGGGCATGGTGTCGTTCCGAACGGCACGCTCGAGCACCACCTGCTGCATGGCGTTGTCGGCGGTGTTGAGCTGGCGGATGGTGTAGACCCATCCGCTCGCGGCGCGGAAAACGAAATTGGCGCGGGTGGTGACGTTCCGCGCCTGGCGCTCCTTCTGCAGCTCCATCTGCCGGGTCGTCGCTTCCGTCGCCCACTCCCCGATGAAGAAGCAGAGCACCGCGGCCAGCGCCGAGGCGAGGAAGAGCGGCCGCGCGAGCCGGTGGAAGCTGATTCCACCGGCTTTTGCCGCGGTGAGCTCGGAGTACCGGGCCAGCGGACCAACGGTGAAGACGGCGGCGAAGAGGGCCGCCGCGGGCATCATGATCGCGATGTTCTGGGGAAGGGAATAGACGTAGCTCAGCGCGATGGTTCCGGGGCTCAGCTGCCGGTCGAGGAGCCGGCGCAGGTTGTCGGTGACCTGGGTCAGCACCGAGACGATCGGGAGCCCGATCGCGGTGAGGAGAAAGACCCGGAGCCACTGGCCCAGGACGTAGCGCGAGAGGAGGCGCATCAGGCGCCCGCCCGCCGGCGACGGAACCAGCCGGTGAGCAGCTCGACCAGGTCGCCGAGATCGCCGCCCCGGGTCGAGCCGAACTCCTTGTTGACGCGGACCAGGCCGAGGATTCCGGCCACCAGGACGACCAGATTGGGGAACCACATCGCCAGCGCGGCGGAGATGAGGCCGCGATCGGCGAGCTGCTCGCCGGCGGTGAGCGAGACGTAAAAGAGGGCAAAGATCACCAGGCTGGCTCCGATCACGAGCCCGATGCCGCCCCGCGGAAAGCGGAGGGCGAGCGCGATGCCGATAAGCACGAAGCTCAGGCAGGCGATCGACAGGGTGAACTTCTTGTGGATTTCCACCTTGTACTGGTTGACGTCGCGGACGGCGAAGGCCTCTTCGTCCCGGGCGATACTCACATCGGAGATGGTGGAGAGCGCGGCGCGGAGCGGGCCGCCGAGACGCGGCGTCGAGTCGGCCACCGTTGCCTGCGCCGACGCCGGCCGGGGCAGAAGGAGGCGCCCGATGGACCGCTCGAGCCTGCGCCACGCGCCACAGCTTGGCGCCACCGCTTCCTCCGGGGGCTCCGGTAGCGCGGGGACGGCGTAGAGCTGGAGGAGGGCACGCAGGTCGTTTTCGGCGAGAATGCGCCGCCGGACCGCGGCGCGTGCAGCATCCTTTTCTGACGCCGCGACCCGGTCCATCATCTCGCAGGTGGTCATCTCCCGGTCGCCCCGGCTGACGCTGCCGAAGCTCTCCTGGAAAGCGTTCTGGATGTCGCGGACGTTGATGATGTTCTCGGCGAAGTGGGTGACTTGCACCGTCGCCGGCTCGGCGGTCTTGTATTCGTGGGCGCGCCCGTCGTAGAGCTTGAGGATCAGGTCCTTGCCGCTGTCCTCGAAGGCCATGTAGCCGCTGTCGGCGTAGATCATCCGCCGGCCATCGGGGGGACTCATGTCGTAGATGACGATCTCCCGCATCCGCCCGGTGCCCGGCTCGATCCGGTTGGCCTGGAGCACGTAGAGGGAGCCGGGGAGATTGTTCATCACCGTCTCCTTGAGGGCGAACGTCGGCTTCTTCTGGCTGATGTCGGTCTGCAGGTTGAGCAGCCGCAGGTTGGTGCGGGGGAGGATCTGGTCGATGAAGAGAAAGTTCGTCAGCGCCAGCAACAGGCCGGCCACGAACACCGGGCGGACCATCTGGGCGACGCTGATGCCGTTGGCCCGCATCGCGGTGATCTCGTTGTCCACCCCGAGCTGGCTGAAGCCGTAGAGCACGGCCACCAGGATGGCCATCGGGAGGGTGAGCGCCACGATGAACGGGATGAAGAGCAGCAGCACTTCGAGGATCACGCCGGCCGGCAGCCCCTTGCCGACCAGGTCTCCGAACCGGCGGGAGAGCTGATTGAGCATCAGCATGCCGGTCAGGGCGGCCCAAGCGAAGATGAAGGGGCCGATGACGGAGCGAAGAATATGACCGCGCAGGAGGCGCATCCGCGAAAGGTCAACGGTCAACGGTCAACGGTCAACGGGACCGACCTCGCGGCGGGGCCCTTTCGCTCGCCGGGAATACCTCTTACTTCTCATCCCGGCCGTTCACTGCTCCCCGCTCACCGCTCACCGTTCACGGCTCCTATGCGCCCGCTGCTCGCTACGATTCTGCTCCTGGCAGGTTGCGAAGGGACTCCGCCACCACCGAAGGAATTCGACGGCGCGCAGGCGCTCCGATACGTCGAGACCCAGCTCGCCTTCGGCCCCCGGATTCCCGGGAGCCCGGGCCACGCACAGATGGCGGCTTGGCTCGACAGCCTGCTCCGGACTCGCGCCGACACGGTGATCGTGCAGCGGTGGACCCATGTCACCCGCAGCGGCAATTCGCTTCCGATGGTGAATCTCCTCGCCCGCTTCAACTCCGCGGCAACGCACCGGGTGCTCTACCTGGCGCACTGGGATACCCGCCCGCGCGCCGACGCCGCCGGCAGCCGGGACACGATGCTGCCGGTTCCGGGCGCAAACGACGGCGGCTCGGGGGTGGCGATTCTCCTCGGCATGGCTGACGCGCTCAAGAAGCTTCCTCCCGAAACCGGCGTCGATCTCCTCTTCGTCGATGGCGAGGACTACGGCAGCTTCAACGCCGGCGAGGATCAGGACGTCCTCATTGGATCCCGGTACTACGCGGCCAACCTCCCTCCGGGCGAGCGCCCCCGCTATGCCGTTCTCTTCGACATGGTGGGGGACCGGGACCTCCGCATCCCGCGGGAGGGAAATTCCGTGACCGGCGCCCCCGACGTCGTGGAGATGGTCTGGGCCCAGGCGGAGCAGATGGGTTACGGAAGCATCTTCGTCCCGGCCGACTGGGGGCCGATCACCGACGACCACGTTCCCCTGCAGCAGGTGGGGATCCGGGCGATCGACCTCATCGACCTCGACTACGGTCCCGGCAACAGCTGGCACCACTCCCCCGACGACACGATCGACAAGGTGAGCCAGGCGAGTCTGCAGGCGGTCGGGGACGTCGCGATGGCGGTGGTTCGGAGGACAAAACGGTGAGCGGTGAGCGGTAAGCGGGCTGTCACGCTGAGAGAGCAGAGCGACCGGAGCCCTCAGGTGACGATCCCGTGAGTTACCCGGGCGTTTTCGCTCCCTCCCGCGTGCAACGGGCCCCACCCTCCGACCCGGTGCTCGCTACCCTGCGGTCATGGCCCGCGAACCGCGTGCTGTCCTCCTCCTCCTTGGCCTCGCGGTCCTCGGCCATGCCGCCCGCCTCATTCTGGGACGTACACACGATCCGCCGGGACAGCTCCTCGCGGGGTTGCCATCCTCCTCGGCAGACCCGGCGCGGCAGCGCGCTCGTGCCGAGCGGCTGGCCCGGCCCCTCCACCCGGGGGAGACGGTGGACTTGAATAGCGCCGAGGCAGAGGAGATTGCCCGGCTCCCCCGAATTGGCATGTCACTGGCAAAGCGTATCGCAGAGGACCGGAGTGTCCGGGGGCCTTTTCGGGGGCTGGACGACCTGGATCGGGTTCCCGGAGTCGGACCAGCAATCCTGGCCCAGCTATTGGACAGGGTGGCATTTGGGCGACCGGGGGTGGCCCGGCCGTCCCGGGGGAATGGTGCAAATCCCAGCACATTCGGGGCTTACGCCACGCCGTCCCGGGCTCCACCGGAAGGTCCTGTCGACCTTAACTCGGCCTCCCTGGCGGACCTGGTGGCCCTGCCCGGCATCGGGAAGGCGAGGGCCCGCGCGATTCTGGCATATCGCCGGAGCCATGGGTCATTCGCCGCAGTGTCGGATCTTGGGCGGGTACCAGGGTTCAGTCAGGCCTTGGTGGGTCGGCTGGGGCCACTCGTGACGGTCAGGTAACAAGAGGCAACGAGGCAAAGAGGCGAAGAGGCAACAAGGCAAAGGGGCTTTCGTGGAGGTTACCGGACGGCATGACGACGGCCGCACTACCTACTGATCGCCTGGGCGATATTCTGGTCAAAGAGGGGCTGCTCTCGCGGGAAAAACTCGCCCGGGCGCTCACCGAGCACCGCTCGTCCGGGATGCCGCTCGGATTCATCATCGCCAAGCAGGGTCTCGTCCCCGAAGTGGAGCTCACTCGGATCGTGGCGCGGCAGCTTCGCGTCCCGGCGGTGGATCTCGCCCGCTTCGAAGTCGATGCGAAGATCCTCAAGCTGATTCCCTCGGACATCGCCAAGCGGCACATCGTGCTCCCGCTCAAGCGGGAGGGACGCACCCTCACCGTGGCGATGGCCAACCCCACCGACCAGGTGCTGCTGCAACAGCTCCGGTTCATCACCCGGTACGATCTCTTCCCGGTCTTTGCCGGCGAGTACACGCTCCGCACGCTGATCGACAAGTACTACGACGCGTCGGACATGGCGCTCCAGGCCATCCTCAAGGACATGGAGGGGCTGGCCGAGGACGTCGAAGTCGTCGCGGAGCAGGACGAGGAGGCCGCGAGCCAGGCCCAGATCGACGATGCGCCGGTCGTCAAGCTCATCAACGGCATCCTCACCGACGCGGTGCAGCGGGGCGCGAGCGACATTCACGTCGAGTCGTTCGAGTACGAGATGCGGGTGCGCTACCGGATCGACGGCGCGCTGACCGAGGTGATGAAGCCACCCACCCGCATGAAGGCGGCGCTGATCTCCCGCATCAAGATTCTCTCCCAGCTCAACATCGCCGAGCGGCGGGTGCCCCAGGACGGGCGGCTCAAGCTCAAGATGGGCCACCGCGTCATCGACTTCCGGGTCTCGACCCTTCCCTGTCTGTTCGGGGAAAAGATCGTGCTCCGAATCCTCGACAAGGGCAACCTGACCCTCGATCTGAGCACGTTCGGGTTCGAGCCCAAAGCCGAGGCCGACCTGATGAAGGCGATTCTCAATCCGTACGGGATGGTGCTGGTGACGGGGCCGACGGGATCGGGCAAGACCACCACGCTGTACTCGGCGCTCAATCGGATCAACACGATCGAGACCAACATCATGACCGCCGAGGATCCGGTCGAGTACAATCTGCACGGGATCAATCAGGTGCAGGTGCGCACGGAGATCGGACTGACCTTCGCCGCGGCGCTGAGGGCATTTCTTCGGCAGGACCCCAATATTATCATGATCGGTGAGATCCGGGACTTGGAAACGGGCGGCATTGCGATCAAGGCCGCGCTCACCGGGCACCTGGTGCTCTCCACCCTGCACACCAACGACGCGCCGAGCACGGTCACCCGTCTCATCGACATGGGTATCGAGGCGTTCAACGTCTCGGCGGCGGTCAACCTGGTGGTGGCCCAGCGGCTGGTCCGGCGAATCTGCAAGGAATGCAAGGCTCCGGCGACCTACCGCCCCGAGGAGTTGAAGTCCCTGGTGACCGCGGGCATGAATATTGACCAGATAGGTGCACTTCCTTTCATGAAGGGCCCGGGGTGCGAGTCCTGCGGCGGCAGCGGCTATCGCGGTCGCGCGGGCATCTACGAGGTCATGGCGATCTCGCCGGAGCTCCGCCGCATGGTGCTGCGGGGTGCCTCGGTGGCCGAAATTCGCGACATGGCGGTGTCGGAAGGGATGCTGACGCTTCGGATGGACGGCCTCAAGAAGATCGAGAAGGGTGTCACCACGCTCGAAGAAGTCGTCAAGGAGACGTCTGGATGAGCCTGAATCTGCGAGCCCTGTTGCAGGAAATGATCGAGCGCGAGGCCTCCGACCTGCACGTGACGGCGGGGGTGTGCCCCCAGCTGCGCGTAGACGGCGAGATTACCAACTCGTCGGTCGAGACGGTGCTGACGCCCAAGGACACGCTGCAGCTCGCCTACTCGGTGCTCACCGAGCAGCAGAAAAAGCGGTTCGAGTTCGAGGACGAGC
>CAZHSO010000086.1:0-12146 GCA_964535105.1 uncultured Gemmatimonas sp.
GATGCCTCCAAAGTAGGAACCGTTTTACTCGACTCACGGAGCGAGGCGGCCTAACTATTACTTAGGCTGCACCACCAACGCTACTTCTTCAGCATCGTCGCTGCAAGCGCTCGCAGCCCATGTAACCATATGATTGCGAGCATCGAACCCGCCGGCATTCCATCCCAACCACATCCATGTGCACGACGCGCGCGCGATCTGTGGATATGGCTGCGAGGCCCAGCTGCATAACTGGTTGCTGAAAAACGGTCGTACAGACTCGAATTGGTCTCTGTCACTTTGGGATCAGCCGGCCCGATGTGGCTGATCAGCAGGACTCCGGTCTTCAATCGACCGGTGGCTGAAGAGGATGGTCTGCCGCCACCCCAGGCGCGTTGTGGCTACTTCGTCAGGAACCTGCTAAGCAGCGCGAACCCGATTCGGTCGAAATTCGCTTCGAACAGCTCGCGAAATTCGTTTCGGTAGGCGGTGTCGGCAGTGTGGAGCCAGCTCACGAGCTCTTCCGCGACAGCCACTCTAGCGGTACGCTCGGCGGGCCGAGGACCGCAATCCCGCATGCCGGTGCGAATGCCACGCCTTGGGGTGGGCGGAGCCGAGCGAACCGTGCTAAGCTCATGGCCATCAGCCAGGAGCCGGCAGCCCTCAAACGATGACCGCCCCATGCGCATTGACGTCAACGCCTTCCTCGGCCGTTATCCCTTCCGTCACGCCCCGGGCGGCTCGCCGCAGGCGCTCCTCGAGGCGATGGACCGGATCGGCGTCGATCAGGCCTGGCTCTCCAATCTCTCCGCCATCTTCTGGAAGGACCCGACCGAGGGGAACGAGCTGCTGTATTCGGCCGTCGAGCGTCACCCCCGGCTCAGGCCGGTGCCGGCGGTGCATCCCGAGCTTCCGAACTGGAAGGACGTCGTGGGAGAGGCGCTCCGCCGCAAAGCCCCGGCGGTTCGCGCCGACCCCACTTTCTACGGAAACGATCCCGCGGGCGCCGGGATGCGGGAGGTGGCGGCCGGATGCTCCGAGGCCGGCTTGCCGCTCATGCTCGCGGTGCGCCTCGAAGATAGACGGCAGCGCCACCCCAACGATCAGGCCGCCGAGCTGTCACCGCACGCGGTGCGAGCGCTGGTGCGCTCGCATCCGCGGGTCAGGTTGATCGTCACCCACGCCGACCGCGAATTCATCGAGCAGGTCCACTTCGGCAGCACGCCCGTTGAGGCCGCGCGGATCCTCTGGGACATTTGCTGGATCTGGGGCCCGCCGGAGGATCACCTGGCGCTGCTGCTCGAGATGGTCGGCGTGGAACGGTTCACCTTCGGCACCGGGATGCCGCTTCGGATTCCGGAGAACAGCGTGGCCAAACTGGATCTGCTTGACCAATCTGTCGAGGACCGCGCGCGCATTGAATCAGGAAACCTGACCATGTTTCTCGGAGGATTGTCCCGTTGACCGTTCACCGTTCACCATCATCGCATCCATCGATCCAGCCGCTCCCGCACGAAGTCATCATCCGCCAGGTGCGGATACTCCGCGCAAACCCGGTCGATCTCCCGTGACTGCCCTGGTGAAAGCTCCTGGCTCGGATCGAGGCACCATCGCCCCCTGAGCAGCCCCTGACGCCACAGGATTTCGTGGATACCCGGGATGCAGCCGTGAAACCCGTTCGCGGCGTCGAAGATCGCCGCGTTCGCGTCGGTGGTTTCAGCGGCAAGGGTGAGGAGATGCCTCAGCTCCGGAGATCGGCCCCCTCGCTGCGCTCGGGGTGACAACCGAGCGCGCTCGAGCAACTGCACCGCTTTCCGGGTCCAAAAGGCCCAATGGCCGAGCAGCCCGCCCACCATGCGCGCGCCGCCTGGGTAGGTCGTCAGCAGATCGATCAGAATGTTGTCGTCGTTCCCGGTGTAGAGGGCGATCTCCTTCGTCCGTCCCGCGTCCACCACCGCGCGCACGACATCCCAAGTGTGGTACCGGTTGAAAGGGGCGATCTTGATCGCGACGACGCTCGGCAGCGCCACGAACCGGCGCCAGAACCGATAGGAGAGCCTGCGGCCGCCGACCGCGGGCTGCAGGTAGAAGCCCATCAGCGGGATTACTTCGCCGACCGCGCGGGCATGGGCGATGAGCTCGGTGTCGCTCGCGCGGGCCAGCGCGCCCAGCCCGAGCAAGGCCAGATCGTACCCCAGCCCCGCCGCCGTCTCCGCCTCACGGACGGCCTGGCGGGTTCGGCCAATCACCCCCGCCACCCTCACCACCCGCTTCCCACTCCCGCTTTCCCACTCCGACGCGGTTTCCGCCGCGAGCTCGAGCACCGGGCGGTAGAGCGCCACCTTGGGACTCCGAATGCCGAACTGCGTGGTGTGCACGCCCATCGCGATGCCGCCCGCCCCCGCGTCGAGGTAATAGCGGGTGAGGGCGCGCTGGCGCCGCTCGTCGAGCTTGCGGGCCGCGTTCAGTGCGAGCGGGTGGGCCGGAATAACGATCCCCCGCCGCAGCACCGTGCGCCACCGCTCACCGCTCACTGCTCACGGCTCACCGTCAGTACCTCCCTTCCCGGCCCTCGTAGTGCGTAGGCCGGCCAAGTGATCGGCCGCCCTGCGCCACCCAGTCCGCGACGCAATCGAGCATTTCATCGATCCCCACCGGAGGCGAACCGAACAGTGCCTCGCTCCGTGCCGCGTCGCTCAGCAGCGCCGATTCCGCCTCGACTCCCCTGAACACCGGCTCGATTCCGAGACGGCGGCCCAGCTCGTCGGCGAGCCAGCGCACCGGGTGCGCCGGGCGCCCGGTCACGTTGAGCAGCAGCGGCGGCACCGCGCAGTGCCTGAGCGCCAGGAGGGCGATCGCGTTCGCGTCCCGCTGCCAGATCAGGTTCACCCGGCCCATAGCGAGATCAATCGGCTTCCCCGACACAACCTTGTCCGCGATGTCGCGCAGCACCCCGTACCTCGGCTCGATGGCGTAGTTGAGCCGGAGAATCGCCATCGGGATCTTCTGCGTCCGGGAGAAGAACTCCAATACCCGCTCCCGCGCGAGCGCCGACTGTGCGTACTCGCCGATAGGCCCCTTGGGGTCCGATTCGACCGGTCCTTCGCCCCGTGCGTCGGAGAGCGGGTAGACGTTTCCCGTGGAGAAGGCGACGATGCGAGCCGCCGGAAACCGGGTGGCGATGACGCCGGGCAGAAATACGTTCACCGCCCAGGTGCGCGGTTCGTCTCCCATCGTGCCGAACTTCTGCCCGACCATGAAGACGATATTGGGCAAGTCCGGGAGCGCCGCCACCTGCCCGGCATCGAAGAGATCGCAGCGAATGGTCTCGATGCCGTCCCGGTGCAGCGTCGCCTCGAGTTCCCGATCGGAGAATCGCGCCACCGCGACGATCCGGCGCTCCACGCCGGCCTCGCCGGCCTCGCCGGCCTCGCGGGAGGCTCGCTGGGCGAGCCGCACGAGGCTCGGTCCCATCTTCCCACCGGCGCCCAGGATCAGCAGCCCGCCATCGATGCCGCCCATCGCTTCCACCACGGCGGGTGTCGGCCGGGAGAGCAGCTCGTCGAGGGCGGTATCGCTCGGCATGAATTACTATAATCGCGCCATGCTGACCTCGGAGGAGCTGAGCGCGCTCACGGCTGCCCTGCCGGCGGATCCCGACCGCGTCCGCCTGCTCGCGACGTTGCGCGAGCGCGCCGCGCCGCTCCTTGCGCGCCCTCCCATTATCCCGCGGCTCAAGGCGCTGCTCTCCCGGAACGGCGACATCTGCCCCACCGACGGCACGCCGCTCCGTTTCGATCCGTGGAGCGGAGACCGGCACAGCTGTCCCCGTTGCGGCCAGGCATTTACCGGGGAGAGGCACGATCGTCACTGGGCCCGCACCCAGCACCTCTGGTTGGCGGAGCGGATGGCGGAGCTTTCCCTGCTCGCCGCCATCACCGGCGATGACGCCGCCACCACCCGCGCGCTCGAGCTCTACGCCACTTACGAGGAGCTCTACTTCGAGCTCCCCAACCGCGACAACGTCCTCGGCCCCACGCATCTCTTCTTCTCGACCTACCTCGAGTCGCTGTGGATCACGTCCTACATTGCGGGGGCCTTCATGCTCCGCGAGTCGGGCCGCCTCCCCGAAGAGCGCATCGAGGGAATCAACCGCGTGGCCGACGAGGCCGCCGCCCTGATCGGCGAGTTCAACGAAGGGCTCTCCAACCGGCAGACCTGGCACGCCGCGGCGCTCACCGCCATCGCGGCATGGTTCGGCGACGAAGAGCTGGCGCGGAATGCGGTGGAATCCCGGACCGGCCTCCTGGGCCACCTCACCGACGGATTCGGCGGCGATGGCTTCTGGTGGGAAGGAGAGAACTACCACCTCTTTGCCCTCCGCGGCCTGATGCAGGGATTGCACTGGTCGCGCGCAATGGGATATGACCTGCTGGACGATCCCAGTCTTCGTGCCCATTTCAGGGAGGCGGTGCTGGCACCCGCGCGCTCCGCCCTCCCCGACTTCACCTACCCCGCCCGGCGAGACTCGCGCTACGGGGTGTCTCTGGCGGAGCCGCCCTCGCTCGAGCTGTGGGAGGCCGGCCGGGCGTGGCTTCCACCGGATGAGGAGCTCGATGCCTGGCTCGGCGCCCTGTATGCTCTCCCCTCGAGCGAGACGACGAAGCTCCTCTACGACGCCTGGCTCCATGATGCGGGTCGACCCGAAGCCGGAGCGGCGGGCCGCGCCGGGCTCTCCTGGTGGGCGCTCGTCACGATGGGCCCGCCGCTTCGGCACGATCCGCCTCCGTGGCGCCCCGGGAGCATGCTCCTCCCCGATCAGGGACTCGCAGTTCTCCGCCAGGGCGATCGGTACGCGAGTCTCGAGTGCGGCAGCGACATCGGCGGCCACGGCCACCCAGATCGTCTCCATCTCACGCTTTTCGCGGGCGGCGCCCATTGGCTTCCCGATCCTGGCACCGGATCGTACGTCGAGCCCGAGCTGGCGTGGTATCGCTCTGCGCTCGCCCACAACGCCCCGCGCCTGGGCGGCAGCAACGCCGGAGGTGACGACGCGTGGTGCCAGGCCTTCGAGGCGGGTAAGGATTGGAGCTGGTGCCGCGCGCGGGCGGGCGCTCTGACCCGCACGCTCATCGCGGGTCCCGGCCATCTCGTGGATCTGATGGAGATCGAAGCAAAGGAGGAATGCTGGATCGACCTTCCCTGGCATTTCAACGGTACGATCCGGATCGAATCGCCCGGGCGGTGGGAATCGGCAAATTGGAGCGAGCCCTTCACCAGCGGGGCGGAGCGCTTTGTCCCCGAGTCGTCCGATTCCATCACGCTTCGAGTCGAGAGGCCCGGTGCCGCTCCGCTCTTCGCCTGGCTCACTGCGCCTGGCGCCGAGCTCATCCGCGCGATCGGGCCGGGTCTTCCGGGGAGACACGAGCCGCAATCCTTCCTCCTCCTGCGTGCGCGGGGAAAGACTGCCGAGTGGGTGACGGTGCTCGATCTGCTTCCCGCGGATTCCAGAGGCTCGGTCACCGCGCTCGACCTGGGCGACAACTGGGTAGAGGTGAGCACCGTGGAGGGCCCCGTCCGGTACAGGACAGCGCAGGGAAACCTCACGATAGAGGCCGGCGGAATGATCCGAACGCTGACCGGCGAGTGGCCCGAGCCGGTGAAGCGCCGCCCGTTGATCGAAACCCGCGACGTGCCGCACACCGTGGCGCTCGCACTTCGCCTCGCCCACCCGCCCGCGATGGATGGCAGCCTCGATGGTTTCGACACCGGAGCCCCGCTGCTGTTCGATGGAGAGCACCAGTACCGCCGGAGTGAATCGCCCTACGACCCCGAGAGCTTCCGCGCGGAGGCATGGGTCAACTGGGACGGTGAGGCATTGTACGTCGCGGTGGCGGTCGCCAAGACCGAGGTGCTCTTCCACGGCCCGGGCGCCACGCCCCAGGAGCTCGACAACGAGGCGGAAGACATCAACTCCGACGGGGTGCAGATCCACCTGCGGATGGAATCGGGCACGGCCGGGGTCATTTCCGTCCCGCGAGACGACGGCACTCTGGCCACGAGGCGCCTGGAAGGCGGGGAAAGCGATGCGCTAGACGCGGAGGGCAGGTGGTCCCCAACCGAAGAGGGGTACTTGATGACCGTCCGGCTCGCCCATCCGCGTTTCGCGATGCTGCACCCCGGCGAGCGCCTCGGATTCGATCTCCTGGTAAACGAGATGCAGCCCGGGCGGCTGCACCGGGCGGGCCAGCTCGTCTGGAGCGGACACGGCGGGTGGATCTACCTGAGGGGAGACCGGCAGGATCCCTCGGAGCTGGGGGTGCTCGAGCTGGGATAATCTGCAGATCCCGTGATTCACCCGGGCGCTGAGTAGGGCTCGCCATGACGGTGAGCGGTGAACGGTGAGCGGTGAGCGGGAACTACCCTGACACGCGCGGAAGGCACCCGGGCGCTGAGTGGGGCTCGCCATAGGGGACGTCGGGCCGCGAGGGCTCCGCGTGAAGTGAGGAGTTCCGTTGGCCCGCAGGCCCCGTGGGCGAGTCCCACTCGAGCCCGGGGGTGAGAATCCAAGACCCGCCCCTCCGCTTTGCTCAGGGTGACACGGACTTGCGCTGCGCCGACCGCGGTCCGATCCTTCGAGACCGCCGCTCATGGAGTACGCATGCACCCTCGGTCCATCGCTGCCGCGCTCGCGTTGCCGCTCGTTTTTGGGCCCGCCCAGCAGCGGCAAACTCCTGCGCTTCGCCTCGCCGTCACCTTTCCGAAAGAACGCAGCGCCGCTCCGCTCGACGGACGCCTGCTTTTTCTCGTCTCGACCGATTCGAGCGCCGAGCCGAGACGGCAGATTGCCGACGGCCCGGAGACTCAGCTCGTGTTTGGCACCGATGTCGAGGGGTGGGCTCCCGGCGTCGACGCCTGGGTGGATGCCAAGGCGTTCGGCTATCCGATCCGGAGCATCGCGAGCCTCCCGCCGGGTCGCTACTGGGTCCAGGCGCTGCTCAATCGGTATCAGACCTACCGCCGCGCCGATGGGAAAGTCGTCAAGCTCCCGCCCGATCGCGGCGAGGGCCAGCAGTGGAATGCGAAACCGGGCAATCTGTACAGCACGCCGCGGTGGGTGCAGCTGGATCCGAGACTCCGTATCCTCAATCGGATCGTGCTGGACCAGGAAATCCCGCCGATTCCCGATCCTCCCGACACGAAATACCTCAAGCACATCCGAATCCAGAGCAAGCTGCTCACCGCGTTCTGGGGAACGCCGACCTTTCTGGGTGCGCACATTCTCCTGCCGGAGGGGTACGACAACCACCCCGAGGCGCGATATCCCCTGGTGATCAACCACGGGCACTTTCCTGCCGATATCGATGGATTCCGCAGCGAGCCCCCCGATCCGAACCTGAAGCCGGACTACAGCGCCCGCTTCAACCTGTCGGGGTACAATCGCATTCAGCAGGAGCAGGCCCATCAGTTCTACAAGGACTGGACCGGTCCCGGGTTTCCCCGGGTGCTGCTGGTGGAAATCCAGCATCCCACCCCGTACTACGACGATTCCTACGCGGTGAACTCCGCCAACAATGGCCCGTACGGCGACGCGATCATGCGAGAGCTGGTGCCGGAGATCGAGCGGCGTTTCCGCGGAATCGGGCAGGGATACGCGCGGTTCACCTACGGCGGGTCGACCGGCGGGTGGGAGGCGATGGCGGTGCAGATGTTCTACCCCGACGACTTCAACGGCGCCTGGATCGCCTGCCCCGACCCGATCGATTTCAGGCAATACACCAACTTCAATTTGTACCAGGAGAAGAACGCCTACTTCCTCGACAGCAAGTGGAAGCGCACCCCGCGTCCGGCGCATCGCAACTATCTCGGACAGGTGCAGACCACGATGGAGGAAGCCAATCATCGCGAGCTCGCTCTCGCGACCCGTGGACGCTCGGGAGACCAGTGGGACATCTGGCAGGCGGTGTATTCACCCGTGGGCGCGGACGGCTATCCGAAGCCGATCTGGGACAAGGTGACCGGAGAGATCGACAAATCCGTCGCCGAGTACTGGCGCGAGCAGTATGATCTCTCCCACATCCTCCGCCGGGACTGGAAGACCCTCGGCCCCAAGGTGCGCGGCAAGCTCAAGATCTACGTCGGCGACATGGACAACTACTACCTGAACAACGCCGTTTACCTGGTCGAGGATTTTCTGAAACAGGCGACGGATCCTCCCGCGGACGCAGAGGTGGACTATGGCGACCGTGCCGAGCACTGCTGGAACGGCGACCAAACCCGGCCAAATGCACTGTCCCGGCTGCGGTACGCGCAGATGTTCATCCCTCGCATCATGGACCAGATCCGGCGAAATCATCCCACGGAAGTGGACACCTTGAGCTGGAGATACTGAGCGAATGAGTCTGGAACGTTTCACCCCGCGAGTGTTCCATTAGGGTCGGCCTGGTCGGTTTCGCGGGTTCGGGGAAGACGACGGTCTTCAATACCCTGACCGGACTCACCGTGCCCGCAGGGTTCGGCGGGGAGATGCACCTCGGCACCGTGAAGGTGCCGGACCAGCGGATCGACACGCTGAGCAGGATGTTCAAACCGAAGAAGACCACCTACGCCGAGATCATCTTCAGCGACATTCCCGGCGAGCACGAGGCCGAAAAGAAGGGACTCTCGCGCAAGGCGCTGGACCGGATCCGCGACCAGGATGTCCTCTGCCTCGTGCTGCGGGCCTTTCCCAACCCGGCGCTGGAAGCGGATGCGAATCCCGCCGCCGACCTCGAGGCCTTCGTTACCGAATGTCTCCTCGCCGACCTCGGCATCGTCGAGCGCCGGCTGGATCGCGCGAAGAAGGAGAAGGCCGATGCGCTGGAGGTGGCCGCCTTTGAGATGATGAAAGCCACCCTGGAGCGGGAGTACCCGATACGGTCCATCCCGGGCAACGTGCTGCACCGCGACTACCTGAAGGGCTACGGCCTGCTCACCGACCGGGCGCTGCTCGTCGCGCTGAATCGTAGCGAGTCCGAGGCCGCAGAGCCGCTCTCCGCGCCCCTCGTGTCGCGTCTCGCGGAGCTCCACGCGGCGGGTCTGGTGCTTTCCGCGAGCGTCGAGGCCGAGATCGCGGCCATGGACGCCGCCGACCAGGCGGCGTTCCTGGCGGACCTCGGGCTGGAGGAATCGGCGCGGGAGCGGTTCATCCGGACCGCGTACGAGTTGCTCGACCTGGTGTCCTTCTTTACGGTCGGCGAAGACGAGGTCCGGGCGTGGCCGATCCGTCGTGGCACGAAGGCGCGGGCGGCGGCCGGCCGGATTCACTCCGACCTGGAGCGCGGGTTCATCCGGGCGGAAGTGATGCCCTACGACGTCTTCATGAAATACGGATCGGAGCAGGCGTTGCGGGATGCCGGCCGCTTGCAGGTCGAAGGGAAGGACTACGTGGTTGCGGACGGCGACATCCTGAGCATCCGGTTCAACGTATGACCAACGAGTCCCGTCTCACCGCGGCCCTCGCGGACCGCTACCGGATCGAGCGGGAGCTCGGCCAGGGCGGCATGGCGACCGTCTATCTCGCCTACGACATCCGGCACGATCGCAAGGTCGCGCTGAAGGTGCTGCGCCCCGAGCTCGCGGCGATCCTGGGGGGCGAGCGCTTCCTCAAGGAAATCCGTACCACCGCCAACCTCCAGCACCCGCACATCCTCGCCCTGCACGACTCGGGCGAGGCCGAGGGGCTGGTCTACTACGTCATGCCATACGTGGAAGGCGAATCGCTCCGCGATCGGCTCAATAGAGAGAAGCAGCTCCCGGTGGACGATGCGGTGCGCATCGCCCGCGAGGTCGCGGGCGCGCTCGATTACGCGCACCGGCATGGCGTGGTCCACCGCGACATCAAGCCCGAGAACATCCTGCTGCACGAGGGGCAGGCGCTGGTGGCCGACTTCGGGATCGCGCTGGCGGTCTCCCGCTCGGACGGGGGGACCCGGATGACCGAGACGGGGATGTCGCTGGGCACCCCGCACTACATGGCCCCCGAGCAGGCGATGGGCGAGCGGGAGGTCACGCCCAAGGCCGACATCTACGCCCTGGGCTGCGTGCTCTACGAAATGCTGAGCGGCGAGCCGCCGTTCACGGGGCCGACGGCGCAGGCGATCGTCGCCCGGGTGATGACCGAGCAGCCCCGCTCCCTGATGCTGCAGCGCCGGACCATCCCGCCGCACGTGGAGGCAGCGGTGCAGGCGGCGCTCGAGAAGCTGCCGGCCGACCGGTTCGCCAGCGCGGCGCAGTTCGCGGAGGCGCTCGGCCGCGCCGACTTCGCGCTGCCCGTGCAGCGTCCGACGCAGACCAAGGTTGGCCGGGCGCGGGCAGGCAGGATCGCCGCAGTCCTGCCGTGGGCGGTGGTGGTCGTGGCCCTTGGTGCCGCGGCCTGGGGATGGCTGGGTCGACCCGCGCCGCCGCCGCCGAACGCCGTCGGGCGGTTTTCCCTCCAACTGCCCGCCACCGCCGCGCTGGGTACCGCCGGTGGCTCCATCATCGCGATGTCTCCCGACGGCTCCCGGATCGTCTACGTGGGCGTTGGTACGTCGGGCAACCAGCTGTTCCTGCGAGGGCTCGACCAGCTGGAGCCGGTTCCGCTCGCCGGCACCCAGGGGGCGTCGAACCCCTTCTTCTCCCACGATGGGCAATGGGTCGCCTTTTTCGCGGGCGGCAAGCTGGCGAAGGTCCCTCTCGCCGGTGGGCCGGCGCTGACCGTGGCAACAGCAGGCGGAGTCGGCGGGAGCTGGGGACCCGGCGATAGCATCGTGTTCTCCTCGGATTCGGGCCTGATGGTGGTGCCGGCTGCCGGCGGCGCCGCGCGGGTTCTGCTGCGCCCGGACAGCGGGCGAGCGGAAGCCTACATGTATCCCGAGTACCTCCCGAACGGCCGCGCGCTGCTCTTCTACACGCGCGGCAGCGAGGACCACCTCGCGGCGCTGGATTTGCGGACCGGCGCCGTGAAGCGGTTCGAGCAGGCAGGCTTCAACCCCCACTACGTCTCGTCGGGCCACGTCATCCTCGCCACGCGGACCGGCACCCTGATCGCGGTTCCCTTCGACGCCGCCCGGCTCGAAGTCACGGGCTCGCCGGTACCGGTGGCGGAGGATGTGGTCGTCGGTGGAAGCGGCGCGGCGAAGCTGGGCGTGTCGCGCGACGGCGACTTCGCCTACCAGGTGGGGCAGGCCGGCGTCGCCGAGCTGGCGATGGTAGACCGCTCGGGCGCGGTACGGCCGCTGCCCGCGGAGCCGCAGGCTTACGTGGCGCCCAGGCTGTCGCCGGATGGCCGGCGCATCGCGGTGCAGGTCGCCGAGGCGGGCTCGCCGAATACCGACATCTGGGTCTACGACATCGCGCAGCGGACCCGCACCCGGCTAACCTTCGACAAGTCCGGCCAGCGCCCGATCTGGACCCCGGATGGGCGACGCGTCGCCTATTCGCGCGGGCCGAGCGGCAACGCCGACCTGGCCTGGATCCCCGCGGACGGCAGCGGGCCCGCGGAATCGCTGCTCACAGCCCCCGACGATCAGTGGACCGGCGCGTTCGCCCCCGATGGCCGCACCATGGCCTATCGCGGCGGTGCCGGTGCGGCGTCGAAACGCTCGCTCCACATCCTGACGCTGGGCGGCACGCCGCCGTCACAGCCGCTGCTCGAGAATCAGTTCGACAATCACTCGCCCTCGCTGTCGCCCGATGCCCACTGGGTCGCGTACGTCTCGGACGAGTCCGGCCGGCCCGAGGTGTACGTGCGGCCGTTCCCCGGGCCGGGCGGACGCTGGCAGGTGTCGCTCGAGAGCGGGAACGAGCCGCGCTGGTCCCCCGCGGGCAACGAGATCTTCTACCGGGCGGGAAACCGCATGATGGCCGCCGCGGTACGGACCCGACCTACGTTCGCGGTGGGCGAGCGGCAGCAGCTATTTGACGCCAATTTCTCGGCGCTGACCATTCACACGAACTACGACGTGACCCGCGATGGCCGCACGTTCCTGATGGTCCGGCCGACGCGGGAAACCCAGGGATTCGTGGTGGTGCTGAACTGGTTTCGCCATCTCGGCCGCGGCGCGAGTACGCCCGGCACGGCGGCGAGGCGATGACGGACGCCGTCATGCGGTTGGCGGAAGCGCTGGCGGACCGCTACCGGATCG
>CAZHSO010000087.1:0-12083 GCA_964535105.1 uncultured Gemmatimonas sp.
TCGAGACCAGCATCAACCTCTTCCTACGGCCCCACTTGGTCGCACCAGGCTACGCCCAGGCGCCCTCGTTCACCGGAAATAGCATCAGCGAGCTCATTCCCGCAGCGGAGCAAGCCGGCTGGCCGGGTTATCTTGGATCGCCGCGCCACGCCCGCCCCGACATCGGGGCGGCTGCGCTGACGTCCGTCACCAACGCGATTACCGACCTCGCACTCAAGATCCTCGACGGCCTCGACTATCACCAGATACCACGCTACGGCGATGTCACAAGGAACGACCCCGGGAACACCGTCATCGACCGACGCGCCACCGTTGATGAGCAGGAGAGCGAACGCAGGCAAATGGCCTGGCTCAGGGCACATGGGCTTCGCTAGGTTACCAGCGACGGTGCGGTACGTGCCTGGTTTGTACCAGGCCGCTGCCTAACAAGGCGTTGCAGACTGACGCGGTCGCCTTATACATGCAACAGCCGCCGCGCTCCATCTTTCCTGGGGTCGGCGCGGCGGCTGTTGCGGTTCGGCGCACCCTCGCAGCTGAACGCCAGCCGTCGAAGGCGCTCGTCACTTGGCGTCCGGGTTGGATCGCAGCAGTTCCCAGAGTCCGCGCGGGGTTACGATAGGCAGTGGAGCCCGAGCGGCGATGTCCAAGAGGTCGCGGTCCCCGGTCACAAGGACATCCGCTGCGCCCGCGACGGCCTCCGCGAGAATGGCGAGGTCATCGTGGTCGCGAATCTTAATGGCCAAGGGTGGTACGGTCCGCACCACCACGGCCTGCTGCCGGAGAAACGCTTCTACCTCACTCACGGCGCCGGCCGGGAGGCGGATCTTCTGGCGCAGCACGCGGCGCAATTCCGACAGCACGGCGTCGCCGACGATAAGTTGGTGCTCCGCCAGGACCGCGTGCAAGACGTCCGCGCAGAGGCCCCGCGTTGCGACCGCACTGACCAGGACGTTGGTATCGAGGTAGATCTTCACGACACGTCGCGGAACACGTCCTCGTCCGTGAGGTAGCCGCGGGCCTCGGCGAGGGGCATGATCCGGCGACGGAGGTCCTCGAACTGTGCGAGTGCCAATTGGCGGCGCAGGGCATCGCGGACCAACTCGCTCCGGCTCCGGCCAGTGCGGCGGGCGGCCCGGGCGAGCTGGCGCTGGAGGGCGGGATCCAGGCGGATTGTCAGGGCGGCAGTCTTCATGTCATACAATGTATGACAGTGGGCGCCTTCTAACAAGCGCTTCAAGCTGGCGGCGCGCGTACTTTATGGAACTTGATCTTTCCTCAGCGCGCCGCAGCTTAAGCGCGGTTTGTCAGGCCGATGTAGTCCTTCGCCCGAAATGGAGCTCCTAGGGCAGCACGTCCTCACCTTCCTCAGCCTCCTCTCACATCGCTTGTCACCGCTCTCCGGGGGGCCTCGACACCGGCCCCTGCCAGCCGATCAAGTCGATACAACCCGGGCGAGCGCACTCGGCAAGGGCCGACCGTCGATCTCGTCAGCTTCTCGCGACGGCGCGCCGCGTATAGGGCCGCGTCCACAGGTGCCGGAGCCGGCCAATCTTGGAGTCCAGGGACTTGCCAAGGACTCCGCCGTGCACTAGCCTATCGCAGCACACGCCCGCGCCCCACCAACCGAACCCGACGGATGCAGACGCCCCTCACGCCGCTCACATTCGCCCGCCGGGCGAGGTCGCTGTACGGCGACCGTGAGGCAGTCGTCGACGGCAACCAGCGGTGGAGCTACGCCCAGTTCCTCGATCGGTGCGACCGCTGGTCGTGCGTCCTCCAGCGCCTCGGCGTCGCGCCTGGCGACCGCGTGGCGTACATCGCTCCCAACACGCATGCGCACCTCGAGGGGTTCTACGGCGTCCCCCAGCTCGGCGCCGTCGTGGTCCCGCTCAACTACCGCCTCCTGCCCGCCGACTGGACATACATGGTAAACCACTCGGGGAGCCGCGTCCTGTGCGTGCACGCGGACTACCTCGACCTCGTCGATACGGTCAGGCACGAGATGCCGGCGGTCGAACACTTCGTCGCGCTCGAGGGGAGCGGCAAGGACTGGCTCGACTACGAGCGGCTCCTCGCCGAGGCGACGCCCGAATTCGTGCGCCCGGAGATCGCCGAGCTCGACCTGCTCGCGATCAATTACACCAGCGGGACGACGTCGAAGCCGAAGGGCGTGATGATCACCCACCGCAACGCGTGGGTGAACGCCATCGGGACGCTCGTCCATCACCCGATGACGTGCGCCGACCGCTATCTGTGGACGCTGCCGATGTTCCATGCCAACGGGTGGACCTTCGTGTGGATCGTCACTGCGGCCGGCGGGACGCACGTCTGTGCCCGCAAGGTGGACGCCCCCACGGTGTACCGCCTCCTCGGCGGCGAGCGCGTTACGATGCTCTGCGCGGCGCCGACCGTGCTCATCACCATCGCGAGTGCGCCCGATGAGTTGCGCGCGACGGCGCCGCGGGGCGTGCGCGTCCTCACCGCCGGTGCGGCCCCCGCCGCGCACACGATTGAGCGCGTCGAGGAAGGGCTCGGCTGGACCATCACACAGGTGTATGGACTCACCGAGACGGCCCCGCTCATCAGCGTCTGCGAGCCGCGCCCGGAGCACGCCGCGTTCTCCGTCGCCGAACGGGCGCGGATCAAGGCGCGACAGGGAGTCGAGCTGATCACGTCCGGCGAGCTGCGGGTGGTCGACGAACACGGCGAGGAGGTGCCGCGCGACGGTGCCACCATCGGGGAGATCGTCGCGCGCGGCAACGTCGTGATGGAGGGCTACTACCGCGACCCCGAGGCAACGGCGCGCGCCTTCCTTGGCGGTTGGTTCCACTCCGGCGACGCGGCGGTGGTGCATCCGGATGGTTACGTGGAGATCCGAGACCGGCTGAAGGACGTGATCATCAGCGGGGGCGAGAATATCTCTTCGATCGAGGTCGAGGGCGTGCTACTGCGCCATCCGTCGGTCCAGGAGGTCGCGGTTGTCGGGTTGCCGCATGAGAAGTGGGGGGAGGCGCCGCACGCGTTCGTCGTCCTCCGGCCCGGGACGACGCTCACTGTGGAGGAGCTGCGAGGCTTCGCGCGCGAACGGCTCGCCGGCTTCAAGGTGCCGAAGGGGGCGACGTTCGTCACAGAACTCCCGAAGACGGCAACCGGGAAGATCCAGAAGTACGTCTTGCGGGGGGGGCGCGCGGCCGTCGCCGCGCAGTGAGGCGCTGCGTAGGGAGCGGCGCGGACAGGGTCCGTTCGCGGCTCGCCCGACCTCACCGGCTACGACCGCACCTCGCCCCCGCCATTCGCACGCTGCCGGCGGCTGGCCAATGGCGCCTGCACTATCGTGTTGCCCTGCGACGGACCGCTTGGACCGCCGAGGCGCTCGGTGCGGCGGTCAGACAACGGCTCCGGTGACACCGGCACGCTGTAGTGCTCCAAGGGGAGGGTTTGTGGGTTATTCCCGCGGTGGGCTCGAACCAGCCCCGGAGCGTGCACCATGTACTTGCCGTGGTGTGCTTCGATAATCCCGTCCATTGTGTGTGCGGCGAGTGGCGCGACATCGGCTAGTACTCGCGTGATGGCGTCACCTGGACGGAGATCATTGACATGCGCCTGCATGGAGACTCCCATGGCAACAAAGGTTAAAGACAAGAGCACACCTGGGATAGCAATCCGCGATCCAAGCGGACTGCTTGAATGGCTGGCGAAGGAACGGTGCGCTGCAAGGTTCCATGAGTTGAACGAGGTCAAGGCAAAGCAAGCCGCGCTCCAGGACATCGTGCGTCAATGGATAGCTCATCTGTGACGAATCCCGCCCGGCAATTCATCACGAAGCTCTGCCGCCTAATCCGCACTTGCTGCGTCACTGCTTCAGAGCGTCCCTAGCGTTGGTAAAGGTCCACCAGCGCGCGGAGGCGGCGGGTGATGTCGGGGGTGAGCTGCTCCGACGAAAAGCGGAAACCCCAGTTGCCGGACGGGCGGCCGGGGAGGTTCATCCTCGCCTCGCTCCCGAGCCCCAGTACGTCCTGCATCGGGATGAGGGCCGTGTTCGCCACCGACGCCAGCGCGGTGCGGATCAGGGTCCAGTGCATCTCGCGGCCATCGGTCGCGAGGTAGCGCATGGCGTAGTCCCTCTCCCGCGCCACGTCGTCCGCGCTGCGGGTGGAGTCCCCGGCACCTGACGAGTTCCACCAGCCGAGCGTGGTATCGTTGTCGTGCGTTCCGGTGTACACCACGCGCTCGCGCGGGTAGGTGTGCGGCTGGAAGACACTGGCCTGCGCGTCGGTCCCGAAGGCGAACTGCAGGATGCTCATCCCGGGGTAGCCGAATCGCTCCCGCAGTGCCTCGACCTCCGGCGTGATGACGCCGAGGTTTTCAGCCACGATCGGGAGCGGACCCAGCGCGTTGGTGATCGCGGTGAGCAGGTCCGCGCCGGGTCCCTCCATCCACCGGCCGTTCACCGCGGTCGTGTCGGTGCTCGGCACCTCCCAGTACGCCTCGAAGCCGCGGAAGTGGTCGATGCGGACCAGGTCGAAGAGGTCGAACGCGGCCCGCATCCGGCGGATCCACCAGTCGTACCCCTGCGCGCGCATCGCATTCCAGTCGTAGATGGGATTGCCCCAGAGCTGGCCGGTGGCGCTGAAATAGTCCGGGGGCACTCCGGCCTGCACCAGCAGGCGTCCTCGGTCGTCCAGCATGAACAGCGAGGGATTGGACCAGACGTCGGCTGAATCGTGCGCGACGTAGATGGGGAGGTCGCCCATCAGCTGGATGCCGCGGTCGCTGCACGCCTGCTTCAGCGCGTGGAACTGCGTGAAGAAGAACCACTGCTCCCGCCGGTAGTGCTCCACCGAGCCCCCGAGTCGCGTCCGGGAGCCTTCGAGCGCGGCCGGATCGCGCAGGGCGGCCCCGTGACCCCACTCGGTCCACGGGACGCCACCGTGGGCGTGCTTGAGCGCCATGAAGAGCGCGTAGTCCTCGAGCCACCAGCCCTGTTCGGAGACGAAGTCCCGATAGCGGTCGTCCGGGGCGAAGGCCGCCGTCGCCTGGCGCAACACTGCCTGCTTGTGGGGGATGACCTGCTCGAAATCCACCGTGTGCGCGGGGAAGTCACCCTGCGCGCCGGGCACGTGGATAAGCAGTGGATTGCCGGCAAAGGCCGAGAAGCACTGGTACGGCGAGTTACCGTAGCCGGTGGGCCCCATCGGCAGCATCTGCCAGATCGAAAGCCCCGACTCGGCGAGGAAGTCGAGGAATCGGTGTGCTTCGGGGCCGATCTCGCCGATGCCGTTCGGGCCAGGGAGAGACGTGGGATGGAGCAGGATGCCGGCAGAACGCGGGAAGCTCATGCGCCGAGCTTCGCGAGCACCTTGTCGAGCGCAGCGTAACTCTGGTTGAGACCCTGCTCCATGCCCGAATTCAGCATGCCGTCGCGCTCTTCGGTGGAGTGGAACAGTGACGTGTTGACGACCTTCGTGCGACCGTCGCCCAGGTCCTCGAAGGTCGCGGTCTCGACCGCAACATAGCCTGGCATGCCGTCCCACTCGAACGTCTGAACCAGGCGCTCCGGCGGTGCGACTTCGCGGTAACGGCCTTCGAATCCCTGGACGCCGTCGGGGCCGTGTTCCACGAATCGCCAGTGCCCGCCGCGTTCGACGTCCATGCGCTCGACGACCAGCTTGTTGCCCCGACCCCACCACTGCGCGACCAGCTTGGGATCGGTGAACGCTCGCCAGACGCGGTCGCGGGGCGCGTCGAAGCCGCGCTCGATGCGGATCTCCCGATCACTGGGGGTGGTGACCCTCGCGGCGTCGATGGTCTGCTTCATGGTAGTTTCCCTTTCGCTTCATGAGGGTTTCGCTTTCGTTCGCTCCAGGAATGCCGCGAGCCGGTTGAACCGGGCATCCAGCATCTCCTGGTACTTGCCGATCCAGCTGGCCTCGTCGGCCAGCCGGCGCGGACCGACCCGGCAGGTCCGCACCCGTCCCACCTTCTCTGTGGCCACGAGCCCGGCCCCCTCGAGGACCTGCACGTGCTTCTTGACCCCGGTCAGAGTCATCCCGAAGTCCGCGGCGAGGTCGCTGATCGAGGCGTCTCCGCGCCCCAGGCGTTCGAGGATTCCGCGACGGGTCGGATCGGAGACCGCCGCGAAGGCCGTGTCGAGCTCCCCAGAATACTGAACCATGTAGTTCAGTATAGTCAATCCCGGGAAGTGACGCAAGGGAGTAGCTTGACGATGCGCTCCCGGCCGGGCATAATCCACGGTCCCTTGTGCACTTGCACTCGACGACCAGCGTTCCGGCAATTTTCGCGGAGCACGCGCGTGCCCGCTTGGTTCCTTCCGCCCGCCCCGTATTCCGTTGCGCGTTTGCGCTCCTTACTCATTGCAATAAGAGGCAGCGTATGAGACCACGTCGGTATTTCCTTGGCGCGCTCCTGGCCGTCAGCTGGATGGCGCCGCTCCGCGCGGAAGCGCAGGCCGGCTCGATCCGCGGACGGGTCACCAATGACGTGTCGGGGCAACCGCTCTCCGGCGTGACCGTCTCGTTCGGGGGCCGCAGCACGCAGACCCGGCAGGACGGCCAATACCTCCTCACCGGAGTACTGGCGGGCAGGGACTCTCTCCGGGCAAGGCTGATCGGGTACTCCCCCGCCGCGCGGGCCGTTACGGTTGCGGCGGGCCAGACGCTCGACGTGGACCTCGCCCTGACCGCCATGGCGGTGAGCCTCTCCGAAATCGTGGTCACCGGCTACGGGGAACAGCGGGCGGGCAGCATCACCGGCGCCGTGACGCAAGTGTCGTCGGCGGATTTCAACACCGGCCGCATCATCAGCCCGGAGGAGCTCATTCGAAGCAAGGTCGCGGGCGTCCAGGTGGTGGACAACAACGAGCCCGGTGGCGGCTTCTCGATCCGGATTCGCGGCCCGACCTCGATCAACGCCAGCAGCGAGCCGCTCTTCGTCATCGACGGGGTGCCGATCGGTACCGGCGCCGGCGGCGGGCTCTCCGCCGGCCGTAACCCGCTCAACTTCCTCAACCCGAACGACATCGAGAGCATCACGGTGCTCAGGGATGCCTCGTCCGCGGCGATCTACGGAGCGAACGCCGCCAACGGCGTGGTGCTGATCCAGACCAAGGCGGGGCGACGGGGAACCACCCAGGTGGAGTACACCGGCAGCTTCTCGGCCTCATCCGTCACCCGGCTTCCCAACATGCTGAACGCAGCCCAGTTCCGGGCGGCGGTGCAGGAATTCGCGCCCCAGAACGTCGGTCAGCTGCAGACCGCAAATACCGACTGGTTTAGCCTGGTGGACCGGACCGCCTACGGCCAGGAGCACAACCTCGCCGTGTCTGGGTCCGGCGAAACCATGAACTGGCGTCTGTCAGGCGGCCTGCTCAACCAGGACGGCATCATCCGGGGCACCACGACGGAAAGGATCTCACTCGGTTTGAACCTCGAGCAGCGCCTCTTCAAGGACCGACTGGATCTGCGGACCAACATCCGGGGTTCCCGCGCCAAGGACCTGTTCACCCCCGGCGGCGTCCTCTCCAACGCCACCCAGATGGGGCCGACGCAGCCGGTCTACGATGCGACGACCGAAACCGGCTACTACGACTGGCCGGGGAACACCCTGCAATCCGCGGATAATCCGGTCGCGATCCTGGACCTGGCGACAGATCGCGGCACCACCTACCGCAGCCTCGGCAGCGTGCAGGCCCGGTACCGGGTGCCATTCCTCGAGGGTTTGCGGGCCAACGTCAACCTCGGATACGACGTCATCCGGGCCGACCGGCAGATCTTCTCACCGAGCGTTCTGCACGGCGAGTTGAAGTCCGGCCAGCAAGGTAGGGATTATCGCGCCAATCAGAGCCAGACCAACACGACCTTCGAAAGCTTCCTCAACTACGGGTCGCTCAACGCCGGGCCGGGCACCGTTGATCTGACCGGCGGCTACTCGTACTCCTGGTCGCATGCCGAATATCCCTGGTACCAGGCGACCGGCTTGAGCAGCGACCTGCTGGCCGGCAACGGTGTCACTGCGGCGCGGACGGTTCAGAACTTCCAGGACATTCAGGAGAGCAGGCTGATCTCCCTCTTCGGGCGGATCAATTACAACATCAGCGACCGCTATCTGGCGTCGGCGAGCGTTCGCCGCGACGGGTCCTCACGCTTCGGGCCGGCCCACGAGTGGGGGACTTTCCCCTCGCTGTCCCTCGGCTGGCGGATCTCCCAGGAGCCGTTCATGCGGGGCACGACGTTCTCGGAGCTGAAGCTTCGGGCCTCCGTGGCGAGAACGGGCAACCAGGCCTTCGGGAACTACCAGCAGTATGCCGCCTACCTGCTGGGCGACGCGCAGACCCAGGTGCAGTTTGGTAACGAGTTCATCCCCACGATCCGCCCCAGCGCCGTGGACCCGAACATCCAGTGGGAAAAGACCCATGCCTACAACGTCGGGCTCGATTTCGGCCTCATGAATCAGCGGCTGACCGGCGCCGTCGATTTTTACGTCAAGACGACCCATGACCTGATCTTCACCGTGCCGGTGGCGGCCGGTACCAACCTGTCGAATTTCGTCACCACCAACATCGGCAGGATGAAGAATCAAGGTGTCGAGCTGAGCTTGAGCGCCCGAATGCTCGAAGCGCGCCAGCGGGGCTTGAGCTGGACGGCCGATTTCACTGCCGCCTACAACAGAAACGAGCTGACCAGCATCAATCCCTTCGCCGGGGGCGCACAACGGATTCTGACCGGCGGGGTCGCCGGCGGCGTGGGCACCTTCATCCAGGTCCTCCAGCCGGGATCGCCGGTCAATTCCTTCTACGTGTACCAGCACAAGCTGGACGCGGACGGGAAGCCGGTCTACGCGAAGGGAGCCGGTGCCGACATCGCGATGTACGTGGACCGGAATGGGGACGGCACGATCAATCAGGACGACCGGGCCCCGTTCCACGACCCGGCGCCGAAGTGGATGATCGGTCATTCGTCCTACCTGAGCTACGGCAGCTTCGACCTCAGCTTCACGCTGCGGTCATACCTGGGGAACTACGTGTACAACAACGTGGCGTCCAATCGGGGCAACTATGCGGAAGTCACCCGCGCCTCGCCGTACAACCTGCACGCGTCGGTCCTGGAGACCGGCTTCGAGTCGCCGCAGTACGTCTCGGACTACTACGTGGAGAAGGGGTCCTTCCTGCGGATGGACAACGTGACGCTCGCCTACACGTTCACGTATCGGGGCCAGCCGCTGCGCGTCTTCGGCACGGTGCAGAACGCGTTCACCATCACCGGTTACAGTGGCGTGGATCCGACCGCCGGGCTCAACGGCATCGACAACAACATCTATCCGCGCTCGCGCACCTTCACCGGCGGCTTGAGCCTCCGGTTCTGATCGCGTGGCCTTGGACCATTTCAGAGGGGACCGAAAGATGAGCTTCAGAACCTGCAAGGCGCTGGCCGTCGCGGCCGCCCTGATTTCCCTGGGTGGGGCCGGGTGCACCGATCTCACGGTCGAGCCGAAGAGCACAGTCACCGAGGCCAACATCTTCAACGATCTGGCCTCCTACCGGGCATTCGTCGCGAGGGTCTACGCGGGGCTGGCCGTCAGCGGACAACAGGGGGCGGCCGGTCTACCGGACATCTCGGGCATCGACGAGGGGTTCTCGCAGTACCTGCGCCTCCTCTGGGAGGCACAGGAGCTGCCGACCGACGAAGCGGTCATTGGCTGGGGCGACGTGGGCCTCCCCGAGATGAACACGCAGACCTGGGCGGTGACCAACTCCTTCGTCGTGGCGATGTATTACCGCATCTTCTTCCAGGTCGGCATGGCGAATGAGTTCCTGCGCCAGACCACGGATGCCAAGCTGGCCGCGCGGGGCCACACCGGCAGCGCGCTCACGGCCGAAATCGCGGGGTATCGCGCCGAGGCCCGATTCCTTCGCGCCTTGAGCTATTGGCACGGGATCGACCTGTTCGGGAACATCCCGCTGGTGACCGAGGCGGATCCGCTCGGCTCCACGCCGCCGCAGCAGGCCACCCGCGCGGAGATCTACGCCTTCATCGTGAGCGAGCTGACCGCCATCCAGAGCAGCCTGCCGGCGCCCGGCGCCGCCACGTACGGCCGTGCGACGGGCCCGGCGGCGTCCATGCTGCTGGCCAAGCTCTACCTGAACGCGGCCGTCTACACCGGCACGGCGAATTACGCCGCGGCGCTGACCGCCGCGCAGGCCGTCATCGCGGGCCCGTACAGCCTGAATCCCGTCTATCGAAACAACTTCCTGGCCGACAACAACACGTCGCCCGAGACCATTTTCGCCGTCACCCAGGATGGGCTGAAGACCCAGACGTGGGGCGGCATGACGTTTCTCGTCCACGCCTCCTGCGGGGGCAGCATGAACGCGTCTCTTTACGGCATCGACGGTTGCTGGTGGGGGCTGCGCCTCAAGCAACAGGCCTACAACCGCTATGCCGCCGGCGACAACCGCGCCGCGTCCTTCTACACGGCCGGTCAGACAGTCGCGGTGAACAGCATCGGTGACTTCACCAACGGAATCGCCGCGCCCAAGTACCAGAACGTCACCTCGACCGGGGCGCCCGGCTCGCACCCCACGCACGTCGACACCGATTTCCCGATGTTCCGTCTCGCCGACGCCTACCTGATGTACGCCGAGGCCCAGCTGCGCGGCGGGGGTGGCTCCCTGGCGCAGGCGCTGACCTACGTGAATGCGCTCCGGCAGCGCGCGTACGGAAACGCGAGCGGCAACATCACGAGCGGCCAGCTCACGCTGGACTTCATCCTGGAGGAGCGGGGGCGTGAGCTGCTCTGGGAGGGCCACCGCCGGACCGACCTCGTCCGCTACGGCAAGTTCACCGGCGGCAGCTACCTCTGGGCATGGAAGGGTGGCACCCAGGCTGGGGCAGCGACGGGTGTGCACTTGGATCTGTACCCGCTCCCCGCGAACGAGATCATAGCCAACCCGAACCTGACGCAGAACCCGGGCTACTGAGCTCGGGCGGTAGGGCGCTAAGGCGGTAAGGCGGTGGGACGGGCCTTACCGCTTTTGCGTCTCTATCTCCCGCTTGCCTGGGTCGTCGCGGCGTGCGGCGGGGAGCTCCCGTCCCCACCGCCAGGTAACCCGACACCCACCACGCGGCCGACGCTGGCCGAGACCTACCGCGCCAGCGGCCACATGGCGGCGGGCGAGGTCTTCGTGCACCTGTTCGAGTGGAAGTGGACCGACATCGCCGCCGAATGCGAGAACGTGCTCGGGCCCGCCGGATTCCACGCGGTGCAGGTCTCCCCGCCAGAGGAGCACAGCCTCGAGCCTCCCAATTATCCCTGGAGTGAGCGCTACCAGCCGGTGAGCTATAGCATCGAGCGGAGCCGCTCGGGAACCGGCACCGAGTTTGCCGGCATGGTGACCCGCTGCAAGGCGGCCGGGGTGGGCGTCATTGTTGATGCCGTGATCAACCACATGACCAACTTCCCGAGCCCCGGCGTCGGCAGCAACGGCACCAGCTACTCGAAGTACGAGTACCCGGGCCTGTACACCCAAGCCGATTTCCATACGCCCTGCGCGCTGAACACCTACCAGAGCGCCGCCAACGTGCAGGACTGCGAGCTGTTCTCGCTGCCGGACCTCAACACCGGGCTCGCCCCGGTGCGGCAGAAGATCGCCGACTACCTGCTCATGCTTGCCCGGCTGGGCGTGGCGGGATTCCGCATCGACGCGGCCAAGCACATCCAGCAGGTGGAGCTCGACGACATCATCGGCCGCGTCAACCGGACCCTCGCCGGGGAGGGAAAACCGCTGTCATACATCTTCCTCGAGGTCATCGCGGGCTCGGGGGAAGCGCTGTCGGAACGCGACTACTTCGGGGAGGGGTACAGCTCTGGCGGCGCCGCCGACATCACCGAATTCACCTTCGTCGGCGTCGGCAACAAGTTCCGCGGCGTGGGCGGCGAGCACATCTCGCAGCTCAACCCCAACGGCACGCCCGGGAACCAGTTCTCCTCGACGGCGTGGGGGCTGATCCCCTCCGACAAGGCCGTGGTCTTCCTGCAGAACCACGACAGCCAGCACGAGTGCGGCA
>CAZHSO010000088.1:0-11955 GCA_964535105.1 uncultured Gemmatimonas sp.
CCGGGAATCTTCTCGTCGGGAACCAGCTTGAAAAACCGGAAGAGCGCGGTGGTCGGCGCGTAGGACCCGATGCCCAGGGTGTCGAAGAAGTTGGTGCCGAAGCCGATGGTGGTCTGGAGCGGCGTCGGCATGTCCGGACCGTTGTCCTGCGCGCGCCCCGCCGCGAGGGCGCGCATCCAGATCACGATGAACATCACGCCGATTACGCCGAGCGCGGCGAACAGAATCAGCTTCGGATTGTCCATGGAGCCTATGCCGATTTGGCCGTGGGCATCTCGCCGGTATTCTGCGCTTCCACGTCATCGACCCGGACAACGATCGCCGTGATGTTGTCGAGCCCGCCCCGCCGGTTGGCGTCGGCGATCATCTTGTTGACGCAGGTTTCCGGATTCTCCTCGGCGCTCATGATGGTTGCGAGCTGCTGGTCTTCCAGCATGCCCGTGAGGCCGTCGGAGGCGAGGAGCACGACATCGCCCCGCTCCAGATTTCCGAAATAGACATCGGGCGCCACGTCCTCGTTGGCGCCGACGCACCGCGTGATGACGTTGCTGTAGGGGTGGGTACGCGCCTGCTCGGGAGTCAACAGGCCAGCATCCACCTGCTCCTGCACGTAACTGTGATCCTTGGTGAGCTGCAGGAGATCGCCCTCCCGGAGCAGATACGCGCGGCTGTCGCCCACCTGGCCGATCAGAAACCGGCGCGAAAAGAGGACCATGACCGTGGCCGTGGTCCCCATCCCCCGCTTGTCGTGCTCCGCCAGCGTCCGGTCGAAGATGGCGGCGTTGGCTTTGCGAATGGCGCTCCGCATCCGGGAGGCGGCTTCGGCATCGCTGAGCCCGCGCAGGCTGCCGAGCTCCGTGGCGACGATCTGCACCGCCATCTCGCTCGCGACCTCTCCGGCGGCGTGGCCGCCCATGCCGTCCGCCACGATGAAGAGACCGCCGGCGCAATTCAGCAGAAAGCTGTCTTCGTTGCCGGACCGGACGACGCCGACGTCGGTGTTCCCCGCGCAGGAGATCCGCATCAGCGCAGGAGCAGGTAGCCGGCGAGGAGCAGCACGCCGAGCCCGCCGAGAAGGAAAAGGGTGCGGTTCCGGCCAATCGGAGCGGCCGCCGGGACCCCGGCGGATTCGAGCACGGCGGTGCCACTCACCCGCTTCACCCCGCGATCCCGCGGCTCGAAGAGCAGCGTGACCTCACCGAGGGTAATCTGTGACCCCGGGGAAAGCGCGATCTCGTCGCGCACCGCTTCTCCATCCACCCGGCTGCCGTTAGTCGAGCCCAGATCGGTCAGCACCCAGATCCCTTCCTTGAGCTGCAGTTTGGCGTGATTGGCGCTGATGCTCGCATCGGGCAGCGCGATGTCGTTGTATTCGCCCCGACCGATGTTGCTGACTGGCGTCCGCACTTGGAGCCGCTCACCCTTCCGCTGTCCGCGCTTGACCAGCAGCGTGGCGAGCGGCCACGCGGCGGGAGGCGCCGGCGCGTCCGGCATCGGCGGAGGCCTCCGCACCGTCTGCAGTCCCATGATCGTGTCGCCCAGTCGGTGGTCCGCCCCCGCCGCCGGCGCGGCGATGTCGGCGAGGTGGTAGCGGAAGTCTACGTCACCGACCCGGATCACGTCACCCTGCCGAAGCATGACCGGTGCCGTGATGCGCCGGCCGTTGACCCACACCCCGTTGCTGCTCAAATCCACCAAAGCATTGCCGCCGGGCACCATCAGGAGCTCGGCGTGCCGTCGCGACACCAGGTCGGACTCGACCACAAGATTGGCCGTGGCGTCACGCCCGATGACGAAAGGGACCACGTCCACCGCGTACTCGCGCCCATCGGTGAGGCTGACGAGACGTGCCTTCGGAACGGCGGGAGGTGGCGGAACGGAGGCGGGGGGGCTGAAAACACGGGTGGCGCCGGCACGGCCGGGATCGCTGACTGCGACCTCGAGTCCCCCGATTCGCAGCTTGTCACCGTGCATCAGCGGGGTCGGATCCATCCCCAGCCGTGCTCCGTTCACCAGAATCTCCGCACCCGGCTCCGCCGGGGCGACCACCGCCATCCCCGGCGCCAGCAGCCGCACGATGGCGTGGCGCGGCCGAATACCTGCCGCGTCCAGCACCAGCGTCGCTCCTGGCCCGGCACCGATGACAAGATCAGCGGCGGCCACAGGGTAACAGCGACCGCCGTATTCAAGCTCCATCCGCGTGAGTCGTCCTAGGGTAAGGCAGACCGCCCAAACGTAGGCGTCGGCTGGCCGGGTGGCAAGGAAACCGAGGCGCCGGCCCAGTCACGCCGCCGGCTTGGCCTCCGAGACGAGCGCCACGGTGTCCTGCTCGAAGCCCTTGAGGCCCCGGCGCACCCACACAGAGAAGATGATGGAGCCGGCGATGATAGTGAAATAGCTGATCACCATCCGCCAGAGGAGCGTGTAGAGCGCGGTGAGCGGCCTCGGCACGTAGATCGACATGACCGCCGCGGAGAGAAGCTCCGCGATGCCGGAGCCGCCCGGTGTCGGCGCGAAGAAGTAAAGGAGGAAGGTGATCAGCGTCTGGAGCAGGAGCACGTCGACGAAATTGGCCTCGATACCGATGGCGCGGAGCGCCACGTAGCCGGCCAGCAACTTGTTCGCGTGCGAGGGCCCCGAGATGATGGTGGCCCAGAGAAGCGCGAGCCACCCGCGCGGGGTATTGAACTTGGCCATCGCGTCGTGGGCCTGATCGATCCCCTGCTCCAGCTGCGCCAAGCGCCCCGCGACCCGGCTGCTCCGGCGGCCCACGAAGCCGATCACCTTGCGCAGCACCAGGTGCAGCGCGCGCGGCCAGATGACCAGCACGATCAGCGCTCCGAATAGGAGCACGAAGATGCCGAGACTCGCAAGGAAGAGATCGTAGAGGGAGATCCCGAACACAATGCCGTGCCGGCCGAGTGACTTCCCCGCCCCGAAGAAGATCGCAATCGGCCCGGCGATCCCGAAGAAGGCCACCGTCGCCACGAATGACATCAGCACCAGGGTGAGCGCGATCGGCACCGGAATGCCATAGCGCTTCATGGCGTAGATCGTCATCGGGGCGTTGCCCGACTGGAGCGGGGTGAGGTAGGCGGCCCAGGCTCCCATGCCGCCGGCGAGCACCAGTCCCTTGAAGGAGGGAGTGGGATGAATGTGCCTGGCCAGCACCCAAAGCCGGACGCCACCGCCGAGCCAATCCATCGAAGCGAGCCCGAAGCCGGCCAGCACCCAGAGCCACTGGATCCGCGGGATCGCCGCGAGGAATGCGTCGAAGTCCTTGCTGTAATAAAGGAGCGCCCCGAATCCGATGAGCGATCCGAGGAAAAAGATCTCAAGACCGCGCCGGAGAAGCTTCGGGGTCAGAATCCGAGCCATGCGATCCCTAACCTAATCTCCGCACCCTTATTCTTCATCCGTGGCCGATTCCGTTCTCCGCATCGTCAACGCCCGCCAGCACAACCTCAAGGGCATCACAGTCGACCTTCCGCGGCGCCGCCTGGTGGTGGTGACGGGGCCGTCCGGCTCGGGGAAGAGCAGCCTGGCCTTCGATACGCTCTATGCCGAGGGGCAGCGGCGCTACATCGAGTCCCTCTCGACATACGCGAAGCAGTTTCTCGACCGGATGCCCAAGCCGCTGGTGGACCGCCTGGAGGGAATCGCCCCCGCGGTCGCCATCGAGCAGCGAAATCCAATCGTGTCGAGTCGTTCCACCGTTGGAACAGCTACCGAAGTGTACGACTTTCTCCGTCTCCTGTGGGCGCGGGTGGGGATTCCCTTCTGCCGGAAGTGCGGCAACCCGGTGGTGCGGGACACCCCCGGCTCCGCGGCCGAGTCGGTGGCCGCGCTGGGGAATGCAAGGATTCAGATCGCGTTCCCGGTCCCCGAGTCGGCGCGGGTGACCCACGCGGCACTGGTGGAGAACCTTCGCGCCCTGGGGTTCCTGCGGATGGTGGCCGACGGCAAGCACGTCCACCTCGAGGAGATTCCGGCGGGCGTGGATCTGACCGATTCGCGCGAGCTGCTCGTGGTGGTGGACCGGCAGCGCGCCGACACGATCGACCGGGTACGGGAAGCGATCGTGCTCGCCTTTGCCGAGGGAGAAGGGATCGCGGTCATCCTCCATGACGAGGGCCGGCTCCGATTCACTGAGCATCTCGCCTGCAGCGCATGCGACACGCCGGCGGCCCAGCTCACCCCGCTGCTCTTTTCCTTCAACAATCCCCGCGGCGCGTGCGGCGGATGCAACGGCTTCGGCGCGGTACTCGAATACGACGAGTCACTCGTCATCCCCGATCCGAACCGGAGCCTCGTCGAGGGGGCGATCGATCCCTGGACCAAGCCGCGCTACGAAAGCCGGCGGAAGCTCCTGCTCGATACCGCGCGGACGCTGGGCGCCGATCCCGCCAAGCCGTGGAAGTCGCTCAAGGCGCCGGTGCGGCGGGAGCTGCTGCACGGAAAACTCGGCAAATACCTGGGGATTTTTCCGTTCCTCAAGTCGCTGGAGGAGAAGCGCTACAAGCAGTACATCCGCGTCTTCCTCCGGCAGTACCAGCTCGCCAGGACATGCCCGGCCTGCGGAGGGAGCCGGCTCAACGAGCATGCGCTGGCGGTGCGGGTCGCGGACCGGACCATCGCCGACGTCGCGACACTGCCCCTCGGCCCGCTCGCGCGGTGGCTTCGCGAGATTCCGTGGAGCGGCGCCGCACAGGAGATCGCGGCATCGATCCTGGACGAGCTGCTCGCCCGGGTGGATTTCCTGCTCGACGTGGGGCTCGGGTATCTGACCCTCGACCGCCAGGCGCGCACCCTCTCCGGGGGAGAGGCGCAGCGTATCGCCCTCGCCAATGCGCTGGGGGCTCGGCTGGTGGATGCGTTGTATGTGCTGGACGAGCCGTCCATCGGTCTCCACCCCCGCGATACCGACCGGCTTCTTACGCTGCTGCGCCGGCTTCGGGATGGCGGCAACTCGGTGCTGGTCGTCGAGCACGATCTCGAGACGATCCGGCAGGCGGACTTCATGCTGGAGCTTGGAGAGGGGAGTGGCGAGCGCGGCGGCCGCGTGGTCTACGCGGGACCGGTGGACCAGGTGGGCGAGACACTGACCGGCGACTATCTCAGCGGGCGGAAGCGGATCGGGGTGCCGAGCGCGCGGAGGCAGGCCGGCCCGCTTTGGCTCAAGGTGCGGGGCGCCCGGCTGCACAACCTCCATGGCGTGGACGCCGACATCCCGCTCGGCACGCTCACGGCGGTCAGCGGGGTTTCCGGAAGCGGAAAGAGCACCTTCGTGCATGACGTGCTCTATCGGCAGCTCGAGGCCCGGCTGCATGGAGAGCATTCCGCCAAGTCGCATCTCGGCGAGCCGGTCGGAGAGCTCGCTTCGCTGACGGGGTGGGAGCATTTGAAGGACGTCGTGCTCGTGGATCAGTCACCGATCGGCCGCTCGCCGCGCTCGAATCCGGTGACGTACATCAAGGCGTTCGACGAGATCCGCGAGCTCTTCGCGTCCCAGCCGCTGGCCCGGCAGCGCAAGTACACCCCCGCCACCTTCTCGTTCAATCTCGAGGGAGGACGCTGTCCCGAGTGCGAAGGCGCGGGAGCGGTGCTGGTGGAGATGGTCTTCCTGGCGGATGTGTTCGTTCCCTGCGACACCTGCGCTGGTACCCGCTTCAAGCGCGACGTGCTCGACGTCAAGATCCAGGGAAAATCGATTCACGACGTGCTGCAATGGACGGTGGACGACGCGATCACGCGCTTTCACCACCAGCCGAAGCTCGGCGCCTCCCTCTGGCAGCTCCAGCAGGTGGGGCTCGGGTATCTGCGTCTCGGCCAGCCGGCGACCACGCTCTCGGGCGGCGAGGCGCAGCGGCTCAAGATCGCGCGCGAGCTGGCGAAGGCGGGCAAGCGGGAAGGCCGGAAGCTTTACCTGCTGGACGAGCCGACGACGGGCCTTCATCTCGACGATGTGCGGGTGCTGATCCAGGTGCTCGACCGCCTGGTGGACGCGGGCCACACGGTGCTGGTCATCGAGCATCACACTGACGTCATCAAGCGCGCCGACTGGGTCATCGATCTGGGGCCGGAGGCGGGGGAGGACGGCGGGAGGGTGGTGGTGCAGGGGACGCCAGAAGCCGTCGCGAGGTGCGCGGCATCGCATACTGGGAGGTACCTGAAGAAGGAGCTAGGGTTGTCTCGCCCCCGGGCTTGAGTGGGACTCGCCCACGGGTCCTGCGGGCCAACGCAACTCACATTATCACGCCGGCCCCTCGCGGCCCGACGTCCCCTATGGCGAGCCCCACTCGTCGCCCGGGTGAATCACCGAGGAGGCCGAGCTCCGCCGCTTCGCTTCGCTCAGCGTGACAGCGTTGCAGCCTCGCGCCTGATGACATCCCAGGCGTTCCGCACATCCGCCTCTGTCGTCGTCAGATGCCCCAGCGCCACCCGGAGCACGTAGCGTCCGCGGAGCCGCGTGCCGGTGATGAAGACCCGGCCGGTGGCGTTGACCCGGTTCTGCAGCTCCTGATTTAACCGGTCGACCTCCCCCTTCCCCACTTCCCCCTTCCCCTCTTCCCCTTTTCCCTCCTCCCCCTTCCCCTCTTCCCGCTTCCCCCTTCCCCTGTATCTGAACACCACCAGGCCCAGAAGCGCAGGAGTCACCAGCTCGAATTCCGGATCGCCACTCACCCATTCGGCCAGCCGTTGCCCGAGCGCGATGTGATGGCGGATCATCGCCTGCAGTCCCTCGACGCCATAGGTGCGGATCACGAACCAGAGCTTGAGCGCCCGGAACCGGCGGCCAAGCTGGATGCCCCAGTCGCGATAGTTGACCACCGCGTCGTCATGTGCCGTCTTGAGGATCACGGCGCTCGCGCCGAAGGAGCGCAGCAGCGCCTCGCGGTCCTTCACGAAATAGGCAGAGCAGTCGAAATTGACCAGCAGCCACTTGTGCGGATTGAAGACCACGCTGTCGGCCTGGTCCACGCCGTCGAAGATCCAGCGCATTTCGGGCACGATCGCCGCCGAGCCGGCCCACGCGGCATCGACGTGCAACCAGAGCTTTTCCCGCCGGCAGACATCGGCAATGGCCGGAACCGGGTCGATCGCGGTAGAGCCCGTCGTCCCCACCGTGGCCACCACCGCCGCGGGGATGAGTCCCCCCGCGCGGTCCGCCTGCACCGCAATGCGCAGCGCGTTGGCCAGCATCGCGTTGTCGGGACCGGTCTCCACCATCCGGACATGCTCCGGGCGGAACCCGGCGAGGCGGCACCCTTTCGGCACCGAATGGTTTGCCTCCAGCGTCGTATAGGCCGTCAACAAATCCAGCCGTCCAGCCGTCGAGCCGTCCAGGCCCCTCAGCGCAGCGTCCCGCGCCGTGATCATCGCGACCAGCGTCGCCGTCGACGCGGTGTCCTGGATAACACCGGTGAATTGCTCCGGAAGCCCGAGCATCTGTCGCAGCCACTCCATGGTGACCTGCTCCAGCTCGGTCGCCGCCGGGCTGGTGTTCCACGACATGCACTGCGCGCCGATGGCCGCCGTGAGCATCTCGGCCAGGATCGACGGAGGACTGATGTTGGCGGGGAAGTACGCGAAGAACCCGGGGTGTCCCCAGTGGGTGAGTCCCGGCACGATCACCCGTTCAAAGTCCGCCATGATCCGCTCGAACGGCTCGGCCGCGGCCGGCGGTGACTTGGGAAGCGCCGATCGCACCGCGCCAGGCGGCGCGGCCGGCTGCACCGGTTTCTCTCCCACGTGGCTCAGGTAATCGGCCATCCAGTCGACGATCTCGTGCGCTTGGCGTCGAAACAGCTCCGCGTCGAGGCGGGGCGAGTCAGTCGGCATCGAGAAACTCCCGGAGTGAGCGGTCGTGCAGTGCGGCGTCCCGGTCGCCGAGGGCGATCGTCGCTTCGATGAGGTCGGGCCTGGTGTATTCCCAGCGGGAGATCGGCACCGGCTCACTGGGACAGAGGTACCACCGATTTCCCTTGTGCCCCACCGACCTCTCCGGATAGGGCCGGGTGAGCAGTACGAGGTGACGCCGGACTCCCGGCGTGTCCTCGGCAACAAATGCGGGGGCATTGTCCACCAGCCCGCCGTCGAGGAGGGGCCGTCCCCCATGGCGCCCGATCGGCGTGAACGGTGGTGTGGCCGACGACGCCAGCACCAGGTCCACGACTTCCTCCGGGGTGGAGCATTCCCTCAGGTCGTGGACGCTGGGCCGGAACCCCAGCCGCCGCCCGGAGGACGGATGCAGGTGGCCGTAGCGAATCTGCCGCTCCAGCGCATAGGCGGACATTCCGACCAGGACCGCCACCGGAACCGGGAGCCATCGCGGAGGCAAGGCGGTGAGGACGAATACCGGGAAAGGAAGCGCGCGAAGCCGCTCGAATCCGCCGTCGCTGAGCGCATACCGCAGCGTGTCGCGATAAATCGGGGTGTGCGGCGTCGGCCGCTCACCGCGGAGCAGACGGCGCCAGTGCACGTTTCGCGTCACCCCCGCGCGCCGGCCCAGCCAATAGGCGGTGGTCTCCCGCTCGCGACCGGTAAAGAGGCTCACCGCCATGCTCGACCCCGCGCTCACGGTCGAGATCGCGGCGACACGGGGCTCGAGGAGCGGCCACCACCGGCGCAGCAGTCCGATCTGCACCAGCGCGCGGTTGCCGCCGCCCGCGAGCGTGAGCGCGAGGTCGCGCGCCATCGCGTTACAATTCCTCCATGGCCGACCCGATTCCCTGCCTCTGGCCCGAGCGCGGTACCGTTGCGATCGACTGGGCTGCCGTCTGCGCCGAGCTCTCGTCGAGAGATCGCGCCCTGGGCGCCGTCATCGAACGCGTGGGGGGCTCGGGCTTTCCTCCACACGCCGGCGTATCGTCCTTCGAAGCTCTGGCGCACAGCATCGTGTACCAGCAGCTCTCCGGCAAGGCGGCCGCCACGATCTTCGGGAGGTTTCGCGCGCTCTTCCCCGGGGAGGAGTTCCCCGCCCCGTCGCGCGTCCTCGAAACGCCCCACGCGCTCATGCGCGGGGCGGGACTCTCCGAGGCCAAGGCGCGCGCCATCCGCGATCTCGCGCACCACGCGGAGCAGGGCGTCGTCCTACCGGTCGCAACGCTGCGGCGCATGTCTCCCGAAGCGGTGATCGAGCGCCTGACGGTCGTGCGGGGGGTGGGACGGTGGACGGTGGAGATGCTCCTGCTCTTCCGGCTCGGGCATCCCGACGTGCTGCCGGCGCACGACCTGGGGATCCGGAAAGGACTCGCCCGTATCATGCGGCGCCGCGAGCTGCCCGAGCCCGACGCCGTCATCCGGCGGGGGGAGCGCTGGCGGCCATGGCGCTCGGTGGCGAGCTGGTATCTCTGGCGCGCAGCAGAATTGCCGCGGTCCCGATCGCGCTCCCGCTCCCGGTGAGCGCGACCATGTCGCCCGCTTCCAGTCGTGTGGTGGCCGTGGGCAGCGGCTGCCGCTGACCGTCGCGCGACAAGGCAACGACGGTGGCCCCGGTGCGACCGCGGAGATTGAGCTCGCCCAACGTCGCCCCCGCCGCTTCGCTCCCCGGCTGCACCTCGAGCGGCACGATGGTGCCCAAGCCGGGGAGCAGCTCCCGCACCACTTCGAAGGTCCCGGTTTCTCCGCTGTGCGCCTGTTTGGCGAGCACGTGCACCACCAGCTCCGCGCCGGCCCGGGCGTGTTTGTCGAGATCGGCCGCGGTGCGCCAGAAGCCGACGCCGAGAATGAGCAGGTACGCGGCGATGACGCCGAGCACCCCGAACGGCGGCACGAAGGGCAGGGTGAGCAGCGTCATCGGCACGCCGATCGCGATGACCATCCCGATCCGGAGCGTGGCGATGAGCGCGCGGCGCGGCGCGCGGCCCTGATCCACGCCCCTGGCCGGCGGGGGCAGCGCCGACTCCGCCATGACCACGGAAAGCTTGCGCATGGTGCGCACCAACCCGATGGCGAACGGCAGCGCGAAAAGCGCCCCCGCCGCCAGGAGCGCGAATTGCATCTCGGGTTTGGCAGCCGCCTCGGCGCCGAGCAGCTCCGGCAGGCGCCGGTATGCCAGCGAGGTGCCGATGATCGCCGCGGTGACGCAGGCGGCGTCGAGCAGCAGGAAACGCCCGAGCCGCTTCTTCTGCATCGCCGGCGCCGAGGCGGCCTTCGGCGTGCCCAGCAGCTCGACCCAGGAGCCGTACAGCATCGCAACGGTCTGCACCGGGTGGGGCAGCCGGCGGTCGATCCACGAAGCGACCGCGTCGGCGTGGCGGGAGAAGAGCGGCGTCGTGAACGCGGTGATGGTTGCGACGGCGACCGCGACCGCGAAGAGCTCCTTCGAGCCGCTGGCCTGTGTGGCGCCCAGCCCCGCGATCACGAAAGAGAACTCGCCGATCTGGGCCAGGCTCATGCCGGCCCGAACCGCATCGCGGGTTCCGTAGCCGGCGAGGAACACGCCTGCCGTCACCCCGAAGGTTTTCCCGAGCAGAACTACCAGGGTCAGCGCCAGTACCGCGGGCCACACGCCGAGCATGACTCCGGGCTCGAAGAGCATGCCGACCGCCACAAAGAAGATCGCGGCGAAGAGATCGCGCACCGGGCGGATGTTCTCTTCGATGATCCGGTGCTTCCCCGATTCCGCGACCAGCGTGCCGGCGATGAACCCGCCGAGCGCGACCGAATACCCCGCCGAGACGCTCAGCACGGCGAGCCCGAAGCAGACACCGAGCGCAGCGACGAGCGTCGTTTCGGCGCGCCGGAAGACGAGCACGGCATTGATCGCGCGCGGAATCACCAGCATTCCGCCGACCATGAGCAGGAAGAGAAAAAGGCCGAGCCGGCTGAGCGTGGAGGCGAGCATCGGACCCGAGAGGGCGCCGCCGCCCGCGATCGTCGTCAGGACGGCGATCAGCAGAATGGCCGCGAGGTCTTCCATGACGAGGACGCCGAACACGATGTCCCGGAGTCCGCGGTCGGCGCGGCTGTCCTCCAGGGAGCGCGAGACCACCATCGTGCTGGAGATGGCGACGATGCCGGCGACGAAGAGGCCCTGAAGGGGATCCCACCCGAGCACCCGTGCCGCCCCGTATCCCAGGAGGAGCATCGCGCCGACTTCGACCAGCGCCGCGAGGGCGACCCTCGGCCCCAACCGCGCGATCTTCCGGAGCCGGAACTCGAGGCCGATGGAAAACATCAGCAGGACGACGCCCAGCTCGGCCAGCGTCCGGATGGATTCGGGATCCTTCACCAGCGGCCAGGGAGTCAGTGGACCCACCAGGATCCCCGCCACGATGTACCCGACGATCACCGGCAGCCGGAACCGCTGAAACACCACGGTTGCCAGCGCCGCGGTGCCGAGGATCAAGGCGAGGTCGCGGAGGAAGAAATGGGCCGATGCGGATTCCATTGAGGGATTGTAACGCCGGAATGCCGAGCCTCCCACCCCTAGGGAATCGCCCTGCGACATGCTCTATTTCGGGGAAAGGGGCCGACACGATGAAACGGATTTTGCTGGTGGACGATGACAACCTCAGCCGCGGCGCCGTGCACAAGATGCTCGAGCGCTCGGGCTATACCGTCTTCAGCACCGGGACCGGACAGGAAGCATTGGCCCATTACCGCCGGGAGACGCCGGATCTGGTGATCACCGATCTCATCATGCCCGAGGTGGACGGTTTGGAGATCATCCAGGAGCTCCGGCGCGGTGATCCCGGGGTGCGCATCCTCGCGATCTCCGGCGGCGGCCGGGTGGATGCTGAGGAGTACCTGTCGGTCGCGCGCAAGTTCGGCGCGGCGGAGGTGTTGTCGAAGCCCTTTACCGGGCAGCAGCTCAAGCAGGCGGTGGAGTCGGCGTTGGGCAGCGCCGCGGGCTGAGACGGAAGTCTGAAAACCACGAAAACACCCCGCCGATACGATTCGGCGGGGTGTTTTGCGATGCAGCTCCCGAGGAGGGACTCGAACCCCCGA
>CAZHSO010000089.1:0-11870 GCA_964535105.1 uncultured Gemmatimonas sp.
ACTTCCGGGCAGCCGTCATCAACCCCAGGTTCCCTTCGCCGATCAGATCGACGAGCGGGACGCCGCGGTTCTGGAACTTCTTCGCAACCGACACCACGAAACGCACGTTGTGGCGCGCAAGTTTTTCCTGCGCCGCCACATTGCCCCGGAAGGCCTTCCGGGCCAGCTCCATCTCTTCTTCGCGGGAGAGAAGGGGCACCCGGCTGATCTCGTCGAGATAGAGATCCAGGCTCTCCCGACCCTCGTCGACCGCCTTGGCGATCTGGGCCGGCTTCACTGCGTTACGCTTGGTGCGAGGGGCGGTCGCCACGTCCTATGCCTCCTTCGTCCTTGCGTGTTTTTGCTGATTCGGTTCGGATGAATCTCGAGATCCATTCCGCCAAACCCAAGCCTATAACATAACACCTAAACCACTAGAAATCAACAGCTTAGATAAATCTGTGCGGTCCATGGAGTTGCGCGTTTTTGAGTCCAGGACCCTTCAGATGACCCAACGGCTGGCGGACTTTCGGACAACCCGCCGTCAGTCCCCAGCCGTTGCGCGGTCGCTTCACATAGCTGGAGACGCCAGACCCCGCCCAATGCGCACGGAAGGTCGGGCCTCAAACGGCCTTGAGTTCGGCCACCAGAGCGGAGAGGGACTGCTTGGCGTCACCGAAGAGCATGGCGGTCTTCGGGTTGTAGAACAATTCGTTCTCGATGCCGGCGAAGCCCGACCCCATCCCCCGCTTCAGAACGATGATCGAGTGCGCCTGATCGGCGTTAAGGATCGGCATGCCGTAGATCGGGCTCGAGGGGTCGGTTCGGGCGGCGGGGTTGACCACATCGTTGGCCCCGATCACCAGCGCCACGTCGGTGCGCTCGAATTCGCTGTTGACCTGGTCCATGTCGAACAGCTTGTCGTAGGGGACGTTCGCCTCGGCCAGGAGCACGTTCATGTGGCCCGGCATTCGGCCCGCCACCGGGTGGATCGCATACTTGACCTCCCCGCCCCGCTTTTCCACCAGGTCGGCCATTTCCCTGACCAGATGCTGGGCTTGTGCCACGGCGAGGCCATACCCGGGGACGATGATCACGCTGCGGGCGTAGCCGAGCTGCACCGCCGCGTCCGCCGCCGACACCTGGCGGACGGTGAGGCCCTCGGCGCTCTTGGCACTCGCCAGCGCAGCCCCCCCTCCACCGAAGGCTCCGAAGAGCACGTTCCCGAGCGAGCGGTTCATCGCCTTGCACATGATCTGGCTCAGGATGATCCCCGACGAACCGACCAGCGCCCCGGCGATGATGAGCTCTTCGTTGCGGATCACGAAGCCGGTCAAGCTGCCCGCAATGCCCGAGTAGGAGTTCAGCAGCGAGATCACCACCGGCATGTCCGCCCCGCCGATCGGGATGACCAGTAGCACCCCGAGGACCAGCGAGAGCAGGCAGACGAGATAGAACGGCCAGGCCGGCGAATCGAACCGGACCACCTGCCAGACTCCCAGCGCGACGATCACCAGGAAGACCAGCGCGTTGATCGCCTTCTGCATCGGGAAGGTGATCGGCCGCCCCGTCATCCGTTCTTCGAGCTTGGCCCAGGCGATCAGACTGCCGGTCAGGGTGACCGCCCCGATCAGGAGAGTCGCCTGAGTGGTGATGGCGATATCGAGCGGCGGCTGGGTCCCGGCAAACCGGGCCTTGAGGTATTCCGACCCGCCGACGAGCAGCGATGCGCCCCCGCCCAGGCCGTTGAGCAAGGCCACCATCTGTGGCATGGCGGTCATCTTGACTGACCGGGCCATCCAAAGACCCAGCCCCGAGCCGACCAGCAACCCGGCAGCGATCACCTGGTAGGAGACGATTTGCCGGTCGAGCAGGGTGACCACGATGGCAATCAGCATCCCCAACCCGGAGAGCCGGTTGCCCCGGACCGCCGTCGCGGGGCTGGAGAGCCACTTCAGCCCGAGAATGAAGCAGACGGCCGCGACGAGGTAGGAGACTTGGGCGAGCCAGGCGGGCATCACTTGGCCTCCGGCTTCTTCTTGAACATCTGCAGCATCCGATCGGTCACGGCATAACCACCAACGACGTTGATCATGGCAAAGACGACGGCGGTGAATCCGAGACCCGTCGAGATCCACCCGTGGCCCCCTCCGGCGACGATCAGGGATCCGATGATGGTGATGCCGCTGATGGCATTTGCCCCGGACATGAGCGGGGTGTGCAGCATCGTCGGGACTCGATTGATGAGCTCGACCCCGAGGAACGTGGCGAGCGTGAAGATGACGATGCTGCCGATGAGGGCTTCCATGGTTACCCCCCGGTGCGGACGATGCCGGCGTGCGCCAGGCACATCGGACCGGTAATCGGGTCGTCGAGGCTGAGGACGAGCTGCCCGTCCTTCACGAGATACTCGAGGAGACTCTGGAGATTCCGGCTGTACATCATGCTGGCGTGCTGGGGGATCTGGCTGGGGAGGTTCTGCGGCCCGAGAATGGTAATCCCATGGGCCTCGACCGTCTCTCCGGCCCGGGAGAGCTCGCAATTGCCCCCGCTCTCGACCGCCAGGTCCACGATTACCGATCCGGGCTTCATGGAAGCAACCATCGGGGTGGTGATCAGCCGGGGCGCCGGCTTCCCCGGTATCTGGGCCGTGGCGATCACTACGTCCATGTCCGGGAGGTGCTTCCCGATCGCCTCGAGCACCTTTTGCTGCTGCTCGTCGGCCAATTCCTTCGCGTAGCCGCCCGCTCCCTCGGCCGCGGTCGAAACCGCCTCCGCTTCGACGAACCTGGCGCCGAGGCTCTGAACCTGTTCCTTGACCACGGGGCGCACGTCGAACGCGCTGACCACCGCTCCGAGCCGCCGGGCGGTGGCGATGGCCTGGAGCCCGGCGACGCCGGCGCCGAGGATGAACGCTTTGCCCGGCGGGATGGTGCCGGCCGCGGTGGTTAGCATGGGAAGGAGTCGGGCGCAGCGGCTCGCGCCGAGCAGCACCGCCTGATACCCCGCAACGGTGGCCTGGGAGGAGAGCGCGTCCATGGATTGGGCCTTGGCGGTGCGGGGCACCAGCTCCATGGCCAGCAGGGTGACCCCCCGCGCCGCGGCCAACGCCGCGTATTCCTGCGCCGAGGCGGGTTGGGCGAAGCCGATCCATGCGGCGCCGGTCCGCATCTGGGCCAGATCGTCCTGGGCGAGTCGCTGGACCGTCAGCACGACATCGCTCCCGGAGAGCACCTCGTCCCGGCCGGTGGCAATCCTGCCCCCGGCCCCTGCGTAGGCGCTGTCGGGAAAGCTCGCGCCGGCCCCGGCGCCGCTTTCGACCAGGATCTCGTGCTTGGCCGCGACCAGGCGCTTGACCGTCTGGGGGACCAGGGACACACGATGCTCGTGCGGGGCGGTTTCCCGGAGTACGCCAATTCGCATGACTGTGAGGTTAGGGGCCAGGGAGCCAGGGAGCCAGGGAGCCAGGAATGAGCCTGTCCCAGCGACCGTCGAAAGTATACAATCCGCCGATGCCCGCACAGGTCCGCGTCTTCGCGCCCGGCTCGATCGGCAATTTCGGCCCCGGGCTGGACATTCTCGGGCTCGCCGTCACGGGAAAAGGCGACATCGTCACCGCGGAGCGCACCGCGCGGGCCGGCGTCGTCATCACCGATCCGGGCCATGCGTCGCTCCCGCGGGATCCCGCGCGCCACACTAGTGGCATCGCGGCGTCAGCCGTTCTCCGTCGTGCCGGTGCGCCTTTCGGACTCTCGCTCCGGCTCGACAAGGGACTTCCCCTTTCGGGCGGACAGGGGGGGAGTGCCGCGTCTGCGGTGGCGGGCGCCATGGCGGCGAACCTCCTGCTCGACCGGCCACTCCCGCAGATGGCCCTGCTTGAAGCCGCGCTCGAAGCCGAAACGACGGTCGCCGGCCGTCATGCCGACAACATCGCGCCCATTCTCCTTGGTGGTCTGGTCCTGGTCCGGTCGATGGACCCGCTCGACGTGGTGCGGCTCGCGGTGCCACCGGCGCTCTGCCTGGTGCTGGCCCATCCCGAGCGCGCGATGAGTACGCGCGAGGGCCGGGCGCTGTTGCCGGCGATGGTGACCCGCGAGGTGGCGTTGCACCAGGCGGCCCAGGTCGCAGCGATCGTCGCCGCCGCGCAGAACGGCGATATCGAACTTCTCGGACGGTCGATCGACGACCGGATTGCGGAGCCGGCGCGGGCCCCGGCGTTGCCGGGCTTCCAGGAGGCAAAAGCCGCGGCGCTCGCCGCGGGGGCGCTGGGGTGCTCCATCTCCGGAAGCGGTCCAACGGCATTTGCGATCGTCGCCGACGAGGTAGCCGGCCGTCGGGTCGCAACCGCGATGGAAGGCGCGTATCGCGCTCTCGGTATTCCCTGCACCGCCCGTCTCGCCCGGCCCGACATGGAAGGAGCCCGCGCGCTGTGAGCTTTACCACCGAACGGCCGGAGACCTGGCAGGCCTGCTCGGCCTGCGGCGACGAAAGCCTGGAGACCGATGCCGCGATCCGGTGCCGGAGCTGCGGCGGCCTCCTGGTCGTCTGCCATCGCCCTCCCGTCATGGAGGGCCCGATGCTCCGCACGCTGTTCGAGACCCGCTGCTGCGCTCGTCCCGATACGACCGCGTCGGGCGTCTGGCGCTTCCGGGAAATCGTGATGCCGGGAGCGGACCTCGAGCCGATCAGCCACCCCGAGGGAAACACGCCTCTGCTCTATCGCGAGCCGGTGGCGCAGTGGGCGGGCGTCCACGACCTCGCACTCAAGCACGAAGGTCACAATCCCACCGGATCGTTCAAGGACCGTGGCATGACGGTGGGGATGACGCAGGCGCGCCGGGTCGGCGCCCGTGGCGTGATCTGCGCGTCCACCGGCAACACTTCGGCGTCCCTCGCGGCCTACGCCGCGCATGCCGGGATTCCGGCGTTCGCCCTCGTGCCCGAGGGAAAGGTCGCCCTCGGCAAGCTCGCGCAGACGCTGAGCTACGGCGCCCGCGTGCTCACGGTGCGCGGGGACTTCGACGCCTGTCTTGCCCTGGTGGAGAAGGCGAGCGAGTCGCTGGGACTCTATCTGCTGAACAGCGTCAACCCCTGGAGGATCGAGGGACAGAAGACCATCGTGCTGGAGCTGCTCCAGCAGCTGGGCTGGGACCCTCCCGACTGGATCGCGCTTCCGGGCGGCAACCTCGGCAACACCGCCGCATTCGGGAAAGCGCTCGAGGAGGCGTTCGCGTGGGGATTGATCGAACAGGTACCGCGGCTGCTGGTCGTCCAGGCTGCAGGTGCAGCGCCTTTCGCCCAGGGTTTCGCCGACGGATTCCGGGAGCGAAAGCGGGTGCAGGCGAATACCATCGCGACCGCGATCCGGATCGGCGATCCGGCGTCCTGGGATCGGGCGGTCCGCGCCATCCGCTTCACCGATGGCGCCGTGGTGAGCGTCTCCGATGAGGAGATCCTCGAAGCCAAGCGCGTAATTGACCGCGCGGGCATCGGGTGCGAGCCGGCGAGCGCCGCAAGCCTCGCGGGGCTCCGGCGCCATGTCAGATCAGGGAAGATCGCGCCCAATGCACGGGTCGTCGCCGTGCTCACCGGACACATGCTCAAGGATCCGGAGATCCTGCTTCGCAATGCCGGCTCGGACAGGGTGGAACCCACCGTCATCGAGCCGACGCTCGAGGCGCTGGCGGGCGCGGTGAGGTCCGCCGGCGCAAACTAGATGTATTACCGCGTTCCCGGCGATGACCACGGAGAGGCGCTGGCAGGACGTGGCGGTGGACATAGGGTGGCGGGAAACATGAAGGCGGGGGATTCCCCCCGCCTCGATGCGTCGGTCCCGGTCCGTAATGCTCAGGGCTTCGTGGAGGCCCGTTTGACCGCCTCGCCCAGCTCGGTGTACGCGGTCGGATCGACTTCCCGGAACGGCGCCATCACGTGGGAAATTTTCCCCGTGGGATCGATCACGAACAGCGTCCGGTTGTCGATCACCCCTCCACCGCTGAGAGCCCGGATCGCGCCGTACCGGGTGCCGACAACGGCGCCCATATCACTCAGGAAGGTGACGGGGTAACCCTTTTCCTTTGCCCAAGCCGCCTGCGTCGTGTCCGGATCGATACTGATGGCGAACACCCTCACCTTGCTGCTGTCGCCGAAGAGCTGCGCGTACTGATCACGGTACGCGTCCATTTGAGCGGTTCAGCCCTTGGTCCGCGCCCTGAAGAAAAAGGCGAGGACGACGGTCTTCCCGCGGTAGTCGCTGAGACGGACCGGACCGGCGCTCACCCCCGCCGTGGTCGCGGCAGATAGGGAGAAGTCCGGCGCCATGGTGCCCACCGCGAGCGGGGTCGGCGCCAGCGGCGGAGTCGCGGGCTGCTGCGCGGCGACCGGCGCGGCGATCATCGCTGCGGTCACGACCGCGGCGGCTCCTCTTCCAACGAATCCCATATAGCCTCCAAGTGGAGTCATAGCTCCCTAGCTCCCTAGCTCCCTAGTTCCCTTTATAAATCACCCGCCAGATCTTGCCCTGCGTGTCGCTTCCAATATACAGCGATCCGTCGGGGCCGACCGCCAGGCCCACGGGACGAATCGAGGTGGGTGCGCCGGACGGCGCGGCGAAGGTCTCGTAGGTGCCGACCGCCTTGCCGCCCTGGAAGGGTGCGAAGACCACCCGGAACCCCTCCTGCGGAGCGGGACCCCGGTTCCAGGATCCGTGGAAGGCGATGAAGAGGCCGCCCCGGTAGCTCGCCGGAAACTGGGTGCCGGTGTAAAACATGGTCCCGTTGGGCGCCCAGTGCCCGGGGAACACCAGCGCCGGCATCGCCTTGGTCTCACAGTTTCCGGCCTTGATGCCGTCGCCACCGTATTCGGGATTCTGGAGCCGCTTCTTCGTCTTCGAGTCGACGTAACAGTAGGGCCAGCCGCCGTCGGTCCCATCGGGCAGCGCGAACACCGTTTCGGCGGGGTTTTCCCTGCCCTCCTCGGCGGGCCATCCCCAATGCTCCGTGAGCTGATCCCGGCCATGGACGCCGGCGTAGAGCGTGCCGGTGCTGGGCTCGATGGAGACGGCCATCGGGTTCCGCAGCCCGGTCGCGACGCGGGCGCCGAGATGGGCCGCCTGGCCCTCCTTCTTCGGGTCGAAGCGCCAGACACCGCCCCGCTGCTCCAGCTCGTCGCAGGGCTGGTTTCCCATCGATTTATTGCTCCGGTTCTTCATCTGGCAGCTATTGGTGAGGGAGCCGATGGAGACGTAGAGCCGCCCGTCTTTCCCGATGGCAATTCCCTTCGACGCATGTCCATCGACCGGCAGACCCCGCACGATGATCTCGGGCACCGAATCGGGCTCAGTGCGACCCGCCGGCCAGGGGAAGCGGAGCACCTGATCGTTCGCCGCGAAGTAGAGCCCATCGCCGGCCAGCGCGATCCCGCTGCCGCCCCCCGCGGTGCGGGGGGTGTAGAATCGCCGGACCAGATCAGCCTTGCCGTCACCGTTGGAGTCGCGAATGAGCACGACGCCACCGTCGCTGCCGGTGCGTGCCGCCCAGACGTCGCCGTTCGGTGCCACCGCGATGTGGCGCACGGCGTTGAGGCTTTCGGCCACGACGACGGCACAGAATCCCTTGGGGAGAGTCCACCCGCCGTTATCGGCGGCGCACGCGGGGCCCTGGGCGGATACGGGTCCGGCAGCGAGGATGAGCACACCGACAGAGATTCTGGTGCAGAAACGCATGGGACAACCTCGTGAGTTTGTCAGCAACAATAGTAGCCGGACGGCCCCGGCCTGAGTATGGTAAACAGCCCGTATCTCAAATGACACATGCCCGACAAGGACCTTCCATGATAGTGGTGCCCGATCGAACCGAAGCAGCGGAGTACTACTACAGGTACATCGACCAGGTGCCCGCCGGCGACATTCGCGACGTGCTCGATGCTCAAGGGGAGGAAACGCTCGAGCTACTGCGCGGCATCGATGACGACACGTCGCTCTTCCGGTACGCGCCCGACAAATGGAGTATTCGCGACGTCGTCAACCACCTCAACGACACCGAGCGGCTCTTCGTCTTCCGGGCGTTCTGGTTCGCCAGAGGGTTCGACAGCCCGCTGCCCAGCTTCGATCAGAATGTGGCGGTCTCGTCGGCGGGTGCGGATGATCGGACCTGGATCAGTCTCGTGGAAGAGTTCGGTGCAGTACGGGCCGCGACACTGGCCTTCTTTCAAACACTCCCGAGGGACGCCTGGACCCGGCGTGGCACTGCCAGTGGGAATCCCTTCACCGTACGTTCGCTGGCCTACCTTGCAGCGGGGCACGTCACCCATCACATGACGATTCTCCGGGAACGATACCTGCATCGGCCCGCGTGAGCGCCGGCGATGAGCATCCTCAGCTATCTTCCACCTCCGCACTCTCACCGAGCTGACCGATGACCCTCCTGCTCCCGCTCCTGCTGCTTGGCAACGCTATCGCCGCCGACTCGGTGGACTTGCTGCTCCGCGGGGGCACCGTGTACGACGGCTCGGGGCGTGCGTCGCAGCGGGTGGACGTCGGAATACGGGGCGACCGCATCGTCTTCATGGGCGATGCCGCGCAATCCGAAATCACGGCGGGACGAATCGTCGATGCCACCGGGCTCATCGTCACGCCGGGATTCATCGATCCCCACACCCACTCGTTCGAGGGGCTCCCCAATCTCAGCGAGGAACGGCGGCGGAACACCGGCGCTCTGATGCAGGGCGTCACCACCGTGGTGACGGGCGCCGACGGCCGGGGCCCGCTCGACGTAGCCCAGGTGTTGACCGAGGCGGAGCGTCTGGGGATCGGCACGAACACCTACGCCTTGACCGGATTCGGGAGCGCACGGGCGCGGGTGATGGGAAACTCCTCCGCAAATGCGACGCCGGCGCAGATCGACTCGATGAAGGCCCTGATCGCCAAGGCGATGAGCGAGGGAGCGTTCGGCGTCGGGTCCGGGCTCTTCTACGCCCCGCAGAGCTACGCGACCACCGAGGAAGTCATCGCCGTCCTCAAGGGTGCGACGCCCTACGGTGGCGTCTACGACACCCACCAGCGCGATGAGAGCTCCTACACCATCGGTCTCCTGAATTCGGTGCGCGAGGCGATCCGGATCGGGCGGGAGACGGGACTCACCACCAACCTGGGCCACGTGAAGGCGCTCGGGGTGGACGTCTGGGGCTACGCCGACAGCGTGCTCGCCCTGATGCGGGAGGCGCGGGCCGCCGGGCACAAGGTAGTGGCCGACCAGTACCCCTGGACCGCGAGCGGCACCGGCCTCGGCTCGTCGCTCCTCCCCCGCTGGTCGCAGGCGGGCGGGAGGGACTCGCTGATGCTGCGCATCGCCGATCCGGCGACTCGCGACAAGATCCTGGTTGAAATGCGCGACAACCTCCGCCGCCGCGGGGGAGATAGCACCCTCCTCCTCACCGGAGGCGGCGCCGCGGCCCGGCCGTTCGTGGGGAAGACGCTGAAGCAGGTCGCCGCCGAGAAAGGCACCGGTGCGGTGGAGACGGCGCTGGAGCTGATCCGAACGGTGGGCGACATCGGGGTCGCATCCTTCAACATGAACGAACGGGACATCGAGACCTTCATGAAGGACCCGTATGTGATGACGAGCTCGGACGGCTCCGGGGGCCATCCGCGGCTCTATGGGACCTATCCCCGAAAGATCCGCCGGTATGTCCTGGACAAGCCGGTGATCACGATGGAGCGAATGGTCCGGGCCTCATCGGGCCAGGTCGCGGAGGTGTACGGCATTTCGGATCGGGGAGCGCTCAAGGAGGGCAACTTCGCGGATGTCATCGTCTTCGATCCGAAGACCATTCGCGAGGAGGCGACGTACGTTGAGCCGGAGAAGCTCTCGACCGGAATGCGCTGGGTGTTCGTGAACGGGCAAACGGCGGTGGCGGAGGGCGTCCCGACGGGAGTCCTCGCCGGCAAGGGGCTCCGGAAGGCGGTCACACAGAAGTAAACCGAAGGAGCGGGCGGACCGGTTCGCGCGCGCCCCCCTTTTCTCACGGCCGTTTCATTCCGCCTTCACGCGCGGGGACCTATTGTTGGATCCCCCCCCCCGAGGATCCCATGCGCACCAACCTCACCATTTTCATCCTCTTCTTCGGGATCTCCGTGCTGGACGCGATCCGCGGCGGCCACTGGCTGCGGATCTTCTTCTGGGTCGCCATGGCCGCGGGCTTTTTTGTTGCCGATCGACGACAGATGGCGAAGCGCGCGCCGCGCGCGGAGTTGTCATGACCAGCAAGCTCCGCGGACTCGCGTTCGCGGCCGTATCGGCGTTCGCCATGGGCGTTCCGGCTACCAAGCTGGCGTCCCAGGAGGTCCCCTTCGTCCTGACCCACTTGGCCCTGGAGCTCCACGTCGAGTACGACCGCGGTACCATCGGCGGCACCGCGACCCTTCACCTGCAGAACGTTTCTAACGGTCCAGCCGTCAGGATCCCGCTGCTGCTGCACCGCCTCATGACCGTCACCCGGGTTCTGGGCGCGCGCGGCGCAGACATTCCGTTCGCGCAGGATGTCGTGGTCTTCCTGGACGACTCGATCCGTCAGGTCAATGCCATCGTGGTGACCCCCAAGCGCCCGGTCCCGCCGGGTGATTCGCTCGCCATCAGCTTGCACTATGGTGGCATTCTGGTGGGATACACGGAGACCGGCTCTCTCTACGTCAAGGATCGGGTGAGCCGCGACTTCACGATCATTCGCGAAGACGCCTATGCTTTTCCGGCGCTTGGCGTCCCATCCTGGAAGTCTAGGGGTGTGAGGGTCCGGCCTCCTTTCGGGTTCGCGGCGCGCATCACGGTACCGACCGGCATCGTCGTAGCGATGGGCGGGACGCCGGGGGCAACCGCCCAGCAGGACTCGCTGGTCACGTGGAGTTACCGGAGCACGGAGCCGGTACCGTTCCTGAACATCGCGATTGCGCCGTACCGCGTGGTCGAAAGCGCCGGCGCGCGAATCTTCTATTTCCCTGCGGACTCGAGCGGCGCGCAGATGATCGGCCGAGCGGTGGACGGAGCCCTGGCGCGGTACGCCGGCTGGTACGGTCCCCTGGGCCGGCAACCCCGGCTGACGGTCATGGAGATTCCGGGCGGCTTCGGATCACAGGCGAGTCTTACGGCCGGCATCATCCTGACGGCCGACGCGTTCCGCGATCGTTCAGAACTCCGGCAGCTCTACCACGAGCTGTCGCATCTCTGGAATGTGCCCGATCTCGACCATCCATCCCCGAGGTGGAACGAGGGGCTGGCCTCCTTCCTCGAGTGGCGGATGGCGGCGGAGCTGGATGGGTGGGCCGCGTGGGATGCCCAACTCGAGCGCACGGTGCAGTCGCTCATGCGCCGCTGCGCGCAGTCCGCGCGGTGCGACAAGGCGCCCTTCGTGGCCTACGGCGGCGCGGAACTCACCGGCCGCTCGTATTCCGTGGGCATGCTGATGTTCTACATGCTCTATCAGGTGGTTGGTTCCGACGCGTTCGATCGCGCGTACCGCGAGTACTTCCAGCAGCACCGGAACGGTGGGGCCGGGAACGCAGAGCTGGTCTCGGTGTTTCGTCGCACCGACCCCAGGAGCGATCGAGTCTTCGCGGACTGGCTGTTCACGACGCGATGGTACACTCGACTCGCAGCGGGGGAGTCGCTCCGGCACATGGTGGACGCATACCAGGTGCCGTAAGCGTCCCCGCACCACGTCGAGCACATCGCCCCGTTTCGCGGCATGAAGGAACCGTAGTAGCTTTCCCGGCTTATGGCCAATCCGCAGTACATCTATACAATGGCGAATCTCCGCAAAGTCGTCCCGCCCAGCCGGGAGATCTTGAAGGGGATCTATCTCGCCTTCTTTCCCGGCGCCAAGATCGGCGTGCTCGGCGC
>CAZHSO010000090.1:0-11786 GCA_964535105.1 uncultured Gemmatimonas sp.
CGGCGCCGAGCTGGGTGAGATCGCGGCAGAAATGATCGAGGGCCGGCGTCTTGGATTTCTTGTCGGCCTTGGGCGCGGCGGTGGGAGGAGTCGCCGCCGCCCCCCCGCCCTGAGACGTCTGGGGCATGTCGCTGCCGAGGAGACGGAGCGTCTCCGCACGCGACTGCTCCAGCGTCACCCCGGCGTCGGTCAGGACCTGGGCGGCAATGCCTTTTTCCTCGCGCAGCAGACCGAGCAGGAGGTGCTCGGTCCCGACGTAGGAATGATTCAGCTCGCGCGCCTCGGTCATGGCGAGCTCGAGCACCTTCTTGGCGCGAGAGGTGTAGGGAAGATCGGGACCCGGTGCCGCGGCCGCTTTTCCCTTCTTCACCGTCTCCTCGATTTTCTGCTGGATGTCGTCGAGATCGACGTTCAGATTGGTGAGGACAGCCGCCGCGACCCCTTCACCCTCTCGAATCAACCCGAGGAGGATGTGCTCGGTCCCGACGTACTCGTGATGGAGGCGCGCCGCCTCCTCGCGAGCCATCTGGAGCACCTTGCGAACCCGGTCAGTGAAGTTGTAGCCGTTCATCGCGTGGTTATCCCTGGGTCGGTGGCGACTCCGCGGACGATCCGCGGCGCCCCACTTCCGCTTCGAGCACCTGCCGGACGTACGCCGCCCGGCGAACCGGTACTTCCTCCTCGGCAAGCACCCGCCCCTGTGCGGCGGCGAGATGCGCGGGTTGGGTAAAGACGAGGAGTTTATTCAATGTATACATACCGACGTTCGGGATGAGTCCGAGCCCCACACCGAGCCGCACACCGCTCAGCAGGTTCATCGTCTCCTCGAACGACAGCGTCCGCGCGTAGCGGAGGAGGCCGAACGCCCGCCACACTTTGTCCTCGAGAATCGCGGTCGCATCCCGCAGGAGAATTTGCCGCGCCCGCTCCTCGTATTCCATCACCTGGCGGACCAGTTTGCCCAGGTGGTCCAGCAGCTCGCGTTCGGTCTTGCCGAGCGTAGTCTGGTTCGACAACTGGAAGAGATTGCCGACGACCTCGCTGCCCTCCCCGTAGAGCCCCCGAAAGGTGAGCCCGACCTGCGTCAAACCCTGCAGGATCTTGTTGATTTCCTTCGTCAAAACCAGCCCCGGAAGGTGCACCAGGACCGACGCACGGAGCCCGGTTCCGACGTTGGTCGGACAACTCGTAAGGTAACCGAACTCGGGGTGAAATGCGAAGGCAAGTCGTTGCCCCAGTTCGGTGTCCAGCGTCGAGACGTGCCCCCAAGTTGCCTCCAACGCGAAGCCGGAGCGGAGGGCCTGGAGCCGCAAGTGATCCTCCTCGTTGACCATCACGCTGGCGCGGTCCTGGACCAGCAACCCGGCCCCCGGCCGGACCCTTCCGCCGGTCTCCGGGGCGGCGAGCTCACGGCTTACGAGGTGGCGCTCGTGGAGAAGCTGGCGGTCCACCAGATCGAGCCGGTCCACCCGGAACCGTACGGCGCGTCCGAGTCCGGCCGTGGAGCTCGCAGCGCTCTCCACCTCGGCGAGGATCGCCTCCCGCTCCCGGGGGTCGGTGCGGGTGAAGAAGCGGTGCCGGTCGAGGTTTCGCGCCAGGCGTACCCGGGTGGAAACCACCAGATGGCTCCCCGGCCCGCTCGCCTCGAGCCAGGCCATCCCGCCATCGGGCAAGAGCGACAGATCGATCATTCCCGCTCCCGAAGCTGGTCCCGCAGCTCGGCCGCCAGCTCGAATTGCTCCGCCTCGATCGCCCGGCGGAGCTGCTCGCGCAGCTCGCGCGCGGCCTCCTCCGGCGGGGTGACGACGGATGCCATCTCCGTGCCCTGGTAGCGTCTCCCCGTGTGATGCGTGGAGCCATGCAGCCGTCGCAACAGCTCCCGCAGCGGCGCATCGAACGCCCGATAACACTCCGCACAGCCGACCCGACCCGTCTCCCGGAAATCACGCAGCGTCGCCCCGCACGACGGGCACCGCTCCTCCAGCGCCGCGGCGAGCGGGGCATCGGGATCGGCGCTCTCGCCCAGTGCGGCGAGGAATCCGCCGAGCGGCGTCTCGGCGAGGCCGATGCCGGTTTCGATTCCCTTCTCGGCGGCGCACCTGGCGCAGAGACTCACCGTGCGCACGTCTCCCTCGACGATTTGCGTCAGGCTCACCACGCCCTCGCGCTCTCCGCACGCGCTGCACTTCATTCCGCCATCTCCGTCATGCCGGCGGGGGCCGCGGCGGCCAGCACCCCTTCACTCAGCCGCAGAATCCGGTCGGCACGCGCCGCAAGCGCGCGGTTATGGGTCACGACGACCACCGCCGTGTGAAAGTTGCGCGCGAGTCCCGCGAACATCCCGTGCAGCTGCTCCGCGTTCCGCTCGTCGAGATTGCCCGACGGCTCGTCGGCGAGGAGCAGCGCCGGCTCCGTCACGAGGGCTCGCGCCACCGCCGCCCGCTGCTGCTCGCCCCCGGAGAGCTGGGCCGGGAGGTGCGTCATGCGGGCGGACAGTCCCACAGAATCGAGGAGCGCGCGCGCCCGTTCGCGCGCCGGCGCCGGCGCCACGCCCCCGATGAGCAGCGGCATGGCGACATTCTCCTGCGCGGAAAAATCGCGCAGCAGGTGGTGGAACTGGAAGACGAATCCGATCCGCCGGTTCCGCATGTCCGCCAGCGCATCGGCGTCGAGGCGCTCGTACGAGGTGCCGTCCAGGGCGATGGAGCCCGACGTGGGGCGGTCGAGCGCGCCCAGCTGGTGGAGCAGCGTGCTCTTGCCCGAGCCGCTCTCGCCGGTCACCGCGACGAACTCGCCGCTCACGACGGTGAGGTCGATACCGCGCAGCACCTCGATCGTGCCGCCGTCACCCCCGCGATAGGACTTCCGCAGGCCCCGGGCCTCGAGGACGGTCGTCATTCGTGACGAATCGCTTCGACCGGCGTGAGCCGGGAGGCGGCGCGGGAGGGATGCAGCGTGGCGACGACGGCCACGAGGAAGCTGAACAGCACGACGGCGAAGACGTCGGGAATCTCGACGTGCACCGGGAGATGATCGATGAAATACACCGCCGGATCGATCCGGATGAGGCCAGAGGTGTCGATCAGATAGGCGACGACGAGTCCGAGCACCAGGCCGAGCACGGTGCCCGCGGCGCCGATGATGGCGCCCTGCGCCAGGAAGATTCTTCCGATCCCGCCGGGCGGAAGCCCCATCGCCTGAAGGATGCCGATCTCCTTGGTCTTGTCCGCCACGACCATGGTGAGCGTGCCGACGATGTTGAACGCCGCCACCACCATGATGAAACAGATGATCAGCCCCATGGCGAGCTTTTCGAGCTGCAGCGCGCTGAAGAGACTCTGGTTCTGGCTCTGCCAGTCGAAGGAGCGGAAGGGATATCCCAGCCGGCGCTGCAAGGTGTCGCCGACCACCGGGGCCTGCCACGGATCCCGGAGCCGGATCTGAATCCCGGTGACCGCGTCGCCCAGCCCCGCGAACCTCTGCGCGGTGCCCATGTCCATCACGGCAAAGCCGTCGTCGTACTGGTACATCCCGGTATCGAAGGTGCCGGTCACTTCGAAGAACCAGTACTTCGGAATCGGCTGCCCGGTGGCGCGATTCACCTGCACCGAGGCGGGCGACACCAGCCTCACCACGTCCCCCTCGTACACCGAGAGCCGGCTGGCGAGCCGGTATCCGAGCACAATGCCCCCGTCGACGCTGTCGGCACGGGTGCGGAAGGAGAGGCTGCCGGCGGTGACTTTGTCGGCCAGCGTCGTGACCGCCATGCTCCCGGTGTCGGGATCGAATCCGACGACATCCACCGCCGAAGGATAGTTCGCGGAGTTGAGGATCAGCGATTTGGTCAGCACTTCGGGCGCCGCGGCGATCACATCGGGATGACGGCGGACCGTCTCCAGCGCCTCGCGCCAGTTCTCCATCTTGAGCGAGGCGCCGTAAGTGAGCACCCGGAGATGCGGATTCGCCACCAGGATCCGGTCGCGCAGATCGTCCCGGAGCCCGTTCATCACGCCGAGCACCACGATCAGCGCCATCACGCCGATGGCGACGCCGCCGACGGCGATGATGGTCGTGAGCGTGGCGAATCGCGTCTGCTTGCGTCCGCGCATGTAGCGGACGGCGATGGCGCGCTCGAGGGAGGAGGGGATAAGCATGCTAACAGCTAACCGCTGACGGCTGGTGGCTCATGATGTCTGGCTCCCTGGCTCCCTTCCTCCGGCCGCATGGCGGGAAAGAGAATCACATCGCGAATCGACGGCTGGCCGGTGATCAGCATGACCAGGCGGTCCACGCCGACGCCGAGTCCGCCGGTGGGGGGCATTCCGTATTCCAGGGCGCGCACGTAGTCGGCGTCGAACGGCTGGGCTTCGTCGTCTCCCGCCGCGCGCTGGCGTCCCTGGTCTTCGAACCGCGCCCGCTGGTCATCCGGGTCATTGAGCTCGCTGAATGCGTTGCCTACTTCCCTGCCGTTGATGAACAGCTCGAAACGCTCGGCGAGCGAGGGGTCCGTCCGGTGCACCCGTGCCAGCGGAGAAAGCGCCTTGGGATAGTCCACCACGAACGTCGGCTGGATCAGGTGCGGCTCCAGGCAGGCCTTGAACAGCTCGTCCACCAGCTTGGCCCCGGCAAACCCGTCCGCATCCTCGCGGGAGACGCCGGAAGCGACCAGAGCGGCACGGAGTTCCGGTTCGGCGGCGGTGCGCACGTCAAGCCCGGTGCGCTCCTCGAGCGCGGAGACGAACTCCACCCGGCGGAACGGCGGCGTGAAGTCGATCGCACGGCCGTCCACGGTGACCCCGGGACCGTCGGTACAGTGCTGGACGACGCCCGCGACGAGCCCCTCCGTGAGCTCCATGATGTCGTTGTAGTCGGCGTAGGCCTGATAGCACTCCAGCATGGTGAATTCCGGATTATGCGTCCGGTCCATCCCCTCGTTCCGGAAATCGTGGCCGATCTCGTAGACCCGCTCGAATCCGCCCACGATCAGCCGCTTGAGATACAGCTCGTCCGCGATGCGGAGATAGAGCGGCATGTCGAGGGCGTTGTGGTGGGTGACGAACGGGCGGGCGGCGGCCCCGCCATAGAGCGGCTGCAGGATCGGCGTCTCCACTTCCAGAAAGCCACGCGCTTCCAGATACTGGCGGAAAAACCGGATCGCCTGGGCGCGGGTCTCGAAGACGCGGCGGACATCGGGGTGCACCGCAAGATCGGCGTAGCGCTGCCGGTAGCGCACCTCGGGATCGGCGAGCCCGCCGAACGTCTCCGCTCCCTCCTCGGTCCGCCGGGTCTTTCCCCGTGGCAGGGGACGGAGACTCTTGGCGAGGACCTCGAGCACCAGAGCGCGCACGGTGACCTCACCGGTGCGGGTCCGGAACAGCGTTCCGGTGACCCCGACATGATCGTCCAGGTCGAGCAGCTGCGCGGTCTCCCACCCGTCACCCAGGGCGTCCTGCCGCAAGTAGAGCTGAATCCGTCCCGAGGGATCCTCGAGATGGGCGAACATCGTCTTGCCCTGGACGCGGAGCGCGGCGAGCCGGCCCGCGACCGCCACCATGGGGCCGTCGTCTCCCATCGCGTCGACGTATGATTCGGACGCGGCGGCGGCGAGATGGGTACGCTCGTAGCGGTACGCGTAGGGGGGAGTGCCCCGGGCGAGGAGGGCATCGCGGTTCTTGCACCGGGCCTCCTCGACGTAGCCGCGGTCGGCGGGCCCGGTCACTTTGCCCCTCCCGCGCGCTTGAGCCAGGCCTGGATGAATTCGTCGAGATCGCCGTCCATCACCCGTTGCACGTCACCCACCTTGGTCTCAGTGCGGTGGTCGTTGACCATCGTGTAGGGCTGGAAGACGTACGAACGAATCTGGTTCCCCCAGGAGTTGTCGGTCTTGGTCGCCTCGACGACAGCGCGCGCCGCCTCCTGCTCTTCGAGCTTCTTCTGATAGATGGCCGCGCGCAGCATCTTCATCGCCGTGGCCTTGTTCTTCCCCTGGCTGCGTTCCTGCTGGCAGGCCACCACGAGTCCGGTCGGGATGTGGGTGAGGCGCACCGCGGAGGAGGTCTTGTTGACGTGCTGGCCGCCCGCGCCCGACGCCCGGTAGACGTCCATCTTGATGTCCTCCTCGCGCAGATCGACCTCGATCGTGTCGTCGATGTCGGGATAGACGAACACCGAGGCGAACGAGGTGTGCCGCCGCGCCTGGGAATCGAAGGGAGAGATCCGGACCAGCCGGTGGACACCCTTCTCCGCCTTGAGGAACCCGTAGGCGTACTCGCCCTTGATCTCGAGGGTCACCGACTTGATCCCCGCCTCGTCGCCCTCGATGAGATCGAGCACGGTGATCTGGTATCCGCGCCGCTCCGCCCAGCGCCGGTACATTCGCGAGAGCATGAGCGCCCAGTCCTGCGACTCGGTGCCCCCCGCCCCGGGGTGAATCGTGAGGATTGCGTCGCCGAGGTCATCGGGACCCGAGAGCAGCGTCTTGAGCTCGAAGGACTCGAGCGCGCTCGCAATGCTCTCGATCTCCTGCTCGAGCTCCGCGGCGAGCTCCGCATCGGGCTCGGCGGCCAGGAGCTCCCCCATGCCCCGCGCATCGGCGAGCCGCTGCCCGAGACTCTCCGCCGGCAGCAGCCACGTCTTCAGCGTCTTGATCTCCTTGACGACTCCGCGCGCGCGCTCCGGATCGGACCAGAATCCGGCGTCGGTCTGCTCCGTCTCGAGCTCGCGGAGCCGCGCTGCCTTGTGAGCGAGGTCAAAGAAACTCCCGCAGCTCGAGGAGGCGCCGTTCCAGCTCGTCCACCCGCTCTTCGTCACTCGCCATCATCCCGCCCGCGGTTGAAAATGCGCGTACGATGCGAGCCGCCCCCCGCCGGTCGGCGTTGGAACGGCTCGCTCCAGTGCGGAGAAACATAACTCAGGGAAAAACGGGCTGACCGTCCGCCAGGATCTCGTTGAGCGCGTCGGTGAAGAACGTGGTGGAGTCCGCGAGCTCCCGTCCCACCTGGTCGACGTATTCGTCCCAGCTTTTCCGGATTTCCTCCTCGAAGAGCAGCTTGAGCGAGCCGTCCCGGAGCGCGTCCCGGCGCTTGGCCGGGTGGTACACGACGATGTCGCTGACCAGGGCGCGCGCCAGCCGGCGGGCGCGAGCCTCGGGGTCCTGGGAGAGGAATGGGTTGGTAGGCCGGCGGCGAGGGGCCGCCGCGGGCGCGGGGGCAACCACGGGGGCGGCCGGCCGTGGAGGCGCCGGGGGCGGCGAGGATGCGGCGGAGGGTTGCATGGCCGGAGCAGGAGGCTCTGCCGGGGGAGCACGGAACGCCGGCGCAGGCGGCGTGGCGGGACGAAAGGGGGGCAAGCCGCCCGGGGGCGCAGTCCGAATCGGCGCCGTCGCAGGCATCGGTGCGGCCGCGGGTCGCGCCGCAGGCGCCGGCGCGGGGGCGGGCGGAGGCGCCTGCGGAGCTGCGATCGTCGTCGCGACGATCGGCGCCGTGCGTGCGGCCGATTCCGCTTCTCGCCGCACCCAGAAGATTCCCGCGCACACCGAGCAGCGCGCCCGCACTCCCGCCTCCGGCACTTTGGCCGGATCCACCCGGAACACCGTCTGGCACTGCGTGCAGGTGACGTTCATCGGAGTTCGCTTGGAGCCTCGCGCGCTGCAGCCGAACCGCTGGGCCGGTCCGGTCCTGCGCTGCTCTGCCGCCGGTCGACGACGTAGACCGATCCGGGAAGCGATTTCGCGTAGCTCTTCATTTCGGTCGCGAGCTCGCTCACTTCGGCGGGATGGGCGAACACCCGGTGACGATTGGTGACGATGCCGACCGAGAGCGTCATGAGCGGAACCCGGTGCAGCTGGCCGCGCCGGTCCTTCCCGAAGAAGTAGCCGGCCCGGCGATCCTGCTCGTTGTACTGAAACGGTACCAGGGTATCGAACACGGACAACACCTCTCCGCACACCGGGCTGATATCCGCCGCCGGAATGATGAAAATGAAATCGTCGCCCCCGATGTGGCCGACGAATCCCCGGCTGCCCAGGAGTCCCTTCACGACGTCGTGAAGTATCCGCGAAAGAATGTAAATCACCCGGTCGCCATCGTAGTAGCTGTAGCGATCGTTGTATTCCTTGAAATGATCGAGATCGGCGTAGCAGACCGCGAACTCCTGGGAGCCGCCGTCAAGCTGGCGCCGGATCTCGCGCTCGATTTCGGTCGTGCCGGGCATCCGGGTCGAGGGGTGCACCGAGACGTCCCGCTGGGTGCGGACCAGCAGCGCGTCCAGCCGGGCCCGCTGCTCCGCCGGGGGGAACACCCCGGTGATGATCTCGTCGGCTCCGGCGGCGAACCATTCCTGGATCTGCTCCGCCTCGTGGCTCCCGGAGAGGATCAGTGCCGGAATGATGGCGGTGAACGGGTCGCTCTTGAGGCGGCGCACCAGGCTCAAGCCGAGCGGACCCATCCCATCGGCATCGATAAAAAGAAAGGAGGGGTGGCCACGGAGGACGATGGATTCGACCACGGCGGGATCGGCGTGGACCTCGAGAGGAAAACTCTTCCCCTCGACCCACTGCCGTACCAAGTCAGGGACAACTCCCCCGACCGGTCCGAAATAGAGAATGGTCGGACGAGTGCGCACCCATCATCCTTCGTAAGAGTTTATCCCCAATCAACTTACGGACTTGGAGCGTCCGAGTCAAATCAGAGGAAGTAGGCGGCCGCGGCAACCATAGCATAGAGGGCAAGAAGCTGGACCCCCTCGAACCAGTGCGACTCCCCGTCCAGGGTGATCATGGCGACCACGATGGTGGAAACCGCCAGAGTGATCACCTCGAAGGTCGAGAAGACCAGGTTCATCGGCTGCCCCATGAGCACCCCTGCGAGCACCAGAATCGGGGCGACCAGGAGCGCCACCTGGGTGCTCGATCCCAGGGCGATCTGAAGGGACAGGTCGGTCTTTCCTTTCCGGGCCATCATCACCGCCGAGGCATGCTCGGCGGCATTGCCGATGACCGGAATGATGATGAGGCCCAGGAAGATCTCGGAGAGCCCGAGGCTCGTCGTCACCCCCTCCACGGCATGCACCAGCAGCTCCGATTCGACGACGACCGCGCCGGTTGCGAGCGCCAGGATCCCCACCGACTTGAAGAGACTCCACTCGGGGCCCTCGGGGGTGGATCCGGCATCGATTCCGAACACCGCCTTGTGGGTGTGGAGGGAGAAGAGGAGCGAGCAGCCATAGGTGATGGCCAGGATGACCGCCACGGCTTCGGAGAGCTGCAGCTCGGAGAACGCGAGCCTCGCGGTCAGCGTCCCCGGGTGCAGGGAGTGGAAGACGGCGGGAAAAACGAGGCCGGCCACCGCGAGCGCCAGCATCGCGGAGCTCATTCCCGCCGACGTCCGGTTGAACTTGAGGATCGGCGCCTTGAGCCCGCCCGCAACGAGCGACAGGCCGAGAATGAGCAACAGGTTTCCGAGAATGCTCCCGGTGATCGACGCCTTGACCAGGTCGACCAGTCCCGCGCGGAGGGCGACGATCGCGATGATCAGCTCGGCGGCGTTGCCGAAGGTGGCGTTGAGGAGGCCGCCGATAGTGGGTCCGGTGCGCTCGGCGATCTGTTCGGTGGCTCGCCCCATCATCCCGGCGAGAGGAAGCACGCCGAGACAGGCCGTCGCGAAGATCAGCAGCGGCGATGCGTGCCGGGCGTTGAGAATCACACTGGCCGGCACTGCGAGCAGGAGAATCAGCGACCAGGGGAACTTCCTGGTGGTCGGGGTGTGCCGGCGCCTGGTATCGAGATGGGGCGGAAGGCGACGCTCGCGCACCGGTTCGTCGTCCGAAAGTTCGGGTGACGGTGCGGGCCGGCGTTCAGGCCTGGGGCGCGAAGACGCGGGGCGCGGGGGGGAAGCCGTCTTCGCCGGCTTCGGTAGTCTCGGGGGCTTCGCCTGCTGCTCCGCCCGCGGTGGCTCGAGTGTTTTCCGGAGCTCGGAAAGTTTTGCGCCACGCTTGCCCAGGACGCTGGCGACCCGGCCGCGCGGAGCGCGGAGCAGGACCAGCAGGAGATTCCCGTCGGCTGTTTCGGCCTCGGCGACGGCGCGCTCGGCGAACCGGCTCATCGGTGGAGGCATCGGCGCATCGGCAGCGGCCGCGGGGAGCCCGGCCAGCAGTTCCTCGGCGAGGCCGTCGATCGTCACCCCGGCGTCGGTGAGGGTGCGCGCGGCGGTGCCCTCCGCGTCCGAGAGCGCCGCGGCGAGGAGATGCTCGGTGCCGACAAAAGCGTGATTGGCCGCCGCGGCCGTGCCGCGTGCGGCTTCGATGACGCGTGCGAGATCGGAAGGGCTCAAACCGGCTTGGCCTCGTCGATCAGCATGATGGGAATGTCGTCTTCAATGGGATAGGCGAGGCGGCAGGCGGGGCAGATCAGAACCGCATCGGCGGGGCGATACTCGAGATCGCCCTTGCACTTCGGGCAGACCAGGATGTCGAGCAATTCCGGGGCGAGTGTCATGGGCGCTCCGTGGGGAGATCGGGAAATCCGAAGCGGCTGAGTTGCGCCGGATCGCGGCGCCACTTGGGCAGCACCTTGACCCACGTCTCGAGATAGACCCTGCGGCCGAGCAGCTGCTCGAGCCGTTGCCGCGCGTGGGTGCCGATGGCCTTCAGCGTGCGGCCGCGGTCGCCAATGAGGATCCCCTTCTGGGTTTCGCGCTCGACGAACAGCGACGCACGAATGTACACCGGGTCGGTCGTGTCGCGGAACTCCTCGATCTCGGCGGTGAACGCGTAGGGCAGCTCATCCTCGAGATGCATGAATGCGCCTTCCCGCAGGTACTCCACCGCAAAGAATCGCATCGGCTGCACCCCGAGGTCGTCGGCGGGATAGGCGAACTCGCGCTCAGGCAGCAGCGCCGCGACGGCGGCGAGGAGAGCGTCGATCCCGTCGCCGGTGGTGGCCGAGACGACGAGCGACTCGGCGGAGAGCACCCCGAGCCAGGTCGGCGAGAGGATGTCGCCTTTGGTGTAAACGGTGAGCACCGGCGCCGCGGGGGGCCGCTCGAGTCCCGCCATCGTCACAAAGTCGGGAGCCGGCGCGTCGGTGGCCGGATAGAGATAGAGGATGACGTCGGCGCGCTGGCATCCTTCGAGCGCGAGCGCGCGCATTCGCTCCTGCATGGCGTACTCGGGATCGAGGAGGCCGGGGAGGTCGTGGAAGACGTACTGGATGTCGCCGTCGGTGCGGAGCCCGGTGACGGGAAGACGGGTGGCCTGCGCCTTGGGAGTCACCAGCGCGAGGTGCTCGCCGACCAGGGTGTTGAGAAGGGAGGACTTGCCGACGTTGGGTCGGCCGGCGAGGGCGATGTGGCCGGAGCGTTGCATGTGAAGAAGGTAAGCGGTGAGCGGTGAGAGGTAAGCGGTGAGGCGTTTCCCGCTCACCGGTCACTGCTCACCGCTCACAAAGAACCGAAGCCCGCCCTCGCGAGGAGGACGGGCTTCGAAGGGAATGGCTGGCGACGGCCTACTCTCCCACGACCTCGCGGTCGTAGTACCATCGGCGCTGCGGGGCTTAACGACCGTGTTCGGAATGGGAACGGGTGTGGCCCCCGCGCGCTAGTCGACAGCCAATTCTCGTAGGGTTTAGGGAGCTCGGGAGTTAGGGAACTAGGGTTGTTACCCTAGCTCCCTAGCTCCCCAATTCCCCAGCCCCTGTAGACTGGCAATTGAGTGGTCGGATGATTTGCAAAGAATTGGAAGAGATCAAACTGCACGGGCGATTAGTAGCGCTCGGCTGAAGTGGTTGCCCA
>CAZHSO010000091.1:0-11710 GCA_964535105.1 uncultured Gemmatimonas sp.
GCCACCGAATCGGCGCGATGGATTCCTTCGACCAGGTGGCGATGGACCGGGGAGAAGAGGACCCCGCCACCGTAGGAAGCGTCCACGTGAAACCAGAGGCCGTGACGGAGGGCGATGTCCGCGATGGGCAGGAGGGGGTCGAACGCGCCCGCCACGGTCGTGCCGGAAGTGGCAACCACCATCATGGGATGGAGTGACTCCAAGCGCGCCTGCAGGATGGAGCGCTCCAGCTCCGCGGGTACCATCCGTCCGACTTCGTCCACTGGGACGCTCACCACCGCACCGGTGCCGAGCCCGGCGACGCTCGCCGCCCGCAGCGTGGAGTAATGCGCTTCCGTGGACATGAATACGACCCGCCGACCTGCCTCGACGACGCCCAAAGCCTTGGCTCCTGGAACGGCGCGGTTTCGCGCTGCAAGAAGGGCAATCAAGTTGGCGATGCTGCCGCCCGGGGTGAATACGCCCTCGCCTGCGGCAAAGCCCACCAGGCCATTCAGCCGCCGTACCAGTACCGTTTCCATCACGGTGAGGGCCGGCGCCACCTCATAGGTGTACATGGAAGTATTCAGGAGCGCGGTCAGCCATTCGCCCACGATGCCCGGAGAATCGACCCCTCCGAACAACTGATTGAAAAAGCGAGGATGTCCGGTGCGCACGCTGTACTGGAGGATCTTCGCTGCGGCGTCGAGGACGGCTTTCGGCGGCTGCCTCCCGTCGCCAGGGACCGGCCCGATGGCTTCGAGCAGCGCCTCGGGCGGCGGAGTCGCTGCGACCGGGCTGGACGGGTTCTCGAAGCTTTCGAGGTACTCCAGCGCGAGACGGCTGACCTCCGGAAGCAGCAGCGCCAATTCTTCCCGGGGCGAGACCATCGGAATTGCGGTTATCGAGTCCGAGCCAGGGCGCCCGACCGGGCCAGCCCGACCCAGAGCGCCAGCCCCCCGATAATCGCCGGGATCGGCGCGAAGCCATACTCGGCGGCGCGCAGATGGGTGCCCAGCGCGCCGAGCATCAGGGCCACCACCAGTCCGGCGCCGAGTCGGGTCGCGCGGGGAATGATCAGCAGCACGACGCCGAGTATTTCGAATCCACCGATGATGCGATAGAAGCCGTCGGGATAACCCCAGCGCTCGAAATTTGCGAGCATGGTGGGATCGCCGGTGACCTTGGGTATGATACCCACGACGAGCAGGGCCAGGACGATGGCGCCCCGAATCACCCAGTCAAGTTTGGGATTGAGTGCCTTCATGGGTGTTGCCTCATGCCGAAGTGGTCAGAAACGCCCCATCCCGGGGCAGGCGATCAGAGAGAGTACCCGGCCCGGCCGTGAAAGGTTCCCCGCGGCGTGGAGGGGGGCGGCGGAACTTCGGCAGAGGCCAGGGGGTTCACTGGCGTGACCCGGGTGGGATGAGACAACTCCAACAGCAGGATTGACCATGCCCATTATGCACCTGGAGGAAGGTGTCACCCCGGGTTGGCCCGACGTCTTGAAGGCCGCGTCCATCGTGGTGATCTACAAGCACAGTCCATGGTGCAGTGTCTCCTTCTTTTCGCGGCTTTCGCTGCGCGCATTCGCCCGCGCCCATCCTGCCATCCCGGTCTTCCAGATTGATGTGATCGGGCAGCGGCCCCTTTCGGACCGGATCGCGAGGGATCTAGGTATCGTTCACGCCTCTCCGCAGGCTATCCTGGTGGCCGAGGGGCGGGTGGTGTGGACCGGCTCGCACGTCGCCGTGAGCGCAGCTTCGCTCGATTCCGCACTCTCACAGACCGCATCGATTCCAGAATGAGGCGCGCCCACTTCGGCGCGCTCCTTGCCTCCGTGGGGTCCCCCGGCGCGCTCGCCGCGCAAATGAAAGCGGCCGGGCTAGAGGTCCGCGGGTACCCCGCAGGTCTCATCCCGACAGCGCACCTGGACTTGCCGGTCGGTGGCAGGTTCTTCCTCAGCGCCTCCGGCGGGTACAATTTCACGAACCGCCGCGATTTCGGCCGCCATGATGACGAGCGGGGAGGGGGCCCCGGACTGGGACTCTCCCTCACTCAGTCAGATGGGTCCCGCCGAGGGGTGCAGTGGGGAGTTCGGTCGGAGCTCTGGAGGCTTCGGATCGACTGGCGGGACCAACCGGACAAGTTGGGCGCGACGAAGGTGCTGGTGTTTCAACCCAGCGCCCGGTTGGGCTACGCCTGGGTCTTCCGCAAATCCCGCACGTCGGTCGACGTTTCGATCGGGCTGGGTCAGGAAATAAACGTTTGGACCCGCGGGGAGAGGGTGGGCGAGGGCCCCATCCTGCTGCTCGGTGTTGGAATCCGGAAGCAACTGGGGGGCCCGCAGGCAGGGGCTTCGCTGAGTGATGTTGTTGGACGGGTGCCTTTGCTAGGCCCCGTTTTCGGGAGGCAGATCGGGCATCCCTTGCTTGCGCATGGCGGCGACCACGCGCTCCCGTAGCTCTCCAGTGCGGGAGGGCTCGTCCCCCGCGGCCTTGACCGCACGAAGGAACGCCTCTTCGAACTGGAACGTCGGAAAGCACTTGCCGCACATGCGAAGGTGGGCGGCAATCTCCTCCCTCCGGGCTTCGGTCAGCTCGCCATCCAGGTAGTCCCAAAGCTGGCGAAGGACCGATTGGCAATCCATCATCGGTTTCATGGTCACCTCACTCGGGTTCCCTGGCTGAATCAGGGGAAAAGCCCGCATCACGCGCGTGGACCAGCAACCGCTCCTGCAGCAGCCTCCGTCCCCGGTAGAGGCGAGACCGCACGGTGCCGACTGGAATGTCAAGAATTCGCGCGGCCTCGTCGTAGGACAGATCCTGAATGTCGACCAGCACCACGGCTTCCCGGAAACTCTCCGGGAGCTCGCGAAGTTCCCGGCGCACCGCATCTCGGAGGTCGAACTGCCCGAATGCCCCGTCCAGCCCGCCGGCCTGGGCCGACTGGAACACAGCGACCGCCGAGAGCGCTTCCAGCTCCGGCGCTTCGACCGTCTCGACCCGTCCCTCGCGCCGGACGTGACTGTAGTGCGTGTTGCGGCAGATGGTGATGAGCCAAGCCTTGCAGTCGGAGCCGGCATGAAAGGACTGCCAGGCGCGAAGCGCTTTCAGGTAGGTGTCCTGCACGAGGTCGTCGGCATCGGCCCCATCCTTGGTGAGCCAACGAGCAAACCGGGCCACGTCGTCCAGGTAGGACAGCGCCAGACCCTGGAACTCGGCCTGGTCCCGGGTCTCCACCCGTTCTTCACTCATGGGCTCTCGCCAAGTACCGCCTCCCGGCGTCGGGGACATCCTGATCCCGAGGGGAACCAGGAGGGCCATCAGCGCGTATCTCGAGCGTGACCTGCACGGTGGATTCTGTCCCGAATCCCCCGGAATCGCAACGCAGCGCAGGGGGGAGGTCTCAAGGCGGTCGTGGGGTGGGTGACGCCTCCATGGGTGCCCCATTGACCCTATACCGTGGTACAGGGTGTAGAGTAAGTCCCGATCAGGAGGCCCGGCTGATGGCATTGACGATCGGACAGGTGGCGGCGCAAGCCGACGTGAACGTCCAGACGGTACGGTACTACGAACGGCGAGGGTTGCTCGCAATCCCGGAGCGAACACCGGCCGGCTACCGGCAGTACCCTGCGGAGGCGGTCCTCCGAATTCGCTTCATCAAGCGATCGCAGGAGCTGGGCTTCACTCTGGAAGAGACCGCTGAGCTTCTGGCCTTGCGCGTCCGGCATGGTGCGGCCTGTGACGAGGTGAGCCGGCGGGCAAATGTGAAAATCGCCGTCGTGCAGAAAAAACAGCGCGAGCTGGAGCGCTTGGAGCGATCGCTGGAGCGGCTGCTCAAGGCATGCCGACGTCGCGCACCTACAGCCGAATGCCCGATTCTGGAGGCGATAGAGGAGCCCATGGCACGTGCGTAAGCCGACCATTGCGGCCTTCAGCGGGGTGGCCGCCGCAGTGGGGTCGGTCCTCTGTTGTGCCGGGCAGCTCGTTGCAGTGGCCCTCGGGGTGAGTGGCGCCGGCTTGGCGAGCACCTTCGAGCCGTTACGACCCTATTTCCTCCTCGCCGCGGTGGTGCTTCTCGGGTCGGGCTTCTACCTCCTCGAGCGGGAGGAACGAAACGCCTGCGAGCCCGGAAAGCTGTGTGCCGATCCGGCGGTTCGCCGGCGCATGCGCATCACGCTCTGGGTCGCGACTGGCCTGGCGCTCGGGTTCGGCTCGTTTTCTTGGTGGTCGAAGTTCGTTCTCTCGTAAGGAGGCTCCCATGACACTGCATGCCAAAATGGTTGCCGCTGCGGTCACCGCCCTTGCCGGCGTCGGCGTTCTCTGCCCCGTCTGCGGCGAGGGCATCCCGGCCGCGATGGCCCAGACGATCGCGGTGCCGCCCCAACCGGGTGATACCGCCACAGTTAGGCTCCACATTTCCGGGATGACCTGCGGGAGTTGCCCAGTGACGGCGCGGACCGCCCTGAAGAAGCTGCCGGGCGTGTTCGACGCCAAGGTCGTTCTGGACGACAGCTCCGGTGTGGTTCGCTACGACCCACGGAAATTGACCGCACCCCAAATCGCAGCGCACTTGACCCGTCTCACCGGGTACGGCGCGCGAATCATCGAGGAACCAATCGACACGGGGCGGCGCCCGCGCAGGGATTCCTCTCCGCGACCGGCGTGACGGGCCGGGCCTCTGGCAGGGACGCTGCCGCCGTGGGCGATCCGACCGAATTCGATTTGGTCATCGTGGGCGGCGGATCGGCGGCGTTCGCGGCCGCCCTCAAGGGGGCGGACCTCGGCGCCCGGGTCGCGATCGTGGAGGACGGCACTCTCGGCGGTACTTGCGTGAACGTGGGCTGCGTGCCGAGCAAGACGCTGATCCGCGCGGCAGAGGCTCGGCATCGCCGGACCCATCACCCTTTCGCCGGGATCCCGGCCGGCGATGGCCCGGCGGACTGGAGCCAAGTGCGTAACCAGAAGGACGCCCTTGTGAACCAGCTGCGCCAGGCGAAGTATCGGGATGTGTTGCGGTCCTATGACGGCATCTCCCTGTTCGAGCTGCGGGCGGTGCTCACCACGCCCCGCGAAGTGCGGCTGGCGGACGGCAGGACCCTGAGCGCCGGAAAGATTGTGGTGGCAACCGGAGCAGGTGCGGCCACGCCGCCCATCCCCGGCCTCGCGGAAGCGGGGCACCTGGACAACGTGAGTGCGATGGCATTGGAGCGGCTGCCGCGGTCACTGATCGTAATCGGGGCAGGGTTCGTCGCCGTCGAGCTGGGTCAGATGTTTGCCCGGCTCGGGGTGGCGGCGACCATCCTCGCGCGCCAGAACCGGGTGCTCAGCAAGGAAGATCCCGAGATCGGCGCGGCCCTCGCGGATTATCTGCGGGCTGAAGGCATCGATGTCCGCACCGGGACAACCGTCGAGCGGGTGGATCGCCCCGGCCGCTACCGGGTTCAGGTGTCCCACGATGGACGGGCGGAGGTTCTCGAGGCCGAGCAACTGCTAGTCGCGACTGGGCGCCGGGCCAGGACCGCGGGATTCGGGCTCGACACACTAGGGGTGACGCTCGGGACGAAGGGTGCGATTGTGGTCGATGACCATCTCGAAACCAGCGTGCCGGGTGTCTACGCGGCGGGGGACGTGGTCGGAGAGCCGATGTTCGTGTATGTGGCGGCCTACGGCGGCGCGCTCGCAGCGGAGAACGCGCTCACCGGCAAAACTCGGCTGCTCGACCTGACCGCGGTGCCGAGCGTGACCTTCACCGATCCTGCGGTGGCCTCCGTCGGGCTCACCGAGGCCGAGGCCAGGGCCCGGGGGATCGAGCCGCTGGTTTCCCGGCTGCCGATGGAGCACGTCGCGCGCTCCCTCGCCGCGCATGATACCCGCGGGTTTGTGAAGCTGGTCGCGGACCCGGCCACCCGGAAGATCCTCGGGGCCCAGATTCTGGCTGCGGAAGCAGGGGAAATGATCACCGAGCCGACGTTAGCGATCAAGTTCGGGCTCACCATCGAGGATATCACCTCGACGTTTCATCCCTACCTCACCCTTTCGGAAGGGATCAAGCTCGCGGCCCAGACCTTCGACAAGGACGTGGGGAAGCTCTCCTGCTGTGCGGCGTAGGGCGCACAACGAGATCCCTTTGGATTCCTTTTTCAACGACGGGTAGGAAGGGCGAGGCCAGATAGCAAACGACGCAGGACCCCCGCGAACGGCAGCATCTCCGAAGCTAGACACCGCCCAAGTTCCAATTCTTCCCTAACCGTTTCCTCGTTTCGGTGGACGGCTGTTGCGGGAACGAATCCGGCGCCCCGGGTGTCTTCAGGACGTGCACCTGAGATCAATCTGCCAGGATTCGCGCATGTCGGAGTTGTGCATGTCACCAGAGAAGTCCAACACCTGGCTGGACCACCTCGTCGGCGAGCACCTCGACGCCTTCTACCGGTACGCGCTTCGCCTGTGCCACGGTAGAGCCGCCGACGCAGAGGACCTGATCCAGGATGCGATGCTCCGCGCGGTACGGTGCGCCGATCAACTCAAAGACTTGGAGGCCGGCCGGGCCTGGCTTTTCCAAATCGTGACGCGCACTCATCTGAACCGGGTGCGGGCGCGGGGTCGCCGAGCCGAGACGGTGTCCTCCGACCTCGGCGAGGCGGCATTCGAGGAGGCACTCGCTTCCTGGACGCCGATCGAGGGGCCGGAGGAGTCTCTGATCCGCCAGCAGGAGCACGACGTCCTGATTGCCGCCATCGATGCCCTGGATCCTGGTCTGCGATCGACGCTCTGGTTGAGCGATCTGGAGGGTTTCCCGCAGAGGGAGGTGGCCACCATGCTCGGCGTCGCCGAGGGCACCGTCTCGTCCCGGCTCTTCCGGGCGCGGAGGGCCTTGCGCGGTTCACTGACGGGGGCAAAGCAGAGCGCCCCCGCACGAACGCGGAGAATCCGATGACCGCCGTGACCTGCGGTGCCGCGCGGCGCCTAGCCTGGGGGAGTCCCGACCGCCTGCTCACGCCGGTCGAGCGCGCCAGGGCACTGGTTCACATCGGGCAATGCGGCACCTGCCAGCGATTTGTTGCCGACATGCAGGTGCTGCGCCAGGCCGTCGCGGGCTGTGGGTCGAGCGTGACCGCCCCTCCGGCGCTCCGCCGCAGCGTGCAAGCGGTGATCCGGCTTGAGCCGCAGCGCCGACTGGCGGCCCGGCGGTCGTACCGGCTCGGCTTGGGCCTCGCCGCTGCCCTCGCCATCACGGCGCTCGGAGTCCGGATGTTCATCTCCGCACCGGGTGACCCGCTGGGACGTCTGGTTGCCCAGGAGTCGGCCCTGCTTGCTCTCCCCGGCATCGAATCTTCCGATGCCGAGGTGGTACACACCTGGCTGGCGAGCCGTCTCGCGATCCCAATCCACGTCCCCACCTTCCCCGACGCCCGGCTCACCGGCGCGGCGATTGCCACCGTGGGTGGCCGGCATGCCGCCGTGATCCGGTTCCAAGTGGGTGACCGGCATGTGGCGTATGTGGTCGCCCCGGACGGGGCACCCCTGACAATGCCGAAGGTGGATCCGGCCCGACATGAGGCGCGCTATGGCGCGGTCGCGGTCGTCTCCTGGCAGGCACCGGGACTGTTTCACGTCTGGATGGGGTCGCTTCCCGCGCCCCACCTTGCTTCCCTCGCGCGCCGGTGTGCCGAACAGGCCCGTGCCGCGCAGATCAGTACCGTTGTTCCCCGCAGGACGCCAATCGTGGCGTGAGTGTTCCACGTATACCAGGAGAAATCATGTTGAAGCAACTCAGTTCGTTGGCCATAGTCGCGATTGCCGCCGTGACGGTGTCGGCGTCGACCGCCCAGGCCCAGCAAGGCGCGATGAAGATGGAGATGCCCAAGAGTACCGTGAAAACGATCAGCGGGACCGTGATCGACGTGTCCTGCAAGTTCGGGCAGGGCCTCGCGGGCGCCGATCACAAGATGTGCGCCGGCATCTGCGCCGATCGGGGACTCCCGCTCGCGGTACTGGGCGATGACGGCAAGGTGTACCTGGCCATCTCGGCCGGAATGCCGGGCGATGCCCAGAATGCCCGCCTCAAGGAGTTCGCCGAAGAGAAGGTGCGGGTGACCGGCAAGGTGTTCATGGCCGGCGGGGCGAGCGCGATCGAGATCGACAAGATCACGCTGGCGGCCAAGTAGGATGGGCTGCGCACCACGGGGGCCGGTTTTAGGGAGGGCGATCGTGGGGCTGGTCGCGACGGTGGCCGGGATTCTGGCTATCGGATCTCGGATGGCTTTGCCGGCCAGCACCGGTTTGTCGGCCCCGAAGCCCCCGCTGGTGCGTGCGTCAGCCGTCCCGGGCGAGGCGGACCAGTTGATGCTGGACGACTCGGCCCCGATGGAGCCGACCCAATTGCTGTATTTCCAGGGCCGGCCGGCAGTCCCCACGAGCGGGCATTCCCGCATCGTGGTCTCCGAGTCGGGGACGCTTCTCGTGGCCGACTCCTCGCTCAATCTCCGGCCCGTGAGTGTGGATCTCGGCGGCCGCGCCGCCCTGAGTGCGGCTCCAGCTGGGCGGGGTGGATGGTGGGTTACCACACTCGACGGCGCGCTCCTCAGGATAGGCGCGGGGGAGCCCCCTAGGATCGAGTCAATTTCGCCGTTCCCCTATGGTGCGCTCTGGCCGGACGCGCGGAGTGGTGGCGTCTTCGTTACCCGGTCCACCGAACGGTTTTCGTTCCTTCCCGAGCCGGGTGAACCTTCGCTGGTGATCGCGATTGATGGGGCTGGTCGTTCCACCGGTCCGCTAGGACGTGGACCGATCCCGGCGCATACTCTGCTCACCTCACTGGCCAATGCGGGTCACGCGGCGGCCTTGGGGGATACCGTTTTCTTCGCGCCCTTGAGCCGCCCCGGCGTGATCGCGCTGGGACCCCGGGGGGATACGCTTTGGGTCTCGGTTCCACATTCCCCGCTCCCCGCTTCGGAACCGCGCTTTGCGGTCAGCGGGGGCAGCGCCCATATCGACTATCAGCCCATAAATCTGGGGCTTACGGTGGGGCCGGACGGAAAGTTGTACCTGCTGCGGGCAGCAGACACGACACTAACTCGCGCCTGGCTCGACGTGCTCGATCCGGCCTCCGGCCGGACCCTGACGGTCACACCGCTGGAGAGCCCTCGGGCCACCCTGGCGGTCAATGCGCTGGGGCGGATCTACCGCCTAGACGACCTCAGCTTGCTGGGCGCAATACCGGCCTCCGCCCGGGAACCGCTGGCCCCCTTCGATCTCCCTGCGCTCGGCGGAGGCCGGGTGACCCTCGGGAGTCTGACGGGCAAGGTGGTGCTGGTGAATTTCTGGGCCTCCTGGTGCCTGCCGTGCCGGACCGAGATGCCGGCGCTCGACACGCTGCAGCGCGAGCTGTCGGGTGAGGGGTTTGCCTTCTTCGCGCTCAACGAAGACGAGCACCGGCGCGATGCCGAACGATTCCTCAAGGCATTCCACTTTTCGTTCCCGGTGCTGCTCGGCGAAGGGCGCCTCAAGCAGGTCTATCACTATCCCGGGCTCCCTTACACGCTTCTGATAGATGCCCAGGGTCGCATTGTTCGCCGGTGGATTGGGGAACTCAGCCGCCGAAACCTCGAGACTATCCGGCTGCTGGTGGGTGCGGAACGCCGTACCCTGGCGCCTAGCGGGCCCGCCGAGGCGCTAGTCCACCATCACGACAGCTCGTCGCCCACAACACCGTGAGGCACTTCATGAATGCGAACACCCTGCTACTGCTCGCTGTCGCCTTCGGTCTGGGATGTGACGGATCCGATCCGTCGGGCCCGCCCGGCTCCTCTCCGCCGCCGGCACCGGTCGCCACCAACGCGGTCGACATCCGGGACAATTTTTTCTCGCCGCAGGTCGCGTCGGTGGGAGGCCAAACCACGGTGACCTGGACCTGGAAGGGCAACGACGGGCACAACGTGACCTTCGAGGATGGCCAGGGGTCCTCCAGCACCAAGACGGCGGGCACCCATCAGCGGACACTTTCGGGGGGAGGCACCTTCCGGTATCGCTGCACCATTCATTCATCGAATTTCGACAACGGAATGATCGGCTCGGTCGTGGTGCAGTAGGGGCTGGCGGCGAGCCGGGCAAGTATCTCGTGGTGCCCCTGCCTGAGATGATGGACCCCACGCCTGATCCGCCGGCCTGCGGACCGTGAATCGATTCGGGAACTCGGGCGGCCCCCAGGGAGTAGTTGAGGATGGCCGTCCGGAAGGAGCAAGCCGCCAACCAACTCTCGCCAGGAGCATGCAGTGTCTCATTTTCCAGTACACACGATCGAAAGCGCGCCGGCCGGATCCCAGCCGATGCTGACCGCCGCCAAGTCCAATTTTGGCTTCGTACCGAATCTGCTCGGCATGCTTTCCGAGGCACCCGCCGCGCTGGAGGGCTACCTGGGAATTGCCGCGGCGTTTCAGAAGAGCTCGCTCACCCCGGTGGAGCAGCTGGTGGTGCTGCTCACGGTCAGCGTCACCAACCGGTGTCACTACTGTGTCGCGGCGCACACCGCCATTGCCTGGGGGGCAAAGGTGCCAGGTGAGGTGATCGAGGCATTGCGTGAAGGCCGGCCGATTCCCGATGCCAAGCTCGAAGCGCTCCGCCGCTTCACTGAAACGGTGATCCAGACGCGGGGCTGGGCGGCGGACGGGCTCGCCGACTTCTACGCCGCGGGCTTCAGCAGAGCGCAGGTGCTCGAGGTCCTCACCGGGGTGGCGCAGAAGACGCTCAGCAACTATGCCAATCATCTTGCGGAAACGCCAGTGGATGCCGCCTTCGCCAAGGCGGTGTGGGATTCGGTCGAGGTCTGAACGGCAGCTCGGCGTTACTCTTCCGCATGGCGTTCATTGTCTATCTGCCGGAGCGCGCGGTGGCTCCGGAAGATCGCTTACCTGATTCGGACAACATCCGTCGGATCCACGGCGTCCACGCCCGGGTCGGGCGGCATCATTACGACCTCTTCCTGGAGCTGATGCACCGGCCGGGCGCCTTGTCACGGGTGCGTCGGGAGATGATCGCGGTGGTGGTATCGGCGACGAACGGGTGCCGCTATTGAATGCTTCATCACGGGGCGGGTCTCCGTGCGCAGCTGGAACACAGCGGATCGAGCGGGGAGGACGCGAGAGCGCTGGTGGACCGCCTCGGCCACGACTGGGCACAAGCTGACGTGAGTCCCGCGGATCGGCTCATGCTGGCCCACGCGGTCAGGCTGACCCGATATCCGGACCGGGTGACTGAGGACGACGTCCGGCGGCTCAGAGAGGAAGGCTTCGACGACCGGGCCATCCACGACCTCTCGGTGATCACGGCCTATTTCAACTTCGTGAACCGGATCGCCAGTGGTCTCGGGGTGGAGTTGGAGCCGCGGTTCCTCTGAATCGGCCGGGGTAACAGCGTTGATCGGCGATCCGGCGTTCCGCTTCGGGTGGAGGTCGCGCTGCTGGGTGCGGTGGCGCTCGCGAGCCCTAACTCGGGCCGCAGCGCAAATTAAGGAGGCGATCCCGGTGAGATCGAAAACACTTGAGTTTGAGAGTCGGCGCCGGCCCCACCACACCGGATTGTCCGGTGGCGACACGCCGGGCGCGAGCGTGGCTGCTGGCCGCTGAACGACTCGCCGGACTAGCGAAGCAGGAGGGCGGGGGCTGGCACCTCTACAGGCGCGGGTTTGCCACCGCGAGGAAGCACCTGTCGTTGCCGGACCTGGCAGCGGC
>CAZHSO010000092.1:0-11490 GCA_964535105.1 uncultured Gemmatimonas sp.
GCCCGGTCCGCGCCGGGGTGCAGATCAACTTCCCCGGCTTCCTCTGCTCGGTGGGATTCAATGCGACGACTCCCGGCGGCCAGAAGTCATTCGTTACGGCCTCGCACTGCACCAACACTCAGGGAGGGGTAGAGAGCACCCCGTATTGGCAGCCGCGCGAAACAGTGGATCCGACCCAGATCGCGACAGAAGTGGCCGATCCGGCCTATGTGCGGAACGGTCCGGGATGCCCGAAGGGCAGGAAGTGTCGCTTCAGCGACGCCTCCCGCGCCGCCTACATCAACGGCGCCAACCAGGCCCTCGGCCTGATCGCGCAGACCTCCGGGCCGAACAACGGCTCCCTCACGATCACCGGTTCGTTCTCGATCACCTCGGACGATTGTGGCACCACCGGCGGCTGTCTCACCGTCGGCACGACCGTGAATAAAGTGGGTCGCACGACTGGGTGGACGGCGGGCAATATCACCAACACCTGCGTGACCACCGGGGTCTTGGGAACTCAAATCGTGCAGTTGTGCCAGACCTTCGTGTCAGCCGGGGTCGGCGGTGGCGACAGCGGGTCCGACGTCTTCCAGATCACCGGCAGCACCGTGAAGCTCGCCGGGGCCCTCTGGGGCGGCAACTCGGCTGGGACCCAGTTCGTGTTCAGCCCGTTCGGGAATGTCACCCGGGAACTCGGGGCCCTCATCACCCACTGAGCTGCCCACGCAATTCAGTCAGTTGCGTCTGACCCTGGAGGCACCGGCTCGCGCCCGCATCGGCGAGCCGGTGCCTCTCGTTTTCACGGTAACAAATCCCGGCAAGTCGCCGGTCACCCTGTATCTCATGGGCCGGGAGCCCAGCGCGGACTTTCAGGTGAGCGACGCCGCGGGGCGGAGGGTCTGGAGCCGCCTCCGCGGGGAGACTACCATGGCCGCGCTGCGGCTCTTTCCCCTGGATCCGGGGAAGGGGCTCACCTTTCGCCACGCCTGGAGTCAGCGCTCGGACGCCGGGCTCCAGGTCGCCCCTGGGGTGTACCGGGTATTCGCCGTGCTGCTCACCGATGACCCCTCGGGTCTGGCCTCACCCCCAGCTCGGCTCCGGATCGAGCGGTGAGACGTAGATTGGAGGCAAAGAGGCAAAGAGGCTGATTCGATTTCCAGCTCCGGAGGATCGTGTGCTTCGTTATTCGGTCCGCTCCCTGCTCATCGTCCTGCTCGCCGTCATTACCCCGCTTCCGATCCGCGCGCAGGATCCGCCCCAGGCTGCCGCGTACGTGCCGCCGCTCTCCGATCTGCTCGGCCGCCGCACCAGCGAGCTGCGCGATCTGGTGGAGCGGGTCCAGATCGACGCCCGCAACCTCAACCGCCGGTGGCCGGTGGATTACTCCTCGGCGCAGACGGCAGCATTCCGAGGATTCCACAGCGCGTGGCAGGCCCGGCTCGGCGAGGTGGATTTCGACAAGCTGAGCCAGGAGGGCAGGGTGGACTACCTCCTCCTCCGAAACCGCTTGGGTCATGAGCTTTCGCTGCTCGCCCGCGACGAGGCGCGCTTCGAGGAGATGCGCGCCTTGCTTCCCTTCGCGACGGCGATCATGGAGCTGCACGAGCGGCAGCGCCGGATGGAGACCGCGGTGCCGGAGAACACCGCGCGCACGCTGGCATTGGTGGCCGAGCAGGCCGCCGCCGCGACCCGGCAGCTCGACTCCGTCGCCGTGCGACCCACCAAGATCGTGGCCTACCGCGCCGCGGCGGAGATCCTCTCTCTTCGGGAGACCCTCCGCCGCTGGTATGACTTTTACGCCGGGTACGATCCGCTCTTCACCTGGTGGAGCAAGGCGCCCTACGAAAAAACCTCGGAGGCGCTGCAGAAGTACGCCGCCACCCTGCGGGAAAAGGTCGTCGGTATCCGCCCCGGCGAGGACGACCCCATCATCGGCGATCCGATCGGGCGCGCGGCGCTCATCGAAGATCTCGCGTACGAGATGATTCCCTATTCCCCCGAGGAGCTGATCCGGATCGCCGAGCGGGAGTTCGCCTGGTGCGAAGCCGAGATGCTGAAGGCGTCGCGGGCGATGGGATTCGGGGAGGACTGGCGGGCGGCGATGGAAAAAGTGAAGACGCTGCACGTCGAGCCCGGCAAGCAGACCGACCTGGTCCGGGACCTCGCCCGCGAGGCGGTGGCCTTCCTCGAGCAGCGCGGCCTGGTCACCGTTCCGCCGCTCGCGAAGGACGACTGGTGGATGGAGATGCTCTCTCCCGCGCAACAGAAGGTGAGTCCCTTCTTCCTGGGGGGGTCGCTCATCCAGGTGTCCTACCCGACCGATGCGATGGCGCAGGAAGACAAGCTGATGACCATGCGGGGAAACAACATTCATTTCTCCCGCGCCACGGTGCAACACGAGCTCATCCCGGGCCACCATCTCCAGTGGTTCATGACCGACCGCTACAACAGCCACCGGGGGATTTTCGGCACCCCCTTCTGGACCGAGGGGTGGGCGCTCTACTGGGAGATGGTGCTCTACGACGCGGGATTTCCGCGCGGCGCGGAAGACCGGGTGGGGATGCTCTTCTGGCGGATGCATCGCGCCGCGCGAATCATCTTCTCGCTCCGGTTCCATCTCGGAGAAATGACGCCGCAGGAGGCGATCGATCTGCTGGTGAACCGGGTGGGCCACGAGCGCGCCAACGCAACGGCGGAAGTGCGACGCTCGTTCATCGGAACCTATCCGCCGCTGTACCAGATCGCCTACATGATGGGCGGGCTCCAGTTCCGCGCCCTGCACGAGGAAGTGGTGGGGCGCGGCAGGATGACCGATCGCGCGTTCCATGACGCGATACTGCGTTCGGGAAGCATGCCGGTGGAGATGGTGAGGGCGTTGCTGACGGGTGCGCCGCTCGCGAAGGACGATCAGCCGAAGTGGAGGTTTGCGGGGGAGGCGCGGTAGGCGCAAGGACGCAACGACGCAAAGGCGCAAGGAGTGACCGAAATGTGGATCCGTTCCATCGTGTGCATTGTTCTCCTGGGCCTCCCGGGGCTTCGGTCGGCGCTCGTCGCGCAGACCAGCCGTCCAGCCATCCAGTCGCCCAACCGCCCGAGTTCCGCGGCCGCGCGGCGCTTCATGCAAACTGCGGAATCCACCCTCGCCGTCCTGAGCATCAAGGTGAATCAGGCGCAGTGGGTGCAGCAGAACTTCATCACCGAAGACACCGAGGCGCTGTCCGCCGAGGCGCAGAGCAATTTCGGCATCGCGGTCCAGCGGCTGGCGATGGTGGCCCGCCGCTATGACGCGCTCCGGCTGCCCGCCGAGCTCAGGCGGAAGTTCCTGCTCCTCAAGCTCTCTCTTGCGGCGCCGCCTCCCGCCGATCCCGCAGAGGCCGCCGAGCTCACCCGCATCACGGTGAGCATGGATGCCGACTACGGCCGGGGCACCTACTGCCGGCCGGGCACATCCGGCGCGGGCCAGGAATGCCGGCAACTCGGCGAGCTCAGCAAGGTGCTGGCGGAGAGCCGGGATCCCGCGGAGCTGCTCGACGCCTGGCAGGGATGGCACCGGGTCGGCGCCCCGATGCGGAGCCGCTACCAGCGCTTCGTCGAGCTGGCCAACAAGGGCTCGCGCGGCATGGGCTTCCGGGACGCAGGGGCGATGTGGCGGGCCGGTTATGACATGCCCGCCGATGATTTCGCGAAGGAGGCGGATCGGATCTGGGAGCAGGTCAAACCGCTGTATCTCTCGCTCCACGCCTACGTCCGGACCCGGCTTTCGGAGTACTACGGAAGCACGCTCGTCCCGCCGGGAGGGAAGATTCCGGCGCATCTGCTCGGAAACATGTGGGCGCAGGAGTGGGGGAATATTTATCGGCTGGTGGCCCCACGGAGCGGTGCCGCGGCGTACGATCTCACCAGGCTGCTCGAGGCCAAGGGTCTCGACGCCAAAGGCATGGCGAAAGCGGCCGAGAACTTCTATTCGTCGCTCGGATTCGCGCCGCTGCCGGAGACCTTCTGGACCCGCTCGCTCTTCGTCAAGCCGCGGGACCGCGAGGTGGTGTGCCACGCCAGCGCGTGGGACATCGACAACAAGGAAGATCTCCGGATCAAGATGTGCATCGAAGTGAATGCGGAGGATTTCGTCACCCTGCATCACGAGCTGGGGCACAATTTCTACCAGCGCGCCTACCAGAAGCACTCCTTCCTGCACCAGAACGGCGCCAACGACGGTTTCCACGAGGCGGTGGGCGACGCGGTCGCGCTGGCCATCACCCCCGAGTATCTGAAGCAGGTCGGGTTGCTCACCGAGGTGCCCGGTGCCGACGGGGACATTCCCCTCCTCCTCCGGCAGGCGATGGACAAGGTCGCCTTTCTCCCCTTCGGGTTGCTGATCGACCAGTGGCGGTGGAAGGTGTTCTCGGGAGCGATCACGCCGGCGGAGTACAACGCGGGATGGTGGGCGCTCCGGGAGCAGTACCAGGGGATCTCGGCGCCGCTCACGCGCAACGAGCAGGACTTCGACCCGGCGGCCAAGTACCACGTCGCCGCCAACGTGCCGTACATGCGGTACTTCCTGGCGCGGGTGCTGCAGTTCCAGTTCTACCGGTCGCTCTGCAAGAGCGCGGGGCAGGCGGGACCGCTCCACCGCTGCACATTCTTCGGCAACAAAGAGGCGGGTGCGAAGCTCGCCCGGATGCTCGAGGCGGGCGCCAGCACGCCGTGGCAGGACATTCTCTTCGACATGACCGGCGAGCGGCGGATGGACGGCAACGCGATTTTGGAATACTTCGCGCCGCTCAAGGAATGGCTCGACCGACAGAATGCCGGGCATCCGGTCGGATGGTAGGACGCAAGGCCCGGGCGCCTGAGGCTGACGAGGTGATCGACCCGGCCTACGAAATGGTGGACATGCTGGGAGAAGAGGTACTGGGCACCGAAACCGTGTAGATTACTCTCGACCGCCAGGGGCACCTCTGACGGTGAGCGGGGTAAGCGGTAAGCGGTAAGCGGGTTTGTCCCGCTCACCGCTCACTGCTCACCGCTCACCGACAAGGAGGTTGAGATCGCACCCTTGGAACCTGATCCGGTTCATACCGGCGGAGGGAGGCGGACTCGTGACCACTTCCATAATTCCAACCGTAGCTGGGCCCCTTCGCTTCGCTCAGGGTGACGGCGGGCCGCAGTATCGCGGCGTCTTTCCCAATTCAACCAAGATCTACATCGAGGGACCCCGCGGGGTGCGAGTGCCCATGCGGGAGATCGCCCTTTCCGGCGGCGAGCCTCCGCTCCGGGTGTACGACACCAGCGGGCCCGAGGGGTTGGACGTGCGCGAGGGACTGCCGCCGCTCCGCGCGGGTTGGATTCGCGAACGGAGTCTGGCCCCTTCGGTCGCTGCGCTCCCTCAGGGTGACACCCACCTCATCCCCGCGTCACTAGAGCGGCCCGTCCTGCGCGGGAACGGCGCCGTCACGCAACTCTACTACGCGCGAAAGGGCGAGATCACTCCCGAGATGGAGTTCGTCGCGATTCGCGAGGGGATGCCCGCCGAATTCGTAAGGAGCGAGGTGGCGCGGGGGCGGGCGATCATCCCCGCCAGCATCAACCACCCCGAGCTCGAGCCGATGGTCATCGGCCGCGGATTCCACGTCAAAATCAACGCCAATATCGGCAACTCCGCGGTCAGGAGCGTGATCGACGACGAAGTGGAGAAGCTTCGCTGGGCGACGCTCTGGGGCGCCGACACGGTGATGGATCTCTCGACCGGCCGCAACATCCATGAGACCCGCCAGTGGATTCTCCGCAACTCGGCGGTGCCAATCGGAACGGTGCCGATCTACCAGGCGCTCGAGAGCGTTGGCGGGATGCCGGAGGATCTGACCTGGGAGATCTATCGCGACACGCTGATCGAGCAGGCGGAGCAGGGCGTGGATTATTTCACGGTGCATGCCGGGGTGCTGCTGCGCTACATCCACCTCACCGCCGACCGGGTCACCGGGATCGTCTCCCGCGGGGGCTCGATCATGGCCAAGTGGTGCCTGGCGCACCACCAGGAGTCGTTCCTCTACACCCGGTTCCGCGAGATCTGCGAGATCATGCAGGCCTACGACGTCTCCTTCTCGCTGGGGGACGGCCTGCGCCCCGGCAGCATCGCCGACGCCAACGATGCCGCCCAGTTTGCCGAGCTCGAGACCCAGGGCGAGCTCAACAAGATCGCGTGGGAATACGACGTCCAGGTGATGAACGAGGGTCCCGGCCACGTTCCCATGCACCTCATCAAGGAGAACATGGAGAAACAGCTGGCTTGGTGCGGCGAGGCGCCGTTCTACACGCTGGGCCCGCTCACCACCGACATCGCGCCGGGGTACGATCACATCACCAGCGCCATCGGCGCCGCGATGATCGGATGGTACGGCACCGCGATGCTTTGTTACGTCACCCCCAAGGAGCACCTCGGCCTCCCCAACCGGGACGACGTGAAGGCCGGCGTCATCGCCTACAAGATCGCGGCGCACGCGGCGGACCTCGCCAAGGGGCATCCGCGGGCCCGCCCCTGGGACGATGCCATCTCCAAGGCGCGCTTCGACTTTCGCTGGCAGGATCAGTTCAATCTCGCGCTCGATCCGGTCACCGCGCTGGCCTATCACGACGAGACGCTGCCCGCGGAGGGCGCCAAGCTCGCGCACTTCTGCTCGATGTGCGGCCCCAAGTTCTGCTCGATGCGTATCACCCAGGACCTGCGCGAGATGGCGCGGGGCATGGCGGAAAAATCGGAAGAGTTCCGGGCCCGCGGCGGAGAGATTTATCTTCCGGTGGAGAGCCCCGAGGCGGCGATCCCCGTGCGCAAATGAGTCATTCATGACAGATTGAGGGCATGCCCTCACAGGATGCGGCCGGTACGCTGGTTGCCACGTTGGGCATCCAGTTCCAGCTCGCCGGCAGTCTGTTGTGCCTGGCGCTCGGCCTCCTCCTTGGCCGGGGCATCGGGAAGCGTCCCTGGATCACCTGGTGGGCCTGGTCGTTCGGCGCGATGTCTCTCGCGCTCGGCGCGCTGCTCCTTCGCTATACCTTCCTGCCGGTCCTGCCACTCGACGAGCTGAATGACGAGCATGCGCGCTACGTGGCGTTGCTCTACGCGGTCTACGCGGGTGGCAAGTTGCTGTATCTCTTCTGCCTGCTCGCGGGAACCTGGCTCTTCGTTCGCCGGGAGTCATTGCCGCGAATCGGAGTCGGGACCGGTCTCGCGTTCATCGCCGGTGTCGCCCTCCTCTTCATCCTGGCTCCCTCCGATCTGAATCCGCTGGTCGCCTGGCAGGCGGGAATCACCGTCCCCGTCTTTCTGATCTGCGGCGGCCTCCTGGCGGGACTGCCCCGGGAGCGGCACACCCGTGGCAGCCGGTTGTTGTCGCTGGTCTGCTTCCTGGTCGCGTTGCTCTGGCTGCTCTATACCCCGGCCTTTCTCGAAGCGGGCCCCGCGAACGCGCCCGGGAAGCTCCCCTTCCTCCGCTGGCTGGCGGGCCACAATTCCTATTTCGACGTGATGTTCGAGTTTCTGCTCGGCTTCGGGATGATCCTCGCGGTGCTGGACGACGTGTTCCATGAGGTCGAGGAGGCCCGCAGCTCCCGGCTCCGCGACGTGGCGGCGTCCGAGGCGCGGCTCTCCCAGATCATCCGGGCGGCCTCGGAAGGCATCATCCTGCTCGACGCGGACCGCCGGATCGTTCACTGCAATCCTGCCGCGCTGGAGACACTCGGCGGCAGCGAGCACGACCTGACCGGCGAGTCCTTCGACCGCTTCATGACGACTGGCGGGCCGGAGGATCTCTGGACCGCCGCGGCCGAGCGGGTGGAGCGCGCCGAGAGCACGCCGGTGGGCGGCTACGAGCTCTCTGGCCGGCGCGCCGACGGCACCGAGTTTCCGCTGGAGATGTCGCTGCGCGCGGTCGGGAGCGGGACGCTCGAGGGGTTCGTCCTCATCCTGCGGGACCGCACCGAGCGGGTCCGAGCCGAGCAGGAGCGGGAGCGGTTGCAGTCCCAGGTGGCCCAGACCGCGCGGCTCGAGACGATCGGGCGCATGGTGTCGGGCGTGGCGCACGAGCTCAACAATCCGCTCACCGCCATTCTCGCCTTCGGCCAGGATCTGCTCGGCCAGGCCCGGAACGCATCCGACAGCGAAGCGCTCAACACCATCGTGCAGCAATCGCAACGGTGCCGGATGATCGTGCAGGATCTGCTGACCTTCGCGCGGAGCAAGCGGGACGACCGCCAGCCGGTGAATCCCGCCGAGCTCATTCACCAGGTCTTGCCGGCGCTGCAGCGCCAGGCGGACAGCCTCGGGGTGCGTCTCGTGGTGTCGGTCGCCGATCGTCTGCCGAGTCTCGACGCCAACCCCGCCGCGATGGAACAGGTGCTGACCAATCTCACGGTGAACGCCTTCCAGGCGGTGGGGAAGGAGGGCAGCGTCACCATTTCCGTGCGCATCCAGGACGATCGCCTCGCGTTCGTCGTGGAGGACGACGGCCCGGGCCTGGCCGAGGCGGTGCTGCCCCGGCTCTTCGAGCCGTTCTTCACGACCAAGGCGACGGGGAAAGGCACCGGGCTCGGACTGTCGGTGAGCCACGCGATCGTCGAGCAGCACGGCGGCACACTGCACGCCGAGAACCGGACCGGCCCGGGCATGCGAGGGGCACGATTCACTGTGCTCCTTCCTTTCGTGGATCGCCGCACGGTGTCCCGGGATCCGGTGGGAGAGCTTCCCCGCGGCGACTCCGGCCTCCGCCCGGTTCCGGCCGGCGCGGGGCGGCGGGTACTCGTCATCGATGACGAAGCCCCGATCCGGACCGCCATCCGGCGGTACCTCGAGCGCCGGGGATGGCTGGTGGAGGAGGCAGAGGATGGCGAAGCGGCGCTCGCGCTCCTTGGCCTGGGCGGAGACCCGGCCGCGTCGCGCACCGGGAGCTATGACGCCATCATCACCGACCTCAAAATGCCGGGCATTACCGGGATGGAAATTCACGACCGGCTCGCGGCGGTGGATCCCGAAGGCCTCGAGAAGCTGGTGATGATCACGGGCGATACGGCGTCGAGCGAAGTCGCCGAGTTCGTCGCCCGGCTGCGCCAGCCCCTGGTGCAGAAGCCCTTTGACATGCGCGCGCTCGCGGACCTTCTGGATCGCACCGCGCCGGCGGCCTGATCCCGCCCTTGACCAGCGGATAAATAGCGTATAGCATATACGCTATGTTTGTCACGACCCCCTGTCCCTCCTGCGGCACGCTCAATCGCACCGACCTCGGCCGGCTGGCGCAGCGTCCCCGGTGCGCCTCCTGCCGGGAGCCGCTCGGCCTTGCCCATCCCGTCGCGGTGGACGCCGGGACCTTCGACGCCGTCCTCCAGGGCTCGGAGGCGCCGGTGCTGGTCGACTTCTACGCCGACTGGTGCGGCCCCTGCCGCATGGTGGCGCCGGTGGTCGATGCGCTGGCCCAGGCGCGCGCCGGGTCGGTGCTGGTCCTCAAGGTCGACACCGACAAGAGCCCAGGCATCTCGGAGCGGCTCGGCATCCGCGGCATCCCGACCCTCATCGCGTTCCGGGACGGCAAGGAAACGGGGCGCCACGTCGGCGTCGCAGAGCGGGCCCAGCTCGACGCGCTGGTGGGCGCGGCGTGATGCCCTCGCGCGCGCGGCGGCTTTCCCGCCTCCCGCCGAAGTCTCTCGCCCGCGCCGCCGAGATCATCAAGCTCCTGGGACACCGGGAGCGCCTGATGATTCTTGCAGCGCTGGAAGCGGGCGAGCGCACCGTGTCGGAGCTCTGCCGGACCTGCGGCCTCGAGCAGGCCATCTGCTCCCAGCATCTGCGCAGGCTGCGCGAGCTGGACGTCGTCTCCTGCCGGAAGGACGGACAGAACGTTTACTACCGGGTGATCGAGCCCAGGGTCCGCCGCATCCTCGACTGCATTTGCGACGTCACCCGGGCCCGGCGCCGAGCATGATCGTCCTCGGGTACGCGCTGGCGCTCCTGATGGGTCTTACCCTCGGCCTCCTTGGCGGCGGCGGAGCGATCCTCACCGTGCCGATTCTGCACTACGTGCTCGGGTATCCGGTCAAGGAAGTGATCCCGATGAGCCTCGTCGTCGTGGGACTGACGAGCGGCTTTGGCGCGATCAGCCACTGGCGCGCGGATACCGTGCGGTGGCGCACCGCGCTTGCGTTCGGGCCGCCCGCGATCGTGGGGGCGATCCTGGGCGCCGAGCTCGGGCTGCACGTGGATGCCACGGTCCAGCTCACGGTATTCGCGGTGGTGCTGCTTGCGGCCGCGGTGTCGATGCTGCTGGGGAGGGTGGCTTCGGGGCCTGCGGCCCCTCGCAATGACAAGCGGCCACTCCCATTGATCCCCCTGATCGGCGCCTTGGCGGGCGTGTTGACCGGCTTCGTCGGAGTCGGTGGCGGCTTTCTCTACGTGCCGGCGCTCGCGCTGCTGAGCGGCCTCGCGATGAAGGAGGCGATCGGGACCTCACTCGTGCTGATCCTGCTGAGCTGCTCGGCCGGGCTGGTCAGGTACTCGGGTCACCTCGACCTCGACTGGCGCGCCATCGCGCTCTTCACCGGCATCGCGTTCCTGGGCGTGGCAACCGGCAGCCGGCTGGTGCCTTACGTTTCCCAGCAGGCGCTCAAAAAGGCCTTCGCGGTGTTCCTGCTCGTCATGGGCACGCTGGTGCTGGCGCGGGGGCGCTGAGATCTTGCAGCAATGATTTTTCTCCGGCTCTATGACGACCCGCTCGCGCAGGCCAGCTACCTGATCGGCTGCGCGGCCTCCGGGAGCGCGGTGGTCATCGACCCCACTCGCGACGTGAGCCAGTACATCGCCGCCGCGGAAGCCCACGGACTCCGGATCGCCGCGGTCACGGAAACTCATATCCACGCCGATTTCGTCTCGGGAACGCGCGAGCTCGCCGCGCGCACCGGCGCGGTCATGCATCTCTCGGCGGCCGGCCCCCCCGAATGGCAGTACGGATTCGGGCGGGAGCGCGGCGTGGTCCTCCTCGCGGACCGGGACACCTTCCGGGTGGGGCTCATCGAGCTCACGGCGATCCATACCCCGGGGCACACCCCCGAGCATTTGAGCTTCCTCGTCACCGATACGGCCACGGCGCACGAGCCGATGGGCATCGTCACCGGCGATTTCGTTTTCGTGAACGACGTCGGTCGTCCCGATCTGCTGGAGAAGGCAGCCCACCAGCGCGGCACGGCGGAGTCGGGCGCGCGGCAGCTCTTCCGGAGCCTCACCTGGTTCAAGACGCTCCCCGATCATCTGCAGATCTGGCCGGGGCACGGGGCCGGCAGTGCATGCGGAAAGGGAATGAGCGCCGTACCCCAGTCCACCGTCGGGTACGAACGCCGCTTCAATTGGGCGCTCGGCGACATGAACGAGGATGAATTCATCCGGCGGGTACTCGAGGGGCAGCCCGAGCCGCCGCGCTATTTCGGGGAGATGAAACGGGTGAATCGCGAGGGACCGCCGCTACTCGGCGC
>CAZHSO010000093.1:0-9558 GCA_964535105.1 uncultured Gemmatimonas sp.
GTAGAGCGCCTGCTTTGGGAGCAGGAAGTCGTCGGTTCAAATCCGGCCGCCCCGACTAATCTCAGGGATCCGCGAAGAGCGAAGAGCGAAGCGGTTGCTCCCCTCACCGTCAGGTCCCTATGCGTCGACTCCAGATCCTTATCTTCTTCGCATGCGGTTCCCTGGCCGCCCAGCAACCTATCGACTCCGCCTACACCGCGAGAATCCGCGAGCTCACCCCCACCGATCCGGTCTGGAAGTTTTCCACCGAGCTGGTCGACTATCTCCCCGCGTCCGCGACCGTCCCCACACCACTCAAGGTCCTGGGCTACGTCCCGGGCACCATCGGCAAGTTGAGCCACGTCGCGGACATCAACCGGTATTTCCGCGCCCTCGCGGCGGCCTCGCCCCGGGTGAAGATCTTCAGCCTCGGCATGAGCGATGAGGGAAGGGAGATGCTCGTCGCGGCGATCGCCGACGACGCCACCCTGGCTCGGCTGGAAGAGTACCGCGGGATGCTCGGCCGGCTCGCCGATCCGCGCGGACTCGCTCCCGCCGAGCGGGCCCGGCTCATCCAGAGCGCGAAGCCGATCTACTGGCTGACTGGAAGCATTCATTCCCCGGAGACGGGATCGCCGGAGATGCTGATGGAGCTTGCCTACCGCCTCGCGTTGGACGAGTCGGAATACATCCGCGCCATCCGGTCGAACATCATCACCCTCATCACGCCGGTGCTGGAAGTCGACGGGCGCGACCGGATGGTGGACCTCTACGGGCAGGGCAGGGCCCTCAAGCTGGGGCAGGGCGGCCAGAACCTGGTGTACTGGGGGAAATACACCGCCCACGACAACAATCGCGACGCGATGGTGCTGTCGCAGAAGCTCACCCAGCACTTCAACCGCGGGTTTCTCCACTGGCATCCGACCGTCGCGCACGACCTGCACGAGTCGGTGCCTTTCCTCTACACCAGCACCGGGACCGGCCCCTACAACGACGAGTACGATCCGATTCAGGTGGACGAGTGGAACACCCTCGCCTACCAGGAGATCACCGAGCTGACCCGGCGCGGGCTTCCCGGAGTCTGGACCCATGGGTTCTACGACGGGTGGGGCGCCAACTACACGATTCTCTCAATCGCGAATCTGCACAATGCCGTCGGTCGCTTCTACGAGACCTACACCTCGCGCGGCGCCGATTGTCACACCGTGAATCTCGGCGCCCAGGCCACCGAGCGGATCTGGTACCGGCCCAACCAGCCGGTCAACGGTGTGCGCTGGTGCATCCGGAGCAACATCAACTACCAGCAGTCCGGCGTGCTGGTCGCGATGCGCTACGTCGCCGACCACCGACAAACCTTCCTCGAGAATTTCGTCGCCAAGGGAGAGCGGACGATTCGCCGGGGCCGGACGTCGGCTCCTTATGCCTACGTGATTCCGAGGAGCCAGCGGCGCGCTGCCGAGGCGGCGGAGCTGGTGAACCTTTTCCGGACTCATGGGACCGAGGTGCACGCGGTGACCGCCGATTTTTCCCTCGCGCGGAATCCCGCTGCGCGGAGCGACACCTCGCGGGCCGGCCAGCTCGCCGTGCAGCAGGGGGACTGGATCGTTCGGATGGATCAGCCCTATACCCAGACGGTTCGCACCCTGCTCGGCGTCCAGCGTTACAAGCCGGATGATCCGCAACCCTACGACGACACCGGCTGGACCCTCGACGCCCTGCGGCACGTCGAGACGGTGGCCGTACAGGATTCGGCGGTGCTCGGCAAGCCCATGACGCTTCTCACCGCGGACGCGAAGGCTCCAGGGGTCGTAACCGGCGCGGGGAGCGTCTATCTCGTGCGTCACCTGGGTGACTGGAGATCCGCGGCGCTGCCCTGGAAGGCCGGCGGCGCCAGGGTCGCCGTCGCGGACACGGCGTTCGTGGTCGGCGCAGAGCGGTTTCCCGCCGGCACCTTCATTCTCTCGGGTGCCGGCGGATCTACCGCCGACACCGTGCGGGCGCTGGGGCTCACCGCCATTGCCGTGAGCCAGGCGCCCGCGGTGGCGCAGCATCCCATCACGCTGCCGCGCATTGCGCTCATGCACACCTGGCGGGAAACCCAGAATGAAGGATGGGTCTGCTTCGCACTCGACCAGATGGGGGTGCCCTACACCTACATCTCGGATCAGTCGCTCCGGAAGCCGCAGGCGCTCGACCGGTACGACGTGGTGATCTTTCCGCACGTGAGCGCCGCGGGAAGCACCCTCCTCAACGGGGCGCCCATGGTCGGTCCGCCGGTGCCGTGGAAGAAATCGGAGCAGACCCCGCATCTCGGCAAGTGGGACGAGACCGATGACATGCGTCCCGGGATGGGCCTCGAAGGTGCCGCGGCCCTCCGAGCGTTCGTCGAGCGGGGAGGGCTCCTCCTGGTCGAAGGGGCGAGCACCGGCCTGCCACTCGATATGGGATTCACCCCCACCGTGAGTGTCACCCCCGCGCGGGCGCTCCGGGTCCGCGGCTCCGTCATCCGGGTGCAGGCCGCCCCGGGGCAGGCGGCGAGTCCGATTCTGTACGGGTACGAACGCAGCACCTTCCCGGTTTATTTCAACCAGGCCCCGCTGCTCACGGTCCAGGCGCGCGATACCAGCGTGACGGCTCGGGAGAACGAGGCTCAGACCGATCCCGCGATCACCGCAGAGCTGACTCGGCTCCGCGCGCGCCCGATTTTGCAGTTCCACGAGCGGCAGGACTCGCTGCTGGTCTCGGGTTTGCTGGTGGGTGGAGATGAGCTTATGCGGAAGGCTGCGGTGGTGGACGCGCCGCTCGGGCGGGGTCATGTGCTTTATTTCGCCATTCGGCCCTTCTGGCGCTGGGAATCGCAGGGGAGCTTCGCGCTGGCGCTGAATGCGCTGGCGAATTGGAATGCACTGCGGTAGCGCCGTCAGCGGATAGCACTCTACTTCCACACTGAGGATGCCATGATACTCCGACATCTCCTGTTGCCGACCGCGCTGCTGGCCGCCGGGTGCGGCGGGGAACGCACCCCTCCCGCCGAGGCTCCTCCCGCGCCTGCACCGGCCGAAACGGCCGCGCCCGCACCCGCGTCGCCGGACGTGTCAGTGCGCGGCGTTGTCATCCTCGAGCCCACGATGACGTTTCGGCCCTGCGATGGAGGGCCCATCGTGTCCCTCCTCGACAGCACGTCAAATCGCCTCAAACCGGCGATCGGACTCGGTGGCTCGACGGAAGAGCAGGGGTTGTTCGTCCTCGGGCGCGGAACCACGTCGCCGCAGCGCGAGCTGATACTCCGGGAAATCGAGTACGCGGTGCGCCCATCCCCGGGAGCAGGATGCGATCAGCCGCCGTCTGACTACGTGATCGCGATTCGGGGAACCGACGCCGGGTGGAACGTCGTGGTCCGACCTCAGGCGATCGAGTATCTCGACGCGACGGGAGCGGAGAGCATTCGTTTCGCGGGCGCGGGTCCGACCGACTCCGGAGGACTGATGACGTACAGCACCACGACGGAGTTCGGCCCGTCGCACACACTCCAGATCGTGCTCACCCCCGGATCGTGCCGGGAGGCCAAGAGCGGGGCCTGGTCGCCCTTCCAGGCTTCGGTTACTCTCGACGGTAAGAGCCTCCGGGGCTGCGCCTGGCGCGGTAGCATGAGGTAAGGAGTCACTCGGCCAACGGAAAAAACACGAGCCCGGGCTTCCTGCCCGGGCTCGCGTTGTTGTTTCGATCGAAATGCCTGCTCAATAGACGATCTGGACCCAGCCCCGGCGTGATAGCGGCAGTCCCTTTGCCGCGCCCTGAATCACCGCGGCAATCGCGCATGAGGAGTAGGTGATCACCGGGGCGCCGGTAATCGAGATGAGGTCATCGACATCGACGGTGTTGGCGGAGAACAACGCGCCGTAAATCCGGCTGTTGGCACCGCCGGTCCCATGGAAGTCAATATTTCCGGTCGCCAGGATGATCCCGTCGAAGATGAGGGTGCCCTGGATCCGGAGGTTGCCCTGGACGAGGATGATGCCCTGGCCCCTGCCGGTGTTGATGGTTGTGTTGCCGGTGAAGAGCATGACCGGCAAAAACCCGCGGCACGCGGGAACGAGCGGGCCGTAATCCGGGTCACCGGGCTCGCCCCAGTTGTTCGTATTGGAGCGGTCGCAGGCACCCGAGCCGTTCAGGGTCGGTGCCATCCCGTTGTAGTTGCCGCCCCCGAAGGTCCGGGTCACGCCGGGGACGAGCGCATCGTATATATCGGTAAAGCCTTGCGCAGTTACCGAGGCATCATTCTCGACGAAAGGATAGGTTGGGCTCGGCTCACCGATGATGTCGGCACCGCCAGTGGTCGACACGTCGCCCGATGCCCGGACGCCGGCAACATCGTCGAGCGTCCCGGTGCAGCCTCCCCCCCAGCCCGTAGGATTGGTATCGAACCCGCTCACTTTCGAGGTTCCACCCACTCGCACGTCGCCCATGCCCTCCACTGCGGCGTCCACGTCGATGTCCGGATCCACAATTCTGGCCAGCTGGCCAAGCTCGCGGCTGGCAACGATGTTCCCAGCGGCATTGAGGCGCTCGCCCTTGCTCCGGACGAAGGCGAGCACGCCCCCGAGCCTCGTCACCGTGTAACTGCGCCGGTTGAGGAGACCCGAGGTGGTCGTTGGACCGAGCGCGGTGTTTCCTGCCGCCAGCGAGTTCCAGGTGGGCTCCCAGTTTTGGAACGCGTCCGCAATACCGGTCTCCGCCTGCTCCATGGCCTGGGTGGTGGCGATGGCACTTCGCCCGCCGCCCATTTCGAGCTGGCCGGCGAAGGCGGTGCCGGCGACGAGCGCGCCGATCACCACGATCGCGAAGAGGGCGATGGCGAGCGCCATGCCCCGCTCGTCGGCGCGGAGAGTGAGTCGGATCTGCATCGAGGTCTGCATTTGTCCTCCTGGGTCCTGCGTCAGCGCCCGTTACGTAGCTGGACGCGCACGATCATTGAATCTTCCAATGTCGCCGTGGTAGCGGAAAAGGTCGGGTTCGCCGGCCGGTCGGTCTCTCCGTAGAGATGGAGAATGATCGATTTCACATTTGCCGGGAGTAGTGTGGGGTCGCCGGCGGCGTCCTCGTACTCGAACAATAGGCCAATCGACGTAAGCGGCCCGGCGAGCGGGGTCAATCCGCCACCGGTTCCGACGCCCAGCCAGTTACGGCCAGCGTCCGCTACCAGACCGATCTGCATCGGCTCGTGGGTGCGCATCGGGCCGGGCACCTTGACGTTGGCCACGGAAACCAGGTCGGTGACGGTCAGCACGAACGCGGGCGTGAGGTCGAGGCAAACACCGGGCACCACTGCGGTGATCGTGGCGTTTCGCCACACGTCATCGTCTTCGGTGTCTTCCAAGGGACCCTGATCGAACAGGTAGACACCTTTACCAATGGCCGGGTCGTCGTATCCGGTCCAGGTCTCGGCCTTCAAAATGATGGAAGTCCTTGTCAGTGGCAGTGGCGCACAGGTCAGACCGAGCCCGCGCATCGCCTCATAGCTCAAGGAGGTGGAGGTCATCGCGGTGATCGCGGATCGATCAGCCGGCACAGGGGCCAACCTATCGGTCCAGATCTCCTGAATCTCCGCCAGAGCGAGCTGCAGTCCGGTTCTGAGCCCTCCTTGCATCGCGGCCTTTTCGGTCTGGGTGCGGGAGGTCCGCTGGCTGACGTTGAGCACCCGGTAGAGCGACCCGGCCACCAGGACGAAGATCACCAGGGCCACGAGGAGCTCGACCAGGGTAAAGCCGGTACGCGAGCGCGAGGGCATAAACGTCACCGGCAGAAGAAGGAGGAGGTGACCGTCTCGGTCTTGCTCTGAGGCCCTACCCGGTAGCTGACGGTCACGGTGATGTCCCGGGAATCACCCGCGGTTGCAACCGTCCAGCTGGTCGTAAATCCACGCTTCGGAGGGGTCGGCTGGTTTCCACTCGCCAATGCGGTGCATTTTGGTGTGGTAGCGGCCGATACGTAACGGAGGGAATCGAGCACCGACTGCGCTATCGCTGTCGCGTCGGTCTTCATCCGCCCGAAGCTCATCATTCGAGTGGTGCTCCCCGACGAGGACGCCAGCGCCAGCACGCCGATCGTGAGCATGATGATGGCGATGAGCACCTCGACGATCGTGAACCCCTTTTCGCCGCCGTGCTTCATCGCGTCACCCTCCCGAATCCCGTAATGAGGATCGAGTCTGCCGCCTGATTGCGGGTGATCCAGATCTGCCAGGGCACTCCCGCTACAGTGAGCCCCCGCGGGTCGATCTCGACCTCGGTGGATCCTCGAGCGGCGACCATCCAGGAGCCTCGCAGATTCAAGAACCCGCCCACCGTGTCTCGGTTGCTGCCGCCCAGCAACACCATCCGCGGCGATCGCTCGATCCAGAGAACATTTCCGCTTCGAATCAAGAAGGTGTGCCGGCTGCTCTGCCGAGCGTTGATGCGGGCAGTATTGTACTTGTTGAGCACCGCCTGTCGCGCGCCCCGAACCTGGCTCTGGTCGAAGACCCTTACCACTTTGGGAAAGGCGAACAGGCTCATCAGGCCGATCATAACGACCACGATCAGCATTTCGACGAGGCTGAACCCCGCCGATCGAAAATGTCGAGACCGGTTACCCATGCCTATATGTGGCTGCACGGTCTGGGCCATCGGTCCCCCCTTGGGCATTGCGAATCGCCTAATAGTTTGCCACTCGGAAGCCCCCCGCGCAATCGCAGGTTCTCCGCTCTGCGCTCGGGGGTAAGTGATTCGTCGGTCTCGCGTTGGGGCCCTGGCAAGGAACCTCCTTTTCTTCAGATGCAACCCCTTTCCGCCCCGCGGGTCACCAAACGCTCGAATTCTAGGCAGTCGCTGTGGCGCCAGCACAGCGGTACTGCCTCATCGTGGCACCGACTCGTTGCGGTTTGCCCGCTCCGGAAGCCAGCCCCGCGATCGGTACACACGGGTCCCGACCACTTCATAGACCCAGTCCCGAAAGGCACCGAGACGGTCCGCCGGGGCGCGCCGAAGGTTGAGGGCATAGTCCCGCTCGTCCGACGGGCGGCACAGGACCGAGAGCCCCGTGGCCTCGAAGACCGCGCAGGCGCGTCGGGTGTGGAGCGGTGACGTGACCAGGGCGACGCGCTTCCACCCTCGCTGCCGGGCCAATGCCGCCGTGGCGACCGCCTCATCATGGGTGTTCCGCACCGGTCCGACCAGATCGAGCACCGCGTCCGGGTCCAGCCGGTTCACCAGGCTGCGCTGGTCCCGCTCCGACGTGCGCGTCTCGCCCCTCTCCACCCGCCGAATCGTGGTGAGGACCAGGTGCCGGGTGCCGAGGTTGCGACGCAGCATGAGTCCGGCCAGGAGCCGCTCGAGTGCTACGTTTCCGATCCGGCCCTCGGATTTAAGCGTTCCGGAAAGGACGACCACCGCGTCAACCGTCCGGCCGCGAAGCGAATCCGACCGAACCATTCTATCCATGCGGTTGTCGAGGAGGGGGAAGAAGCTGACGAGGAAAAGGGTGACCACCGAAATGCCCAGGACCAGCCAGACCGCCGCCAGGAGTCCGAGCGCGCCGAGGGCCACTCCTGCCAGGGCGACCCAGGGCAGGTCGCCCAGTGTGCCGAGACCCGCCAGGGCGGGAACGCCCAGGGTGCCGAGGACAAGCCAGGTCCCGGCGGTCAGTACCAAGCCGGCTCCCGCCCCGCGGATCCGGGATGTGCTGGTTGATTCGGCAGCCAGGGCGTCCGTCCCCGTGGGAGTTTCTGAAGAATACTTCCCTACCGTCGCGCCGCGCGCGCAATTATCGTAGGTCGTTGTTGCGCCCGTAGCTCAGTTGGATAGAGCATCAGCCTTCTAAGCTGAGGGTCGTGCGTTCGAATCGCACCGGGCGCATGTGCTTCCCACCCCACAGGAATTCCGCGCCCTCTTCCGGCTGGCCGTGCCGGTGGTGGCCGTGCAGCTCGGCCTCATGCTAATGGGGGTGGTGGACACCGTCATGGTCGGCCGGCTTTCCGCGGAGGCACTCGGGGCGGTTGCGCTCGGCAATATTTTCTTCTTCACGGCCGCGGTCGTCGGGATGGGCACCCTGATGGCCCTCGACCCCGTGGTGGCGCAGGCGGTGGGTGCCAGGGACGAGCCGGCGATCGCCCGGGGGCTCCAGCGGGGGGTGATTCTCGCGATGGTCGTCACGGTGCCCACGATCCTCGCGCTGCTGCTGGTCCGGCCGGCGTTGGTCGCAATGCGCCAGCCGGCGGAGCTGATCCCCGCGGCATCCAAGTACATCTACATCATCGTGCCCGGCATCTTACCGTTTTTCCTCTTCATCGCATTCCGGCAGACGCTTCAGTCGCTTGGCCGCATCGCTCCCATCGTCCGGGTGATCGTTGCCGCGAATGTGCTGAACGGCGTGCTCAACTGGGCGTTCATCTACGGGAATCTCGGCGCACCCGCCATGGGCGTGGCTGGGGCGGCGCTCGCCACCACCATCAGTCGCTTCATCCTCGCGGGCGCGCTGCTGTACGCTGGTTGGCGGGAGCTCGGTCCGCGGCTCCGCCCCTGGCGCCCGGAGTCGAACGATCCGCGCGCCCTCGGCCGGATGCTGCGCATCGGTCTTCCAATTGGGGCGCAGATGTTCTTCGAATATGGCGTCTTTGCGCTGGTCGGGGCGCTGATGGGACGAATCGGCACCCTGGCCGTCGGCGGGCATCAGATCGCGCTCAATCTGTCGGCGATCGTCTTCATGGTGCCTCAGGGGATCGGTGCAGCCGCCGCCGTCCTGGTCGGGCAGGCGGTCGGCGCGCAGGATCTCCCCCGGGCCCGCCGCTCGGCGCTCGGCGCCGTTCTTCTGGGGGGCGGCGTCATGGTGGGGTCGGCGCTCCTGTTCGTGCTCTTTCCCGGCGAGCTCGCCCGCTTCTACACAAAGGACCGAGGGGTCATGGCAATCGCCGCTTCCCTGATCGTGCTCGGAGGACTCTTCGCCGTCTTCGATGGTTTGCAGGCGGTTTGTATCGGGATCCTCCGCGGCATCGGTGACACCCGGTGGCCGGTGGCCATCAGCATGGTCGGTTATTGGCTGATCGGCATGCCGGTGAGCGTGCTGCTCGGGTTTCGCTTCGGCTGGGGTCCTGACGGGCTCTGGTGGGGACTGGTGCTCGGACTGGCGGTGACCGCGGTGGTCCTGCTGGCCCGGGTGCGGGTGCGGTTGCGACAGGCGCTTCGGCGGATCATGATCGATCCGGCCTCCGCGCCGAAGGGGCTCTGAGCAATGGGGCCATTATATTTCGGAGAGTATCACGCCCTGCCGGAGGAGCTTCATGTCGACCCAGACCCTGCCCGACCCGGCAGTCACCGACACCTTTCCGATCAACGGAACCGATTACATCGAGTTCCATGTCGGGAATGCCCGGCAGTCGGCGCTGTATTACCGCGCCGTATTCGGCTTTCGCCTGGCGGGCTACTGCGGACCGGAGACTGGAGTCCGGGATCGCGCCAGCTATCTCCTGGTTCAGGACAAGCTCCGCTTCGTGCTCACTTCGCCGCTCGGGCCGGAAGGGGAGATCGCCGAGCACGTGCGGCGCCA
>CAZHSO010000093.1:9658-11438 GCA_964535105.1 uncultured Gemmatimonas sp.
GGCAATGTCGAGCTCGGCAAGATGAATGTCTGGGTCAAGTTCTACGAGGACGTCCTCGGCTTCTCCAATATTCTCAGCTTCGACGACAAGACCATCAGCACCGAATACTCGGCGCTGATGTCCAAGGTGATGTCCAACGGCAACGGGCGGATCAAGTTCCCGATCAACGAGCCGGCCCAGGGCAAGAAGAAGTCCCAGATCGACGAGTATCTCGAGTTCTACCGCGGCCCGGGCGTGCAGCACATCGCGATCTCGACCGACGACATCATCGCGACCGTGCGCGCCCTCAAGAGCCGCGGGCTCGAGTTCCTGACCGTGCCGAAGGCGTATTACGAGGCGGTGCCGGCCCGGGTGGGAAAGATCGATGAAGACCTGGCGCCGCTCGCGGAGCTCGGGATTCTGGTGGACCGGGATGACGAGGGCTATCTCCTGCAGATCTTCACCAAGCCGGTGCAGGACCGGCCGACGCTGTTCTACGAGATCATCCAACGGAAGGGCGCCAAGAGCTTCGGGGCGGGGAATTTCAAGGCGTTGTTCGAGTCGATCGAGCGAGAACAAGCGCTACGAGGGAATCTGTGAATCGCCCCGCGGGCTCGGGCAGTTCCCGCTCACCGCTCACCGCTTACCGCTCACCGTGCACGCCGTAAGGACTATGCCCATTTACCACAGCCTCGGCTCGATCCCCCGGAAGCGCCACATCGCCTTTCGTCGCCCCGACGGAGGGCTCTACGCCGAACACCTGGTCGGCAACGAGGGATTTACGGGCCCATCGTCGCTGCTGTATCACGTCCATCCGCCGACGACGGTGCTGTCGGTGCGGCGAATCGGCGAGCTGGCGCTGGCGGCCGATCCGGACCGGACGCTCCGGCACCGGCACTTCAGGACTGCCGCGCTGCCCGAGGGTGGGAGCGCCACCCTCAATCGAACCCCGATCCTCTTCAATGCCGACATCGCCGTGCTCTTTGCCCGGCCCACCGTCAACGACACCCATTTTTATCGCAACGCCCAGGCGGATGAAGTGGTGTACGTGAGCCAGGGGAGCGGGGTCCTGGAAACGCAGTTCGGTGATCTCCCGTATCACGAGGGCGATTACCTGCTGATTCACCGGGGCATCCTCCACCGGTATGTCATGGCGCCGGAGCCGCATCGCCTGCTCATCTTCGAGAGCCGGGGCTATGTGCGCACGCCGAAGCGGTACCGGAACGAGTATGGACAGATCGTCGAAGGAGCGCCCTACAGCGAGCGGGATTTCCGGCGCCCGATGGAGCTGCGTACCCACGACCAGCGCGGGGAGTACCCGGTCATCATCAAGCAGTACGACGGGCTCAACGAGTATGTCCTCGACCACCACCCCTGCGATGTGATCGGGTGGGACGGGATGTTCTATCCGTGGGCGTTCAACATTGCCGACTTCGAGCCGATCGTGGGCAAGGTCCATCAGCCGCCGCCGGTGCACCAGACCTTCCAGGGCGACGGATTTGTGATTTGCTCGTTCTGTCCCCGGCCGTTCGACTTCCATCCGGAGGCCGTGCCCGCTCCGTACAACCACAGCAACGTCGATTCGGACGAGGTGCTGTACTACGCCAGCAGCGAGTTCATGAGCCGGAAGGGGATCGAGTACGGCAGCATCACCCATCATCCCGACGGCATCCCGCACGGCCCGCACCCCGGCCGCGCCGAGGCGAGCATCGGTGCCCGGGAAACCAACGAGCTGGCGGTGATGATGGATTCCTTCCGGCCGCTCTCCGTGGCGCAGGCGGTGCTGCCGATCGAGGATCCC
>CAZHSO010000094.1:0-11285 GCA_964535105.1 uncultured Gemmatimonas sp.
AGCGGTCGTCGGTTCAAATCCGACCAGTGGCTCTGCTCGGCCGCGGGGGCGCGAAGACGCGGAGTAAGCAGTGAAAAGCCCCCGGGATCGACTCCGGGGGCTTCTTGATTCGTATTCCTGCCTCCTTGCCTCCTTGCCTCTTTGCCTCCGTCTACTGCTTCTCGTACACCGTCTTCCGCGTCGTCTCACCATTCGCGGTCATGCGCGTGCTGACAACCGTCATCGTCTTGCTGTCGGCGGAAAGCGTTCGGACCTCTTTCGACGTGATCTGCATGTCGCCATTCGGGCCGCTGATGTTGCTGACGCTCTCGATGACCAAGGAAGCGCCATCCCACTTGGCCTTGCTCTTGGTCTCCCCGCCCCGCATCCCGGGATTCACGCTCTCGCTGCCATCCAGCTTGTAGCTGATGTTACGGGTCTGCTCGCCGAATTTGGTGACCAGGGTAAGCTCGGTGCCCGTCTGGGTGATGGTCGTGACGGCATCGCGCATCATCCCGCCCCCACCGCCTCCGCCCCCCCCGCCGCCCATGGGGTCGCTCTTCTCGATGTTCATCTTCCAGGCGCCGCTGAAATCGGCCTTGCCCTGTGCCAGGACGGGGCTCGCAGCAAAAGTCGCCAGGAGCGCGGTCGTGGTCAGGAATCGTGCGTTCATACGTTCTCCATTGTGAAAGTGGCTCTCCAGCCAAGTACGCCGACCGACTGGCTGCCGTTGCGGGAGCGGGGATCCGGCCCCAGGATTCATTGACCCCTCGGACGTTCGCGGCGACACGGCGGGGCTGATTACCATTCCCGAGACAAAAGGCATTCGCTCCACTCACCCGGCAAGGAAAGGTCCATCGTGGCACTGGCTCGGCCCCTCTCAAAAGCCTCGTTGCTGGTGCTCGTGTTCCTCGCCGCCTGCGCGCACCGCGTACCACCGCCGCCCGTCGCGCCGATTCCCCCCACCGAGATCGTGACCTCGATCTTTCTCCTGGGCGACGCGGGCACGGCGCACCATGAGCCCGACCCGAACCTGCTCGAGCTCACCCGCCAGGCGAGCGCCTCGCCGCGCGGGAGCGTCATCGTCTTCCTCGGTGACAACGTCTACCCCAACGGGCTCCCCGCCGAAGGCGATCCCCTGCGCGCCGAAGGCGAGCGGCGGCTCGAAGTCCAGCTCGACGTCGCCCGCAAGAGCCAGCGCCGGGCGATCTTCCTCGCGGGAAATCACGACTGGGCGCGGTGGGGGCAGGACGGTCTCCCCGCGATCGGCCGGGTTTCGGAGTTTCTGCGGGAGCGGGTGAAGGGTCTGAGCGTTCAGCTTCCCGACTCCGCCTGTCCCGGGCCCGTCACGATGGACCTGGGCACGGCCGCCCGACTGGTATTTCTCGATACCCAGTGGTGGCTCCACAGTCACGACAAGCCCTACGGCACCACTTCACGATGCCGCGCTACGACGGAAGACCAGGTCATCGAGCAGCTGGAAGCGACCCTCGCCAGCGCCGGCAAGCGGCATGTGATCGTGGCCGCCCACCATCCGCTCGCCTCCGGCGGTGAGCATGGCGGGCGCTACGGGTTGAGCCGCCACATCTTTCCCCTGCGCGGGTGGAAGAGGTGGCTCTGGATACCCATTCCGGTCCTCGGATCGATCTATCCGCTCGTGCGAAAACTGGGGATAACATCCCAGGATCTGAGTAACGGGCGGAACGAGTACATGCGCGCGCAGTTCGCCAAGGCGTTCGCGAAGCATCCCCCCCTCCTGTACGCCGCGGGGCACGATCATAACCTGCAGGTGTTCAAAGGGCCATACGCGAAGTACACTATCGTGAGCGGATCCGGCATCATCGACCACCAGGAAGGGGTCGGCTGGAAGAAGGAGACGATCTACGCCGAAGCTGCGCCGGGTTTCATGCGTCTCGACATCGACCGGCAGGGACGAGCCCGCCTGTCGGTGACGAAGACGGAAAAGACCGGTTCCAGCGAATCCATGGCGATCTGGCTCACCGAGCCCTGAGGGAGGGATTATGCGAACGAGGTCGCTTGAGCTGCGTGCCGCGGGGCTGGCCATTCTGGGCGGATTCGCCCTCGCGAATCCCGCCGCGGGGCAGGGGTACGCGCCCGCGGAATCGGTGACGGTGGTGCCCGGCCCGCAGTTCAAGGCCGGCGGGCTGCATCGCCTCTTCTTCGGCACCCGGTATCGGGCTCTCTGGACGACGCCCATCCGCGTTCCCGTGCTTCGCCTCAGCCAGTTCGCGGGGGGCCTCAAGCCCACGGCGAAGGGTGGCGGAGCGCAGACCAAGTCCCTCCGCTTTGACGGGGGGGACGGCCGGGAGTACCAGTTCCGCTCGCTCGACAAGGATCCGACGAGCATTCTGCCAGCCGAGCTCAAGCACACCGTCGCCGCCGACATCCTTCGCGACCAGATGAGTGCCCAGCATCCCGCGGGAATGCTGGTCGCGCCATCGCTCCTCGATGCCGCAGGCGTCCTCAACGCAAAGCCGACGCTGATGCAGATGGCCGACGATCCCGCGCTCGGTGAGTTCCGGGCCGAGTTCGCCGGTTTGCTCGGGACGATCGAAGAACGGCCCCGCCACCGCGCCGATGGAGGCGCCACCTTCGCGGGCGCCAGCGACATCGTTGGCACCGAGGACCTGTACAAGAAGCTCGATGACGAGCCCGGCATCCCGGTCGACGCGCGCGCCTTCCTCCTGGCCCGTTTGACCGACGTCTTCATGGGTGACTGGGACCGGCACCTGGACCAGTGGCGCTGGGCCAAGGTGGGTGGTTCGGGCGGCGAGCGATGGCTTCCGATTCCGCGCGATCGGGACCAGGTCTTCGTCCGGTACGATGGGTTTCTCCCCGCACAGGCGCGGCGGGTTTCTCCCCAGCTCCTCAACTTCGGTCCCAAGTACGCCGACATGGTGGGCTCGGCGTGGAACGGGCGCGACCTCGATCGCCGTCTGCTTACCGGTCTGGAGCGTCCGGTGTGGGATTCCATCGCCTCCGTGCTGAAGAGCCGCATGACCGACCAGGCGATCGCCGTCGCCGTCGCCCAGCTTCCCCAGGAATTCCGCCCGCTCGAGGGACCGCGCCTCGAGCGCATTCTTCGGGCGCGCCGCGGCAATATCGAGGAGATGGCCGGGAAGTACTACGAGCTTCTTGCGGACCAGGTGGATGTCTACGGCTCTGACAAGGGGGACGAGGCCCGCGTCGTACGGCAGGAAAATGGCCGCACGGTAGTGACCCTCACCAATGACGGGAACGAATTCTTCCGTCGCTCCTTCAATTCCGATGAAACCGGCAGCGTCCGCCTCTACCTCCAGGGCGGCAACGACCGGGTGACCGTCGAGGGCGACGGGGGAAGCTCGCCGATGGTGCGCGTCCTCGGCGGCGGCGGCGACGATCAGTTCACCGTGAATAAGCGCGGTGGGGTTAACCTGTACGACGACCGGGGAGAAAACCGGGCCGAAGGCGCCGGTATCAACCGCAAGGAGTGGAGCTGGAAGCCCGACAGCGCGAATCCGAGAGAGCTGCCACCGCGCGACTGGGGGCACAAGAGCCTGCGCCTGCTGACCGGCTACTTTGCCACCGATCTGGGCGCGGTCATTCAGTACGGCGGTCACCTCGACTGGTTCGGCTTCCGTCGCATTCCCTATTCGACCCGACTCAGCTACCAGCTCCAGTATTCCACGGCGAAGAAATCCGGTCGCTTTATCGGCGGGATCACCCGGCAATTCGAAAACTCCAGTGGATTCTATCGCTTCGACGTCCTGGCGAGCGGCATCGAGACGCTCAGGTGGTACGGCCTCGGCAACGAAACACCGTCGACCGGGCCGAAGTCGTTCTACAAGCTCAACCAGAATCTGCTCGGGGCGGGTGTCAGGTTCGGCTCCCGCTTCGGACGAAACGATCTCTGGAGTATCGGACCCGAGGTGCGCTGGTCCGATGCCCCGCTCGACAGCAAGCCGAACAGCGAGCGCTTCATCGGGACTGACCAGCCCTACGGCAGCGGACGGTTCGGCATGGTCGGGATGGGGGCCGAGCTGCGCATCGACGGACGCGACTATCCCGGGTTTGCCACCAAGGGCGTGTACCTCTCGCTCAAGGCCGGCGGCTTCCCGAAGGCGTGGGATGTCGAGGAGTTCTTCGGGAAGGTGGAGGCGGAAGGTTCGCTCGCGCTGGCGCCGCGCGGCTCCTGGCAGCCCTCGCTGAATCTGTTCGTGGGCGGGGTCAAGACCTTCGGCGACCGGATTCCTTTCTTCGAGACGGCGCGGCTGGGCGGTCTGCGCACGCTTCGCGGCTACAACTTCGATCGCTTTGCCGGCGAGGCCGCCGTCTACGGCTCGGCCGAGCTTCGGCTGCCGCTCACCCGGATCAAGTTCGTCGTCCCCGGGCAGCAGGGCGTTTTCGGGTTCTATGACGCCGGCCGGGTCTATGTCGATGGGGAAACGTCCGACGAGATGCATTCCGCGATCGGGGGCGGCTTCTGGATGTCGTTCCTGTCCAGGAGCAGCGTGGCGTTTGTGGGCGTCGCTCGGCCGACCAAGGACAAGGAAGGGAACCGGGTCATCGTCGGGTTCGGGTTCCCGTTTTGACGGCGTGAGCGGCGACCGGCGCCTTTCTCGCGATGTCTCGCCCCCGGGCTCGAGTGAGGCTCGCCCACGGGGCCTGCGGGCCAACGCAATTCGCAGATTCACGCGGATCCCTCACGGCCCGACGTCCCCTATGGCGAGCCCCACTCATCGCCCGAGTGACTTACGCGAGCGGGCGCAGGGAGCGGGCTGACGACGGGGGCGCTAGTGAGCGCAGCGAACTCGAGCGCTCCCCGGAGGCCAGCCCGCCCCGAGCCCGCGGTGAGACACGCGGCGCCGTCTCTTCGCTGCGCTCAGGGTGACGCGACCAGCTCCAGCACTATCCCGTCCGGATCCTTGAACTCGATGCTCTTGAACCCGCCTCGCTCGACGACCGGCGAGACCGGAACTCCCGCTTCCAGCAATCGCTCCCGCCAGGCTCCTTGCTCCTCGGCGCTCGACGCGCGAAATGCCACGGAGTGGGTTTGCCCGACGCCTTCGATCGTCCGGTGGAACCGCGCCGGATACTCGAAGAGCGTCCAGCTGCTGTGCGGCGCGACGCGGTGGCCGTCGTAGCTGGCCCAGAAATGGTGCGGCATCCTGAGATCGTCCTGATTCACCGTCTTCTTGACCCGGGTGAGCCCGAGGTTCTTCGAATAGAAGAGGTCCGCCCGCTCTGTGTCCGAGGTGATGGCCGACACATGGTGAATCCCCGAGATCGCCATCGGCGCCATCACGGCGGGGATCGGCTCCGGATGGGTCCGCGCGGCATACTCGCTGCCGTCATCCGTCTGCTGGAGCAGGTGCTCGTGGTGGGCAATCACCTCGCGCCCGAGCGCGTCCGCCGGTTCGTCGATGGCATAGCCGGGGCCCGCGGTGGCGAGCTCGAGGATCTGGCCGTCGGGATCGGTGAAGTAGAGGCTCTTGAAGTAGCCCCGATTGATCGGACCGCTGGTGGCGACCCCGTGCTGGTTGAGCCAGCGCTTCCACATGAGCAGCGCCGCCTCATCGGTCACGCCGAGGGCGACGTGATGGACCCCGCCGATGCCGGGACGCCCTCGTGGGGCGTCCGGCCGCTCGAAGAAGGCGAGCAGGGTCCCCGGCCTGCCGCCCTGTATGCCGAAGGTCAGATCATGGGCCGGAGCGCCCGCGCGCCCCGGCGCCGGCGGAAGGAGCTCGAAGCCGAGCAGGTCCCGGTAGAAGCGAATGGTGCGGGGGGCATGGCCGGAAACGAGCGTGACATGATGGAAACCAGGTGTGCTCAGCATGGGCGGAGCTTCGGAAACGGGTCGCAAAATGTACTCCTCAGTACTAAGCTAATAGTTCGGCGTCCGGGCGGCAACTCCCATCCTGCGTTCGGGAGTTATCTTATTTCCCAGTCACTCCTTCCGTTTCCAGCCCAGCCGTGAGGACATCGATGGAGTCCAGCCGTTCGAGCGCGCCGTCGTCGTCCTGGTTTTCCGCCCACCCCGTTCGGCAGGTCATCGCCTACTACGCCGTCCTCGCTCTCGGGGTGTACATCCTCTACCTGGTCAACCCGAACCTCCAGGGCGTCTTCACCCTGGAGCGCTTCGCGGAAGCGGTGGCGACCGGGAAGAAAGCGCTTTCCGAAGACACCGGGAGCTACGTCAACCTCGCTCCGGCGACCATGGCGTTTGAAACGGTCGTCGCGATGCTGGGCGCGGTCCTGCTCATGATTCCGGTTGCTTTGGTGTACATCCTGACCCGCTCCCGTCGGGGGTTCAACCAGTCCACGGTGCAGACCCTGATTTTCCTGCCGATCGTGGTGGCCGGACTGATCCTGCTGGTGCGGAGCAGTCTCGCCATCGCCTTTGGACTCGGCGGTGTCGTGGGCGCCGTCGCCTTCCGCAACCGGCTCGAAGATCCCAAGGACGCGATCTACATCTTCCTCTCGATCGCGGTCGGGCTCGCCTCGGGGGTGCAGGTGATGTCGGTGGCGCTGGCGATTTCGGTGTTCTACAACGTCGTGGTGCTCTTCGCCTGGAAATTCGACTTCGGGCGGATGCCGGCCCAGCTCGAGGCGAGCGTGGCCCAGAAGCGGCTGGACCGGGTGCGCGCCGAGGCGCCGGCCCAGGGGGCGGATTTCCTCAACTTGGTGGACAAGCAGCTGCTGCGATCGATGACCCCCGATCAGCTCCAGGCCATCGCCCAGCGCGCCTCCGAGCGAGGCCGCAAAGTGGCGGCCGACCTCGGCATGCCCGGCTCCGATGCCGACCGCGACGAGTCCGACGAAGACAAGAAGCCGAAATCCGACTCTCTGCTCCGGATCCAGATGCAGCCCGACGACGCGGTGGCCATCCGGCAAGCCGTCGAGCAGATCCTCACGGGACAGACCAAGCGATGGGAGTTCGAGAAGGCCGGCGCCGGCGACGGCGGTCGGGCCAGCGCGCAATACAAAGTGCGCTTCAAAAAGAGCATTCCGAGCACCCTCGTGGTCGAGGCCATGCGGCGCGCGGTTCTCCCCAAAGTGGTGACGATCGACGTGCGTGATGTCTGATGGCCGCAGAGTCCCAGTTCCGCTGTGATGTGGCGGGACCGGAAGCGCTCGCCGAGCTTCGCGACGCAGCGCTTCCGCCCCGCCTCCGGGGCTCACCGCCCTCCCGCAGCTTTCACCGCGACATCTACCTCGACACCGCCGAGCAGACCCTCCTGGCCAAGGGGGTCTCCTGCCGGGTCCGGGTCCGGACTGACGACCGAAGACTGTTGACGCTTTTTATCAGCGGCGGCACCTCGTCGCGCGGAGAGCGGTACGAGGAGGAGGTGCCCGAGCTCGATCCGCGCCAGGCCCTGGAGGGCAGCTCCGAGCCGGCGCGCCGGCTCCGCGGCCTGGTCGATCCTCTATCCCTCAAGCCTCGGATCGAACTCGAGGTCGAGCGCTGGAGCCGGATCGCAAGCGCGGGATTCTTCCGGCGCGAGCCCCGCTTCGCCTTCCTCTACGATCTCTGCACCATTCGCCACGGGGGACTCAGCCGGAGTTTCGAAGAGCTCCAGGTCCGCCGGCTCGCGCCCGGTGCGCCGCACCTCGAGGAGATCGCCCAGGCGCTGGAGCGGCAGCACGGTCTTCGGCCGCTGGTGGCGCCGCGGCACCAGCGCGCCTCCCACCTGGTGGTGGCGATGTCCGCCGAAGTTGCCGAGAGAAGGTTCTCCACCGAGACCTCGGTGGTGCTGCTGGCGCTCGACGAGGGGCTTGTCGGCTTCGTGGAGCATGAAGGGGGGCATGCCCTTCCCGTGGCGCGCGGCAGCGGCGAGGAGGCGGCGCGGCATCTCCTCCGCCGCGTCACCGGGAGCAGTGTGGGAACGCTCTCGCTCCTGGCGTCGCTGCCCGGCACCGAAGATCGTGACGCGCTCGAAGTGTGGGTGGCGCGCAGAATTCGGGGTGACGGCGATGGCGCCAATCACTTGCAGTGGGTGACGGCGAGCGAAGCCGTCGCACGGATCGGCACCCCCGAGATCCGCACCGCCGAGACGCTGGCGGCGCTCGCCGTGGCCACGCGGGCCAATCTTCTCGCGAGTCCGGTGCGCGGCCCCACCGAGCGGTTTGCCCCGCCGCCCCAGCCGAAGCGCCGCGCGACCCCATCGCCGCCGCACCGCGCGGCGCCCCGGCGCGCGAGCACCGATCTTCCGCCCGATCGGTTCCTCAACGTCGAGCTATCGCAGCTCGCGTTCAACGCGCGGGTGCTCGAGATGGCGGAGGATCCCGGTGTCCCGCTCGCCGAGCGGTTCCGCTTCCTCGCGATCGTCGGCGCCAACTTCGATGAGTTCTTCTCCGTGCGGGTGGGCGCGCTCAAAGCGGCGGTCCTGGCAGGCTCCTCGTCCCGAGGATTCGACGGGCTGACCGCGCGGGAGCAGCTCGAAGCGATCAGCGCACGGGTGCCACCCCTGCTCGCTCGGCAGATCCGTTGCGCCGAAGAATGTCTCGCCGCGGCGGCGGAGAAGGGGGTGCGGACCCGCCACTGGGACGAGCTGGACGACACCGCGCGCGCCGAGCTTACCCGGCAGTTCGAATCGGAAATGCTTCCGGTCCTGACGCCCAGGGCTATGACGCTCTCCCCCGGTCACCCCTTCCCGGTCATTCCCCAGCTCACGCTCACCTTCGGTGTGGTGCTCCTCGACGTTCGCACCGGGCCGGTCCACTTCGCGACGCTGCCCCTCCGCGCCCGGCTGGAGCGGATCCTCAAGGTGCCCGGCAGCGAGGATCTGATCCTTGTGGAGGAGGTCATCCGCGCCAACATCCAGGCCTTCTATCCCGACCGGATCGTGGAAGGCGCTTGGCTGTTCCGCATCACCCGCGGCGCCGATCTCGAGGTGAACGAGGAGGAAGCGGGGGATCTCCTGCAGGCCATCGAGGAGGAAGTGAAGCGCCGGCCCGGAAACGCCCCGGTCCGGGTCGAGGTCGAGGCCAGAATGCCCCTCGGTGTGCGGGAGACGATTCTCCGTGAGCTGCGCTTCGAGCGGAGAGGAGTGACCGCGCTCCTCGGTCCCGAGGATCTCTATGAGCTGGATCCGCCGCTCGATCTCACCGTGTTGCGCGATCTTGCCGGGCGGCTCCCCCCCGCTCAGTCGTTCCGCCCCTTCCACCCCCGGCGCCCGCTCGCCGCGAATCAGAGCGTCTTCGACCAGATCGATCGGGGCGACATCCTGATTCACCATCCCTACGAGGAGTTTGCGGCGACGGTGGGCCGCTTTCTCCACGAGGCGGCAGAGGACCCCGGGGTCGTGGCGCTGAAGCTCACGCTCTACCGCCAGGGAGAGCACTCGCTGGTGGTGGACGCGCTGGTGCGCGCGGCGGAAAAGGGGAAGGACGTCGCGGTATTCATCGAGCTCAAGGCCCGGTTCGACGAGACGCGGAACGTGGGCTCGGTGCGGCGGCTCGAAGACGCCGGCGCCCAGGTTATTTACGGGCTGGTGGGTCTCAAGAACCACGCGAAGGTCTCGCTCGTGGTGCGGCGCACCGCCCTGGGGCTCCGGCGCTACGCCCACGTCGGCACCGGGAACTACAATGAGTCCACCGCGCGGTTCTATACCGATCTGGGGCTGCTTACAGCCGACCCGGAGATCACCGCCGATCTCACCGATTTTTTCAATCAGCTGACCGGCTCCTCCCGGGCCCCGGGCTCGAGCTACCGCCGGCTGCTGGTGGCGCCGGCCACGATGCTGCCGGGATTCCTGGAGCGGATCGAGCGGGAGATCGACCATGCGAGGGCCGGGCGGGGCGGCCTCATCCGGGCCCAGGTGAATGGCGTGGAAGACCCCGAGATCGTTGCGGCCCTCTACAAGGCGGGGGCGGCGGGGGTGGACATCCGGCTGGTCGTGCGGGGGCTCTGCATCCTCCGGCCTGGGGTAGCCGGGGTGTCGGAGCGGATCCAGGTGGTGAGCGTCCTGGGCCGGTTCCTGGAGCACGAGCGGATCTACCACTTCGGCAATGGCGGGGAGCAGGAGTATCTTATCGGGTCGGCTGACTGGCGGCCCCGAAATCTCAGGCGGCGGGTCGAGGTGGTGATTCCCGTGCGGGCCCCGACTCTGGTCGCTCGACTCGACGCCCTTCTCAGCGCGCTGCTCGCAGAGCCGTCGGCCTGGCTTCTTGGGCCCGACGGCACCTATGTGCGGCAGGGGAGGCCCGGGCCCGACCACCCCCACCTTCACGAGCGGCTGCTTCCGTGAACGATTCACTGTCCCAGCGATTCCAGGCACTGCTCGAAGGCCGCTATGCGATCGAGCGCGAGCTCGGGCGGGGCGGGATGGCGACGGTATACCTGGCCCGGGACCTCCGCCACGGACGCACCGTCGCGATCAAGCTCCTGCAGCCGGAAATCACCACCTCGCTGACCGCGGAGCGGTTTCTCCGGGAAATCCAGATCACCGCCAAACTCCAGCACCCGAACATCCTCGGCCTCTTCGATTCGGGCGCGGAGGACGGGCTCTGCTATTACGTGATGCCACACGTGGAGGGTGAGAGCCTGCGGGACCGGCTGCTCTGGGACAAGATGCTGTCGGTGGACAATGCGGTGCAGGTGGCCATCGAGGTGACCAGCGCGCTGGCCTACGCGCATTCGCGCGGGGTCGTGCACCGGGACATCAAGCCGGAGAACATTCTCTTCTCCGCGGGGCATGCCATCGTCGCCGATTTCGGAATCGCGCGCGCGGTGAGCGAAGGCCAGCGCTCCATCACCGCGATAGGCATTCCTCTCGGCACGCCGCCCTACATGAGCCCGGAGCAGGCGCAGGGGTTGGAGAACATCGACCACCGGAGCGACATCTACGCGGTCGGGTGCATGCTGTTCGAGATGATCTCCGGCCGGCCGCCGTACGTGGGCGCCTCGATCGGCAAGGTCATCATGCAGCACTTGCAGGCGCCCATTCCTTTACTTCGAGAGCATCGCCCCGAGGCCCCGGAAGCGCTAGACCGGATTCTGGCCAAGGCGTTGGCCAAGGACCGGGCGGGACGCTATCAGACCGCGGACGAGATGGTCGAGGCGCTCCGGCTCGTGGCCGCGGGGACGACGCTGGAGCGGTCGCTGCCCACCGGCGAGCGCACCGCGACCAACATCCCGACTGCAACTGGTGGGGTCCCCGCGCCGGCCGCGCCGATAAGCAACGACCGCCGGCTGCTCTACGGGGTGGCAACACTGGCTGTGGTGGCGGTTTTGGCGCTGGTGTACGTTCTGCTCACGAAGTAGGAGGCAAGGAGGCAAGGAGGCAAAGAGGCGAGGAGGCAGG
>CAZHSO010000095.1:0-10884 GCA_964535105.1 uncultured Gemmatimonas sp.
CTAGGGAGCTAGGGAGCTAGGGAGCTAGGGAGCTGGAAGAATGTAACGCCCCCGGGTCGCATTCTATTCGCTTCGCAACGCTATGATGGGATCGACTCGGGCAGCCCGACGCGCCGGCACGATCGTCGCCCCGGCCGCCACGACCGCGAGCAGCAGCGTGAGCGCGCCGAAGGTCACCGGATCCGCCGGGCTCAGGCCGAACAGCTGGCTCCGGAGCAGGAAGCCCGCTCCAAGCGACAGTACGCCCCCCACAACGAGCCCGATCGCGGTGAGCCGGAGCCCCTGGCGCAGCACCATCCGGGTTACGCCTCGCGCATCGGCGCCGAGCGCCAGGCGGACCCCGATTTCCCTGGTGCGTTGGCTCACCGAGTACGACATGACGCCATACAGGCCGATGGCCGCGAGAAGCAGCGCCACCCCGCCGAAGAGTGCCAGCATGCGCGATCCCATCCGCTGACCGATCGTGGCGGGGATAATCTGCTCGCCCATGGTGCGCGGATCGAGGAACGGAAGGGTGGCCTTGGCGGCCGCGACTTCCTTCCGCAAGGGCTCGATCAACCCCCTCGCGGGCGTTGCGGTGCGTACATGGAGCGTGAAATCCGAGGCGTATCGCTGCGCCACCGGATAGTAAATGAAGGAATACGGCGTCTCGATGATCTTGGCGTACTTCGAGTCCTGCACTACACCGACCACCGTGTAGGACTGCTCTCCGCGGCGAAACTGCTTTCCCACCGCGGCCTGGCCGGGCCAGAAGCGACGTACGAAGGCCGCGTTCACGACCGCCACGAGTCCGCTCCCTTTCCGATCCTCCGTACCAATGGACCGCCCCTCGGTGATGCGGAGCCCCATCGTCTCGAAGTATCCCCCGCTGATCCGGGCGTACTGCACCGACATGTTCTCGTTCTTGGCGGGCGTGTAGCCGTCCACGGCGATCCCGGCGGAGGAATTGCCTCCGAATCCCAAGGGCACAAAGTCGCTGGTGCCTGCCGCGAGAACTCCCGGCATGCCGCGAACCCGCTCCAGCACCAGGTCCACGGTCGCGGGGCCAGCGGAATCGGGCAGACCCGCCAGATGCAGATCAGTCGACACGAGCAACAGTGTTTCCGGATTCTTGAAGCCGAGATCGACCTGCTGCGCCCGCGCCAATCCTCGGAGAAAGAGGCCGGCGCAAACCAACGCCACGAGCGAGAGCGCCACCTGCCCCGCCACCAGCGCTCCGCGCAGCCGTCCCCGCGCGCCGCTGCCGGTGGCCAGATCCTTGAGCACCGGCACCAGATCCGGACGCGAGGCGCGAAGCGCGGGCAGGAGTCCGAATGCCATCACCGTGGCGAGCGTCACCAGCAGGCTGAATCCGACGACCCGGAGATTGAGGCTGGTTTCGAAGTCGATGGGGAATGGGGCCGGGGGAATGAAGCTCTTCATCGCGTTCCGGCCCCAGAACGCGAGCAGGAGACCGGCGAGTCCGCCGGCCGCGCCCAGCAGCAGGCTCTCGGTGAGGAGCTGGCGGATGAGCCGTGCCCGGCCCGCCCCGATCGCGAGGCGCACGCCCAGCTCCTTCTGCCGCGCCGCGGCTCGGGCGAGCAGGAGGTTGGCTACGTTGGCACAGGCGATCAGCAGCACCAGCGCGGTGACGCCGAGCAGAGCCGACATGACCGGCAGCAGCACCGCGGATGCGCCCTGCGAGCGGAGCGGTGACAGCACCGGATGATTGAGGTCGTCGGGATAGAGCGCGTCCAGCTCGCGGCCCACCCGCGCCATGTCCGCACCAGCCGCGGCCGCGGTGACCCCTGGCTTGAGCCGCCCGATCCCCTCGAGCCACTGGGAGCCGCGCTCTTCCCACGGCCGCCCACCGTCGAGGACGCTGCGGGTCGTGACCGGCAGGTACAGATCCATGTTCAGGCCAACGTAGGCGCCCCCGAACCGGGGCGCCGCGATCCCGATGACCGTGAAATCGTGGCCGTTCAGGTTGAGCTTCCGATCGAGCACGCCCATATCGCCGTGGAATCGGCGCTGCCAGAAGGCATAACCAAGCACCGTGACCTGGACGGCGCCGTGCTCCTCCTCGGCGCGGAACGATCGTCCCGCGAGCATCGGCACGCCGAGGACGTCGAAATAGTTGGCGGAGGCGGTGACGGCCCAGGCGCGCTCGGTGCCGCCATCAATGCGAAGTCCGACTTGGGCCAGATTGAAAACGGTGAGTCCGACGAAGGCGCGATTCCGCTGGCTCCAGTCACGATACGATGGATAGGAGATCGCCCATGTTCCCCCACCCGGTGACCGGGTGTTGACGTAGAGCAGCCCCCCGGCATCCTTGACCACCGGCAGCGGATTGAGCACCCACCGGTCGGTCCAGGTGAAGATCGTGGTGACGGCCCCGATGCCCAGCCCGAGACTCAGGATTGCTACCGCGGCGAATCCGGGTGCGCGGGCCAGGGCGCGGAAAGCATAGCGCAAGTCCTGCAGCAAGTTTCCCATTATTCCTCACACAGATCTCTCGTTATTCGGACCGGAGTGCCGTGAGCGGATCGATCCGCGCGGCGCGGCGCGCCGGCACCAGCGCGGCCCAGAGGGCCACGCCGAGGAACGCGAGCACTACCGCGGCGAAGGTGGCGGGATCGGTCGGGCTCACCCCCGTCAGGAAGCTCCGGAGCAGCCGGGTGACGGCCAGCGCGGTGACCAGGCCCAGCCCCACGCCGATGGCCACCGGGCGCATGCCGCTCCGGACCATGAGCCGGATCACGTCGCGACGGGCGGCGCCCAGGGCAACCCGCACCCCGATTTCCCGGGTACGCTGGCTCACGCTGAAGGCCACGATCCCGTAGATGCCCATTGCGGCGAGCAGCAGCGCCACTCCGCCGAAGCTGCCGATGACGATGGCGGCCACCCGCTGCGGGAGCAGGGTAAGGGCCAGGTGCTCGCCCAAAGTCTGGGCATTGAAGATGGCCAGGTCGGGATCCGAGACCAGGAGGCTGCTGCGTACCGCGCGCACCGCGGCCCCGGGATCCTGGCTGGTCCGCGCGAGCAGCGTGACCACCGGCCAGTAGCCCTGGGCCAGGGGGAAGTACACGAACGGCGTCGGCTCGTCCGCCATGCTCTGATACTTGCCGTCCCGGGCTACGCCCACGACCGTCAGGAAGGGTCCGTCGGGGCCCCGCGCGCTGATTTCCTTGCCCAACGGATCGGCGCCGGGCCAGAATCGCCGCGCGAACGCCTCGTTTACCACTACCACGCCGGGCGCGCCGGCCCGGTCCTGCTCGTTCAGTGCGCGGCCCCGCACGAGGTCCACCTGCATGGTCTCGAAGTATCCGGCGGACACACTCGCCTCGGGAAACTCGAGATCATCACCCGGTTCCCTGGCATAACCGCGGATGGAAATGCCCCGCCGGCTGCTGCCGCCCAGCGACAGTGGCACGCTGGTGGTCCACGCCGCCGCCTCGATACCGGGAATCGCGCGGAGGCGGGTGAGTGCGGCATCCTGAAGCCGGCGTCCCCGTTCCTCCGAATAGCCGTGGAGCGAGAGGTCTACCGATGCCATTGCACCAAGGCGCGCGCCGAATCCGGGATCGACCGCGTTGGCGCGACCGAGGCTCCGCAGGAACAATCCCGCGCCGGTGAGCAGCAGGAAGGAGAGCGCCACCTGCCCCACGATGAAGGCTTCCCGCAACCTGGTGCGGACCGGTTTGCAGCCGCCCGATTCTTCCTTGAGTGCGGGCAGCAGCGCGGGGCGCGATGCCTGCAGGGAAGGCACCAGGCCGAGGAGCACGCCGGTGAGCAGCGAGATGCCCACCGCGAACCCGATGACCCGCGCGTCCACCGGCAGATCGAGCCGCAGCGGGAGGCCGGTCGGGGGCTGGAAGCGCTGGAGTATTTGCGTCATCCACGCGGTGAGCAGGAGCCCGAGCCCTCCCCCGACGAACGTGACCAGCACGCTCTCGGTCAGAAACTGGCGGATCAGCCGGCCCCGCGTGGCCCCCAGCGCCAGGCGGATTGCGATCTCGCGTCGCCGTGCCGCGGCCCGCGCCAGCAGGAGCCCCGCGAGGTTGGCGCAAGCCACCAGCAGCACCAGGCCGACCACCACCATGAGCAGCACCGATCCCGCCACCGCGGGGCCGCGCGCGTCGGGGGGAGCGATCCGGATCCTGGATTCGGTCAGGAGGGTGAGCCGGCGGCCCGCCCCGCGCACATCGGTCCACTGCCGCGGATGCTCGCGATGAAGCCGCTCGGCCAGCAGCGACATCTCGGTCTGCGCCGCCGCGGCCTCGATGCCGGGCCGGAGCCGCCCGGTCAACAGGAACGACCGGTTGCCTCTGCTCCACTGGTCCTCCGTTGGATCGAGAACCGTCTGCATCGGTGCCGGGACCCATATATCGAGCTTGAGCCCGCGCAGAATCCCCTGATAGCCGGGCGGCATGACACCGACCACCGTCATGGGCCGGCCGCTGATCGTGATCATCCTGCCGAGGATTTCTGGGCTACTTCCGAACCGGCTTCGCCACACCGCGTCGCTCAGGACAACCACGGCGGAGGGGCGAAGCAGATCTCCCTCCTCGGGTAGAAATCCTCTTCCCAGGACGGGTCTGACATCCAGCACATCGAAGTAGTTGGCGCTCACCAGCTCGGCGACGAGGCGCTCGGTGGTGCCCTCGGCGGAGAAGCTGACCGGCTTGAGGGCATGCGCGGCAAGACCGCTCAGCATCTTGCTTTGGGCGGCGATGTCGAGGTAGTCGGTGTAAGCCGAGGCTCCGAACGCGGGCCCGCTGTAATCGCTGGTGAACACACCGACGACCTCGTGCGGCCGTGGCACCGGCAGCGGCCGGAAGAGCAGACCGTTCACAATGCTGAAGATCGTGGTGTTGGCGCCGATACCCAGGGCAAGCGATATCACCGCCACGGCGACGAAGCCGGGGGTGCGCAGCAGGGTGCGCCAGGCGTAGCGGAGATCGGCGAGGGCCGTATTCACGAAGCGTTACTCCGCGCGGAGCGCGATGAGAGGATCAACCCGGGTCGCGCGGCGGGCCGGCAGCCAGCAGGCGATGACGGCGATGCCCGCGAGGAGCATCGACACCGAGATGAAGACCGCGGGATCGGCGGGACTGACGCCGAAGAGGACCCCCCGCAGCAGCCGGGTGAGCCCGAAGGCCGAGGGGAGTCCGATCAGCAGGCCGAGCAGCGTGAGCCGGAGCCCTCGGCCCACCACATGGCGGTGGACGTTGCGGACTTCGGCGCCAAGGGCCATCCGGATCCCGAGCTCGCGGCCGCTCCGGGCCACGATGTAGGACATCACTCCGTAAATGCCGAAAGCCGAGAGCAGCAGGGCGATGCCCCCCAGGAATCCCAGCAGGCCCACCATGACCTTGATCGGCTGGATGCGCTCGAACAGATCCTGCTCCATGGTCATCACCTCTTCGACCGGCTCGTCGGGATCCACCGTGCTCGCGACGGCGCGCAGCGTGGTGGCCATGGTGGGAGCATCACCCCGGAAGCGGATGAGCACGCGGAAGGGGGCCGCCGGAGACTGCGCCAGCGGCGTGTAGAGGAGCATGCCATTGCCCCGGCTGGCCGGCGTCCTCACTTCTTCCGCCAGCACGCCGACGACCGTGATCCAGCGCCCTCCGGTGGCGTCGCCGATCCGGAGCCTCTTCCCCAGGGGATCCTGGTCCGGCCAGAGCCGGGCCGCAGTGAGCGCGGCGACCACCGCCACCGGCTCCGTCCCGGGTCCGTCCTGCGGCGCAATGCCCCGGCCCCGCGCGATGGGCATTCCCAATACCGCGAGATACTCCGGCGTGACCTGCATCTGAAAGCGCGGCGCATCGGCGTGGGCGAGCGGCTCGGTCTGCCCTTCCAGGGTGACGCGGCTGGCGGTGCCAAGAAAGGTGCCGAGGAAATCGGTTTGCTCGGCCGCGGCTGCCTCCACCATCGGCTGCATGTGCAGCCGCTCCAGCAGCTGATCCTGGGTGAGCCTTCCCTGCCCCGGGACTTCGTACTTCGGCGCGTCGAGCGTCAGGCGCGCGGCCAGGACCGCCTTCGGATCGTACCGGAGATGGGCCGTGCTCCGCGCGAGCAGAAACGTCTTGACGGTGATCCCCGCTCCGGCGAGGAGCACGATCGCGAGCGCCACCTGCGCCACCACCAGCGCACCGCGCAGGCGATTCTCGCGCCGGCCGCTGGTCGCGCCGGCGCCGCCGGTCTTCAGCACTTCGTTCAGGTCGATGCGGGAGGACTTGAGCGCCGGGGTCAGCCCGAAGGCGACTCCCGCGAACAAGGCGAGCAGAAAGGTGAAGGCGAGGAGCCGCCAGTCGGGAGTGAGCACCAGCCAGAAGGGGAGCTCGCTGCCAATCAGTCCGGTGACAAGCCGCACTCCCCAAAGCGAGAGCACCAGCCCGAGCAGTCCGCCCGCGAGGCCAAGCAGCGTCGACTCGGCCAACAGGTGGCCCACGATGCGCGCCCGGCTCGCGCCGAGGGAGACGCGCACCGCCAGCTCGCGGGCGCGGCTCGTGGCGCGGGCCAGGAAAAGATTCGCGAGATTGGCGCAGGCGATGAGGAGCACGAATCCCGAAGCGGCCAGCGCGAGCAGGAAACCCTGCCCGCTTTCGTCCTTCGTCATGTCCTGACGGAGCGATCCCACCCGCGCGGTCCAGCCGGCGTAGGTCGCGGAGTCCTGGGCGGCGAGCCGACCCGCGATGCCCGCCATCTCGAGACCGGCGGCCGCGGGGGTGACGCCGGGAGCCAGGCGTCCGACCACACCGAGAGAACGGTCGTCCGCGGCCATGGTCTGGACCTCGGGCGCCATCGGCAGCCAGAGCGCGGCGAATTCCGGAAAGCGGAAACCCACTGGCATGACGCCGATCACTATGCGCGGCACGCCGTTTACCCGGACGGTCTTCCCGAGCACGGCGCTGTCGGAGCCGAACCGCCGGACCCAGAGGCCGTGCCCGATCAGGACGACTGGCGGCGCGCCGGCGCGATCGTCGTCGGGGAGGAAGCCCCTGCCAAGAAGGGGCCGGACGCTGAACAGGGGAAAGAGACCCGCTGTGGTGAGCGCGCCGCCGACCCGCTCGGCTTCACGATCTCCGGCGAGGGCGAACGAGCTCTCGCGGTAGGCCTCGAGGCCGGCGAAGCTCCGGGCCGACTCCCGCCAGACGCGGTAGGCCGGCCACGAAGTGCCCACCGCGCACCCGGCGCAGAGCTGCTTCGGGTTGTCCTCGCTGACGTCGACCAGCCGCCCGGGTTCGGGAAAGGGGAGCGGCCGGAGCTCTATGGCATTGACAAAACTGAAGATCGTCGCGTTGGCGCCAATCCCCAGCGCGAGGGAAATGACGGCGACGGCCACGAGGCCCGGTGCCCGCGCCAGGGATCGCGCGGCGTGCTGGAACTCCGCCAGGATAGACACCGGTCACCGCGCCTGGGCCGAGGCTAGTGGTGCACGTCGACGCGGCCGCTGCCCGCTTCCTCTTCAACCACCTTGCCGTCGAACAGCTTCACTTCGCGGTCGGCCCACTTCGCGTAGCGCGGGTCGTGGGTGACCATGCAGATGGTGGCACCGCCGCGGTGCAGCTCGCGCAGCAGCTCCATAACCGCTTCGCCGTTCTGGGAATCGAGGTTTCCGGTCGGCTCGTCGGCGAGGAGAATCGCAGGCTCACCGGCCACCGCGCGCGCGACCGCGACACGCTGCTGCTGGCCGCCGGAGAGCTGAGAGGGGTAGTGCTTCATCCGGTGCGCCATCCCGACCCGCTCAAGCGCGCTGGTCACCCGCTGCAGACGCTCGGAGGAGGGCATGCCGCGATAGGTGAGCGGCAGCTCGACGTTCTCGTAGACGGTGAGGTCGCCGATCAGGTTGAACGCCTGGAAGATGAATCCGATCTGCCGATTGCGGACCCGGGCCCGCTCCGAGGGGGTCAGGCTCTGCACCGAGTGACCCGCCAGCGTATAGGTGCCGCCGCTCGGCGTATCCAGCAGCCCGAGAATGGAGAGCAGCGTCGTCTTGCCGCACCCAGAGGGGCCGGAGATCGAGACGTACTCCCCCTTCATCAGCTGCAGGTGGATATCGGCGAGCGCGTGGGTTTCGAGCTCGTCGGTCAGGAATACCTTCTTGATGCCGTCGAGCTTGATGAGGGTCTCTCCGGGTGCCGTCGACATGTTCAAATCCTTCGTTAGGGGCTAGGGAGCTAGGGAGCTAGGGAGCTAGGGAGTTAGGGAACCAGGGAGGGTGGAAGGGAGCGCCCTAGCTCCCTAACTCCCTAGCTCCCTAATCCCTATTTGATTCTTACTCGCTCTACGTTATCCCACCGCGACATATCACTCAGAATCACCACGTCGCCGGGGGCGAGGCCTTCCTTGATTTCGACGCTGTTCACCGAGGTCCGGCCCAGCCGCACCGTCACCCGCTGGGCGTACTTGCCGCCTTCGACCAGCTTGAAGATCCCGATCGGCGCATCGCTCTGGCCGTAGGGAGGACGTCCCATGTAGAGCACGTCGTTCATCCGGGCAATCTCGATGACGCCATCCACGCTCAGGTCGGGCCGGGCGCCGGCGGGCGGGGTGCCGTCCAGCGCCACGTCCACCGTCACGGTCCCGTTGACCGACGCGGGGTCACTCCGTGCGACGTGCCCAGCGGCAATACCGTTGCGGGTGTCGATCGACGCCTTCTGGCCGATCGCCACGTCCTTGGCCTGAACTTCCGGAATGCGAAGCACCGCCTTGAGACGGAGCGGCGTGGGCACCACCTTGGCCAGCGTCGCGCCGGCCTGGGCGTACTGACCCACCTCGAGGGGGATTTCCTGCAGCACCCCCTTCGCTCCCGCCCGTACCACCATCGACGCTTTCAGCCCGTGCTGAAATGCGGTGATCGAGCGCAACCGCGAGACCTGCTCCTCCTGCACCCTGATCTGGTCGCCGATCGTCGAGGTGAGAATCCGGAGGCGCTCCTCCTCGAACTCGACCCGCTTGCCCAGCGCGTCGGCGCGATCCTGGGCCTGCTGCTGATCGAGCGGGATGATCAGCCCCTGCTTGAGGAGCTCGGCGCCGCTCTCGGCGCGCCGCTTGGCGTCGAGCCACTGCGAGCGCAGGTCGGCCACTTGCGATGCCTGGCTCAGCCGGTTGTTGGCCAGCGTGGTCCGGAGCTGCACCAATTGCGACTCCGCCTCGGTGAGCGCGCGGTCGGCGTTGAGGGTCTGGATCTCCACGTCGGGGTTGGTGAGCTCGAGCAGCACGGTGTTCGCCTCCACACTGACACCCGGCTGCAGGTTCCGCTTCTCGACCCGGCCCGCCGTCACGGCGGTGATCCACCGGATGTCCTCCGGAACCAGCGTCCCCGGCCCGCGCACCTCGAGCACCATCTCGCCTCGCTGGACGGTATCCAGGTAGATCGTCCCGAGCTCCACCGTCGGAGCGGCCGGCTTGAGACTCATCAGGGCAAAGGTGACGGCGGCCAGTGCAACCACCCCGGCGCCGATCATTACGTACTTCTTCGTGTTTTTTTGCGGCTCGCGCTTGATGTCCATGGGGCCTTCAGCTACCGGCTAACTGCGAACTGCTAGCGGAGGAGTACAAGGGAAGAGTCGTGCCGCGAATCAGCTTTAGCTAAACTCCAGAATCACATAGAGTTGGGTAATGACATACGGGTGAGGCCGATCCGGTTCTTGTTCGGGAGTGGGATGGCTTCGTCCCATGTCCGGACACAAACAACAGGGAGCAGGCAGCAGGCAGCCGTGTGCGGGTGTCATCGCGAGCGTAGCGAAGCGATCTCGCCGGGGCCTTTTCCCACTGCCTACTGCCTAGCGTACCGACTCCCCCCAGCTCCGGGCCGGCTTGGTACACGCCGGCCAGGTCGGAATCTTGCCGGTGGAATCCACCGCCATAACCCGCCGGTCTCGCGGAGTGGTGACCGGATCCTCCGACGCGAGATACGCCAGCATCGCGGTCATTGGCGCGTTCCGCCTGAGGTTTGCGGCGATCACCTTGTCGAAGGTGTCCAGGCCGGTGTGCCAGGTGTAGGTGCCGTAGTCCGCGCTCTCGAACCGAGGCCGAAGCCCGGCGCGCCATAACACGCGAACGAGGCATTGTCGGAGCCGCCCCCCGCGGGGTTTCCGGGAAAGCTGAACGCGATGCCGTTGCTGAGTTCGTTGGGCACTCGCGCAGCCGCTCGCCAAGCAGCACACGGTGTACCTAAGACGATGGCGCTGCTAGCCCGCGAAAAGACCTACGACTGGGTTGGTGCCGATGGCGCGGGAGGGTGAGGAAGTCTCCTGCCGCTAGCTGGAGCCGTAGGGCAGGTTGGTGGTGACAACTCGCGACAGGTCGAGCAGTTCACTCGCCCTCTCGATATCGATGCCGACAACCGCTCCAGCGGCATCCAAATCCAGAACGATGCCGGGACGGATTTCTTCGGCATCGGCCCCAGGACGATCGGCCAGCTCGATGTAGAGCGAATCAGTTTCCGGGAAGTAATTGAGTTTCATCGCAGCGGCACCTCGAATCGCCGGTCTGGAAACGCGTTATGGACGGTCTCACCGTCCGCAAGCGTTACTACGCGGAGGTATCGTCCCAGTTCTCGAATATAGCCCCACCGCCTGAGGCGCCCATCCCATTGGACTTCAACGTGCTCCGGAGAACGCAACACGGACTCTATCCACTCGGGCCGGAGATATGGCCGGTGTCGAAGTACGACTTGCTCGAAATATCGTGTCGTCTTCATCCGGGGAGAGTGCCCCGGAGGGGCTTTGTTCAAGTAAGCGAACTATTGCGGTGCGTGGCCAAGAAAACCGTGATCCCGCCACTCACGCCACCGGGGCGATACCGCCCGGTATCGAGCTCCCACAGTGACAGCGCGAGCCGGGGTGGCCGGGGCACGACACCGCCCACCTGACCGAGGCCTTTCGCCGGGCC
>CAZHSO010000096.1:0-3530 GCA_964535105.1 uncultured Gemmatimonas sp.
TTCGCACCGCCTCGGAAATGATGGAGCGGCAGATCGGCCAGATGGTGCGGCTGGTGGACGATCTCCTCGACGTCAACCGGATCAGCCGGGGAACCATCGAGCTCCGCAAGGCGCGGGTGGAGCTGGCGTCGGCGGTGGCCCATGCCGTCGAAGTGGTGCGCCCGCAGTGCGAGACCTTGGGTCACGACCTGACCGTCACCATGCCGCCAGGCCCGATCTACCTGTTCGGCGACCCGGCCCGACTGGCTCAGATAATTGGCAACCTCTTGAGCAACGCGTGCAAGTTCACCGACCAGGGCGGGCGTATCGAGCTCACCGTCGTTCGAGAAGACGAGCAGGCCGTACTCCGGGTGCGCGACAACGGCATCGGCATTGCCGCGGACCAGGCTTCCCGGATTTTCGGCATGTTCGTGCAGGTCGATCCCTCACTGGCCCGATCGAAGGGCGGGATCGGCATGGGCCTGACGCTGGTGAAGGAGTTGGTCGAATTGCACGGCGGCACCGTGGAGGTCAGCAGTGCCGGCGTCGGAAAAGGGAGTGAATTCGTGGTGCGTCTGCCGGTCCTGAGCGATGTGCCCATGCCGGAACCGGAGCCGGAGCCGGCCGGCACGGAGTCGGCGTTCCTGCCCCACCGCCGCATCCTCGTCGTGGACGACAATCGCGACGCGGCGGACTCGCTCGCCGCGCTCTTGAAGCTCGCCGGACACGAGACGGAAACCGCCTACGACGGCCTGGAGGCGCTGAACCGGGCGGACACCTTTCGGCCCGAGCTGGTCTTGCTCGACATCGGCTTGCCCAAGCTGGGCGGATATGAAGTGGCGCGCCGGATACGGGAAAAGCCATGGGGCAACGGCACGGTGTTCGTGGCGTTGACCGGCTTGGGACACGACTACGACCGGGAGAACTCCCGCGCCGCCGGATTCAGAGACCACTTGGTCAAGCCGGTGAAACACGGCGCCTTGATGAAGCTGCTCGCCGAGCTGTAGTGCGCTTCGGCAGCGCAGCCACGGGCCTCCTGGTGAGTGCTCTGATCGCCGCGGGCGGCTGCGGCCGGGACACCGGCGCGCCGCCGCTGGTTGCGGCGCTCAACAGCGATCCCGGCCACCTCAACCCCGCCATCACCTCGGGCGGCGGCGTGCATACCGCGTCCGGGCTCCTCTACAACGGGCTGCTCTCGCTGGACGATTCGCTCGCTCCGGTCCCGGAGCTCGCAGTGCGATGGGAAGTGGAAGAGGGCGGGGCGCGTTATCGCTTCCATCTCCGGCAGGGGGTCCGCTGGCACGACGGCCGTCCCTTCACTTCGGGTGACGTGAAGTTCACGTTCGAGGAGGCCCTGCTCCGCTTCCACTCCCGGACCCGCGCTTCACTGGGGAGCGCGCTGGAGGGCATCGACGCACCCGACGACTCCACCGTGGTATTCCGGTTCAAGCGCCCCTACGCGCCGCTGCTCCAGCAGCTCGACGTGGTCGAGGCGCCGATCATCCCGCGCCATGTTTACGAGGGGACAGACCTCGAGACCAATCCCGCGAACTGGGCGCCAATCGGAACCGGTCCCTACCGGTTCGAGTCCTATACCCCCGACGTCGAGATCCGCTACCGCGCCAACGCCGAGTATTTCGCCGGGAAGCCAAGCGTCGACCGGGTGGTCATGCGCATCATCCCCGATCCCGGCATGTCGGTTGTGGCGCTCGAGGCGGGTGAGGTGGACTGGCTGTTTTCCGTGCCGGGCCCCGACCGGTCGCGGTTGGAAAGGCGCTCCGACATTCGTCTCTTTCAAACCACGGTGAATCCGGGAGGGAGCAATTGTGTCCAGACGCTCACTCCCAATCTGGACCGCCCGATCCTGGCCGACGTGCGGGTCCGCCGCGCTATGGCGCACGCGATCAACCGCGACCAGTTCGTGGAGCGGGTGCTTTTCGGCGATGGCCGGGCCGCCACGGCTCCCATCTCGTCCGGAATTCGGTTCGCCCATGCCGGAGACATCGGCCTCCCGGCATTCGATATCGAGCGCGCCGAGCGGCTGCTGGACAGCGCCGGGTGGCGGCCGAGCGCCTCCGGCACCCGGATCGCGCGCGGGGTCGCTGGGGTCCGCGACGGGACGCCACTCCGGATCGAGTTTCAGCATTTCCCGACCTTTGGCCCCTATGGAGAGCTGCTGCGGGCGCAGCTCGGGCGGGTGGGGATCGATCTCGTGCTCCGGCCCCTCGAGCCCGCCGTGTTCGTGAGCGTAGTCTTCAAGGAGCGGAAATTCGATCTGGGCATCGTCTCGTACTGCAATGGCAACGACCCCGAGATCGGCGTGCGCCGGCAGTACCATTCCTCCAGTATCGGACCGGTTCCCTTCTCGAACGCCGCCGGGTACCGGAATCCGGTGGTGGACAGTCTCTTTGAGGCGGCCGGGACGACAATCGACCGGGAGGCGAGGTGGCGGTTATACCGGAAGATCCAGGAGATCGCCATTCGGGATCTGCCCTATCTGTGGCTGGTGGAGACCGCCGCCACGCGAGCCTATCGTACCCGGTGCCAGGGGTTCGGTCGTGCAGCCCACTTCGCCGCCAGCGCGCGCTGCGATCGGTGATGCGGAGGTTCATCGCCCGGCGTCTCCTGCTCCTCGTTCCCACCGCGCTCGCCATCGTCCTGGTCTGTTTCGCCCTGATTCATCTCGCGCCCGGCGATCCCGTGCTGGCCATGGCCGGAGAGCATGGCGATGCGGGCTACTACAGCTTCATGCGGGAGCGCTTCGGGCTGGACCGTCCGCTGCCCGAGCAGTTTGTCACCTTCGGGGCGCGGCTCCTGACCGGCGACGTCGGCACCTCGTACGCCTCTGGACGTCCGGCGATGGCGGTGGTTCTCGAGCGCGTGCCCGGCACGCTGCTCCTCACCCTCACCGCGCTCATCGTTTCTACCGCGCTCGGCCTTCTGCTCGGCATCCTGGCGGGAACCCGCGCCGGCCGGCCGGTGGATCTCGCGGTCTCGACCGCGACCCTCGGTCTCTACGCGGCGCCGGTGTTCTGGCTCGGGCAGCTCGCCGTGCTGGGATTGGGGTACCAGATGGGGTTCTTCCCGATCCAGGGGTTCAGGTCTCCGGGGAGCGAGCTGTCGGGACTCCGGGGCGCGCTGGATATCGCCTGGCATCTCGCACTCCCCGCACTGGTGCTGGCTGCTCAGGAAGTCGCGGCGGTGGCCCGGCTCACTCGCTCCGCGCTCGCCGAAGAGTTGCTGAAAGACTACGTGCGGACGGCACGCGCCAAGGGACTGACGGAGCGTGCCGTGATCGCCCGGCACGCCATGCGGCGCGTGTGGCTCCCCCTGGTCACGCTGCTCGGAGGGCGGATGGGATACCTGCTCGGGGGGGCGGTCGTGGTGGAAATCGTGTTCGCATGGCCCGGCATCGGGCGGCTGCTCGTTGCGGCGACCCAGACGCGCGACACGCCGGTGCTCCTAGCCGTTTTTCTGCTCATCTCGGCCACGGTTGTGGTGGCCAATCTGATCACCGATCTGGTCTATGCGGCCCTGGATCCCCGAATCCG
>CAZHSO010000096.1:3630-10736 GCA_964535105.1 uncultured Gemmatimonas sp.
CTCGATCGGATCATCCTCGTACTCGGGCTGACCTCATGGCCGCTGCTGGCCAGGGTGGTGCGGGCCGAAGTGCTGAGTCTGAAGGAGCAGGACTTCGTGCGCGCTGCAGTGGCGATCGGAGCCTCGCCGCCCCGCATCATCCTGCGCAAGCTGCTTCCCAATGCCCTTCCCCCGGCCCTGGTGATCCTCGGTCTCCTCATCGGTCAGGTGCTGCTCCTCGAGGCGAGTCTCTCCTTCATCGGCCTGGGCGATCCGGGCGCGATCAGCTGGGGATCCCTCGCCGGACAGGCCCATCCCTTCCTCCGGGTCGCGTGGTGGCTGGCGTTGTTTCCGGGACTCGCAATCGCGGTGGCGGTCCTGGGTTTCAATCTCCTCGCGGACGCGCTGGCCGGCGTGCTGGGCAGAAAGCTCTGAAATGTGACGGGGATCTGTTGACCGCAACCCCCAATCCCAGTTATCTAGGCTTCGCCTCAACTACGAATGAGCTTGCCGGCGAGCGAACGAATGGCCTGCACCGCCGGGGAGCCGGCGGCATGCTCGATCGGCGCCGCACCTTCACGTTCCGCCGCGGCCAGCGCGGGGTCGTAGGGAATCTCGGCGAAGAGATTGAGACCTCGGCCGGCGCAGAACTCGGCGATGGCGGCGCGATCGGCCTCGTCGCGCACCTTGTTGGAGACCGCGAGGACTTCCGCCACTCCCAGCTCGGCGGCAAGCGCGGCCACCCGGCTCGCCATCTCCATCGACCGATAGTAGGGCTCCAGCACGGCGAGGATCCGGGAGACGTGCCGCCCGGTGCCGCGCGAGAGGTGCTCGAGTCCTGCTTCCATGTCCACCAGAATGTCGCCGTCGTAGTCGCCCTGGGCGACGATCTCACCGAGAAGGCCACGGACCGTGGCGTGGGCGGAGCACATTCACCCGGCGCCGCCGTGGTGCACCTTTCCCATGACCACCAGCCTGACGCCATCGGGACCCATGACCCCGTACTGCTCGAGCACGGCCGATGGTGTCGAGGTAAACACCACCCGGGTGGTTCCATCGGGGTCGGTCTGCCGCTTCATCAGGTCGCGCGGAAGGCCCACCAGTGCTTCGGCGCGCGCCGGCGGAATGCCCAGCACCGTGGCGAGATTCGGATTCGAATCGGCGTCCACCGCCAGCACGCTGCGGCCCGATTGGGCCAGCACGCGCGCGAGCGTGCCGGTGATCGTGGTTTTGCCGGTTCCGCCTTTGCCCGCGATGGCGATGTGCATCAGTGCGTGTGTCCTTCGTGAGCCCGATGGGCGTGACACTCGGCCGCGCCGGCGGGGTTGGTATGGCAATCACAGTTCGGATCGCTGCATTCTCCGTGGCCCTGGCTCAGCAGGGGCGCGAACTCCTCGGCGAACCGCCGTGCAGCTTCTCCGCGGCCCAGGGGGGTGAGCCGGTACTCACTCGACGCGTCGTCGTATGTAACCTGGCCCCTTCCGCCCAGCCGCTCCAGAGTGCGACGCACCACTTCGTCGGGCTTGGCGATGAACCGCGACATCCCGCCGAGGGTGGCGCTCCCGGCAAAGCCCTCACCCTCCAGCCAGTAGAGCAGCTCGAGCAGCTCGTCCTGGTCGGCGATCTCGCCGCCGGGTGTGTCGTCCGTCACGAAATCACCTCCTGGGGCAGCGGAGCGGCGAGCAGATCGTCGATCGCGGCAATGGCCCGGCTCACCGTCGCTTGCACCGCGTCGGAGAGTCCGATGTGCAACTCGTCCACTTCCCTGGGCTCGCACCCCACCAGGTACACCAGCGGAGGCAGCGCACCCAGCGCCTGCGCCACCGCCAGCGCCTGGGATGGGACGGCGAGGTGGAGATCCACCTCCGTGGCCGCCGTCAGCGACTCGACTTGCCGCAGGTACAAACTACCCGGCACGCCGCCGCCGGACATCGCGTCCACCACGATCACCCGATCGTAGCGGTCGAGGAGCGCCTGGGCCAGCTGCAACCCCCCGGTGCCGACCTCGATCAGCTCCACTCCCTCGCGGAGTCCGCCGCGCGCCTGCAACCGGTCCAGCACCTCCACGCCGAAGCCGTCGTCGCCCCGGAGCACATTGCCGAAGCCCGCGATCAGTGTACGCACTAGCCTATTCGACTCCCACCGGCTCGACGCCGATCGCCACCCGCACTTCGCCCTCGACCACCGCCACAGGAAAGACCGCGAGGCGGTCGGGCGCCCCATCAAGCCGGGCCCCGGTCCGGACGTCGTAGCGGCAGCCATGCCAGCTGCACACCAGCTCCGACCCCAACAGGGTGCTGAATTCGAGCGGGAGGGGACCGTCGCCGCAGCGATTGGCGACGGCGCAGAACTCCTCCCCGAGATTGACGATCAGGATCGCCTGATCATCGATCAGCACCCCTCGCATCGTCCCCACGGGGATGTCGTCGACGGCTGCGACCCGGCGGTGGACCGGGCGGTTGGCGCGACGGAGGCCGCCGAGGGAGACCATCGCGGGAGCGGCGGTCCCACCTCGTCCCGGGGGACTGCCACCGATCACCAGTTCCTGGAATCCAAGCAAGCCGGCCTTGATGGCCTCCTCGAGGTCGTGCCGCACCGCCTCTTCGGGAAGCCCGCTTGCCTTGAGGCCGTGAAGCCGCACGTAGACCACGCCTCCGACGACCTCGGTGAGCTCGACGTCCACCCCGCGCGCGTGCAGGTGACCGCGCACCGCGTCGAGCGCTTCTTCGGTCTGCAGCCGCCGGTCCACTGCAACGAGATCGTACGACATGAGCAGCAGCCGGATGCCCGGGTCCGCGGTGAGCCGGTTGATGAACGCATCGCCCGCCATGCCGCGAATGGCATCCATCAGGTGGGTGAGCCCGGCGCGATGCACCGCGTCGATTCCGAGGAGCAGTCGGGAGACCTGATCCCGAACGACCGGATCGGGGTGACCCTCGAGGGCGGTTATCACCTGGTCTACCTCGGCCAGGACGTCGCCCTGCTCCTCGCTCACCGCCCCCCCACGCCCGCCGGGAGGTAGCCGCCCAGGGCGCGTACCGGCAGCTGCGCGACCTTGCCAGGCATTTCAGCCAGCGCGACGATCAAGTCGTGTGCCTCATCGAAGGCCCTGGCCACCGGCTCCGAGAACTCCTCGCCAAACTCGTGCACCAGCGGCTCCACCTCCACCACCACGACCAGAGGGGGCAGCACCTGAAAGTGGCCGCAGACGGTCAGCGTGTTGTCGAGCGCGATCACTCCGGTCACCGCTTCAGTGACCGCCCGTTGTACCTCCTCGCTACCCGGCAGGACGCCATCCCAGCGATAACAGGCAATGCTGCCCGGCTCGCGCCACGGTGGACGGGGCAGTCCGGCCACGAAAATCGCCAGCCCGAAGCTCCGCTCCGGCGGGTCGTCCTGAAGCCGCTGCATCACGGCGATCGGTCCGAAGCTCAGGTCCTCGACGCTGACCTCGCCCTGCCAGACATGGCACTCGAGGCGGTCCACCATGAGAGGACCCACCGAATGGTCCCGGAGGTTGCGATATCCGACGCCGGCGACCAGAACGCGGGAAGACACCAACTACTCGACGCCGCAGGCGCAGGTGTTCACTTCGCGGGTGATCACCCCCTCGCCGGTGTGGATGTGGGTCGTGCAGGGCATGCAGGGATCGAAGCTCCGGATGGAGCGCAGAATATCGATGCCCTTGAACTGCTTGGGATCGTCGGTCTCCTCCAGCAGAGGCGTATTGAGCGCCGCTTCCTCGTAGGGACCGGGTTGGCCCCACCGGTCGGTGGGCGAGGCATTCCAGGTGGATGGCGTGAGGATCTGATAGTTCGACACCGCGCCGCGGTCGAGGCTCAAGTGGTGGGTGAGATATCCCCGGCCCGCGCCCCAGAACCCGACACCAAGCTGCTCCCCCTTTCTGGGGATCTCGAACTTCGTGCTGGTCTTGGTGTCTCCATTCTTGAGGCAGTCCATGGCGAGGAGCCAGTTGTTCATCGCCACCAGCGCCGTGAAACCGGTGCAGTAGGCCCTGGCGCGATTGCGCTCAAAAGCGTTCCAGACCTCGGGTATCCGCCACTCGAGCTCCATCTCCGGAAGGGCGCCTTTCGGAAGTCGGATCTTGAGAGCTGTGCCGGTCGCTTCGATGAACGGATTGTCGGGCAGTTTCTGCGCCGCCGCGGTGGTCCAGAGCCGCGCGTAGGCTCCCGCCTCCATGGCGTTCCGGTCCCACCGGGGCGCGGTGTCCCAGGTGTACTTCTCCTTCCAGTTCTGTCCCGAAGGCCTCGGCTTGGTCACCTTGTTCCACGGATGATAGGGCGACAGCGGGAGGCCGGCCGGGTCGGTCGGATAATGCGGCGGACGGTTGGTCCAGTCATCGTAGTAGCTGTGTTCGACGAACTCTTCCAGACCCATGTTGATGCGGTGCAGGTCGGTGGTGACTAATTCGCCGTCGATGATCGCGCCCGGCGTCGCCCACCGTTTGTCGCCCCACGCGGCGGCGCCGGCATATGTCGCGTCGTACGCCTCCTGGTGATCGAAGATGCCGGTGTCGATCAAATGGGCCCGCCGGGCACCCACTTGCTTGTAGAGCGGGTTGGCCTCGTAGAAAAAATCGGTGATGTCGTCCCAAATACCCGCCAGCTTCTTGGAATAATCGAAGAACTGCGCCAGTCGTACCATCATCTCGTTCATCACCGAGAGCGTGACGGTCGTGCTCATGCCGCCCGGAACCATGGTTTGCGGATGCGGGTACTTCCCGCAGATAAACACGTAGGCCTCGCGGGCCACCCGGGTCATGTGCAGCGCTTCCAGATACAGCCTGCCGGTGAGCGGGTTGAGATCCTCCATCAGGTCGTGCATGGTGGCGTAGCCGTGCTGGTCCCGATGCGGCGCGGAGGCCCGCTTGGCCCGGTCGATCAGCGACGGATTGACCTGGCCCACGATGACCGCGGAATAATCCGGGCCAGCCAGCAGGTGCAGATGCAGCGGGTGATCGTAGAGAAACTCGAGCGCCAGCGCGAGGTTCCGGATCAGAATCCCGAGCGGCGGGGGGCGGCAGCCGATGGCCATTTCGGTTGCCATCGCGGCGGTCGCGGCGTGCACGCCGCCGCACACCCCGCAGGCTCGGCTGGTGATGAAGATGGCGTCGCGGGGGTCCCGCCCGACCATGATCACCTCGTACCCCCGGAACAGAGTCGCCATCGAGCGCGCCTCGAGCACCTTGCGCTCTTTCAGGTCGGTGACCGCGTGGAACGCCAGAGCGCCCGCCACCCGGGTGACCGGGTCGAAATCCACCGACTGGATGTGCCCGTTGCGCCGCAGCAGGTCTTCGATCTTGTCCGCCGTGAGCTGGGCCGGCGCCCCAATCGGCGCGGTGGCCCCGGGCGCGTACGGGTCGCGCACACCCTCGCGAAGATAGGCGCGTCCCTCCGCGTCAAACTCGATCGGCAGATTCTTGAAGCACATGGGGCCCCCTAGAGAAGGCGGAACGCTTTGGCGGTCCGTCCGAGGTGTCCATCGGCGGTGCGCAGGCCGCCGAGCAGCTGGCCGAGCGCGTCGTTGATGGTCGTGAGTTTTTCGGGCAACGGCTGCGTATGTCCCGCCACCGCCTCGAGTCCGTCGGCAATCGCCGCGACGCTTTTTCGGGCCTGCAATAGCTGCCAGGCAATCGCGGTCAGGTGTCCCGCCAGCGCTACGACTACCAGGGCCACCGTCACCAGCGTCAACGTGAGCAGCATCGTGGCCTCCTCAGCCGGCCCGGTCTTCAACGACCGTGGCAATCGTGTCGAGTTTCGTAACCACCTGACCCGCTGCGCCCAGCATCTCGACCGCCACTCCTATGGTGGCATCGAGCGCCGGCACATGCTGGGTGTTCCCGGCGATGCCCGCGGCAGCCGTGAGCGCGTCCTCTGCGTAGCGCCGGATCGAACGAGCTGCAAGCAATGTGCGGTTCAGCAGGTAGACCGCTATCGGCACGAACACCACCAGGGTGACGATCAGCCCGACTGCCCAGATCTTCTCGATATCGCTCATGGCGCCACCTGCCGCGTGACTGCTGCGATCACTCCGCCGAGGTTGTTGTCGATCGCTTTGATCCCGTCTCTCACCGCCGACAGCCCTCCGTTGAGCTGGGTCACCTGGGGCGCGAGCCCGCCGGTTTCCACCTCGATGGCGCGGAGCCCCATCCGGATCTTGGAAAGGAGGCTGGCGTGGGCCCCGTAGCCTTTCGGCGCCCCGCCAATGGCCTCGAGCTCCCGGATGATCAGGGCGAGATAGACGCCCAGCGCTATGAACAGTGCGGCGGCTCCCGCCACCGAGATCAGCGTCAGCCAGGTCATGGTAGTCATCGTTGCCACCGCGGTCCGAGAACACAGGCGGGGCAGCCGGGGCACGATTCGGCATGCGACTTGATGGCCCCTGTGGCGCCGATGACGCCGACCGCGGACTGGAGAATCTTGCCGCCGATGCTGTTGGTTTGCTGGAGCAGCGCGATGTGGATGGTGTTGTTGGCGATCTTCTGCCCCACAACCCAAATCGCGCCCACACCTTCGAGAATTCTCCGCGCAGCGACGACGATCAGTGTCAGCAGCGTCGCCACCACCAGCAGCACCACCGCATAGATCAGAAGCGTCACTGTCCAGACCCGCTGAACCGTCTCCGAATTCAGCTCGTTCATCTCATCCTCCTATCGGGTGCCGCCGGCACCGGCGTGGGATTCGAGCGCCGCGGCCAGCGCCCCGCCCTTGGCTTCGATGCTCTGGACCGTTTCCAGAAGCTGGGTGGCCACCTCGTTGGTCGTCTGAAGCTCCCAGATCGGCAGGGTGTCTTGCCGGATCTTCTCGGCGGCCCCCAGCGCCCTCACCGCGTGCGCCAAGATGCTCCGCGCGGTGAGCCAGATGGTGATGAGCAGGCTCGCGGCCGCGACGATGATGAGGGCGGCAATCATCATCCAGAACCGCCACGAAGCCCACAACGCGTCGTCCGCCATCAGGGAGCCCTCCGAGTGGAGCTGTGGTCGCGATAGTCTTCCGCGGTGCCGGGCCGGTCGACGCCCCAGAAGCGTTCTTCCTGTCCCGGCGGGCGCCCAGGGCGCTTGGCCCTCCAGAACTGCCATTGCTTGTAGAAGAATTCCATCACCTTGA
>CAZHSO010000097.1:0-10529 GCA_964535105.1 uncultured Gemmatimonas sp.
GTGGTCCACGTGGCCGATCGTACCGACGTTCACGTGGGGCTTGCTGCGGTCAAACCTTGCTTTTGCCATGGGTCGGGTTCCTTGTTCGGCTATCTGCTATCGGCTATCGGCTATCGGTCCGGCTATCAGTCCTTGCGTTCTTGCGTCCTTGCGTCTTTGCGTCCTACGCAAGCTCGCGAGCGGGATTGAACCGCTGACCTCATCCTTACCAAGGATGCGCTCTACCAACTGAGCTACGCGAGCGACGGCGTCTCACATCCCTCGAGAAAGCGGGCGACGGGACTCGAACCCGCGACCCTCAGCTTGGAAGGCTGATGCTCTACCAACTGAGCTACACCCGCGACAGTGGTGGGGGTAGGATTCGAACCTACGTAGGGCGAAGCCCGGCAGATTTACAGTCTGCTGCCATTAGCCACTCGGCCACCCCACCGCGCCCATCACACACAGCCGTGGACACGGAACCCCGCTGTGCTAGCGGGGTTCCGAAAACCCGAGGCGCTGTCCTGCGACACTGGAGCTGGCGGAGGGACTCGAACCCTCAACCTGCGGTTTACAAAACCGCTGCTCTGCCGATTGAGCTACACCAGCCAAAGGCACGCAGATTGTGACAGACCCGTATTTTACCTCACTCCTACCCCCCAGTCAACCGGAGCAGGCCGGACCTCCGGAAACCCCGCCAGGACCCGCGGCCGGGGAGCCGGTTTCGTGGCCGCGACCAGCGGATTTTCCGCGCTAAATCGACCCCGAAGATTTCCCGGCAGCCCGGTCTTCCGGCTCGGCCACGGGAAGGAACACGGTAAAGGTCGATCCCCCTCCCCGGGCACTCACGACGGCGATACCCCCTTCATGGTTCCGGACGATGCTGTGGACCACCGATAGCCCGAGTCCGCTCCCCTCCCCGGGGGCCTTGGTGCTGAAAAAAGGCTCGAAGATCCGCGCCAGCGTCTCCTCACCCATACCAACCCCGGTATCGCTCACGGAGAGAGCCACATAGCTGCCCGGTGCGAGACCCGGCACTGGGGGATCGGCACCCGGAACGACCGTCGTGGGTCGAAGCCGGACGGTCAGCGTCCCACCCGCTTCCCGCATCGCCTGCCCGGCATTGAGCCCGAGGTTCATCACTACCTGGTGAATCTGGGTCGGATCGGCGAGGACGGGGAGTCCCCCCTCGATCGGCTCGAACACCACCACGACACGCCGTGGGAGAGTGGACTGGAGGAGCTGCAGCGCCTCGCCCACGATCTGAGGGAGACCGACCGGCACCCGCTGCTCGGCGCGCGTCCGGCTGAAGACCAGAATCTGCCGGACGAGATCCGAGGCACGGTTGGCGGCGCGCAGCACTTCGGCAAGACTCTCTCGCACGTCGGGCCGATCGGCGGCGTCCTGCTGTGCCAGCTCGGTGTAGCTGACGATCGCTGTCAGGATGTTGTTGAAATCGTGGGCGATCCCTCCGGCCAGCCGCCCCAGGGAGTCCATCTTCTGCGCCTGGAAGAGCTCCTCCTCCAGCCGTCGCCTGGCCGTCTCGGCGTGGCGCCGTTCACTCACGTCGCGAAAGCTCCACACCCTGCCGACCGTAGTGCGGTCAAGCTTTCGCGGCTGGGAATAGCGCTCGAACACCCGTCCGTCGAGGAACTCGAGCACGTCGAAGCTCACCGCGTCAGGCTCGCCGTAGAGCTGGCGGATCTTGGAGAGAAATCCGTCGGGATCGCGGACCTGCCCGAGGACCGACGCGATGAGCCTCGCGTCATCGCGCGTGGCGACGAGCTCGGGGGGAATTCTCCAGAGATCGAGAAACTTCTGGTTCTGCCCCACCACCGCGCCCGAGTTGTCCACCACGAGGATACCATCCGCGGTGGATTCGAGGGTGGCCCTGAGGAGCGAAAGCGAGGTCGCGCTCTGCCGGACGACAGCGCGCATCTCCAGCTGGGCCACGCCGAGGTAGATGATGATGAAGAGGTAGGCGAACGCGATGCGGATCAACGGAGGCGCGGAGGGAGCCACTGCGGGAAGGTCCGGGGCGAATTGGCCAAGGGCGATCGTGGCCACCCCGACGACGACCGCGCCGCCGCTCCCCAGCAGCAGCCCCGCCATCACGAGGACCACCGCGAAGGTGAGGTAATGAACCGGGCCGATGCCGCCGGTCAGGAGCCCCGCCCCCGCCATGATAATCCACCCTGACGCCACCGCGACCGCGGAAGCGATCTTCGGATGTCCCGCACGGAGCAGAATCCAGACGGCGAGGACCGCCGCTTCGACCAGGACCAGCTGGATCAGGAAGCTGGTGCGGACCTCTGGAACAAACACCGCGACGCCGAGGAGCACGGCGCCGATCAGCGCCGCATACCAGGGCAGATGGCGAGGCGTGAGGGTGAAGTACCCCTCAAACCAGCCGATGCCGTCCGGGCGCTTCACTTCCGCACGACCTCGATGGAGCCGTCCTTGCGATCGCGGACCTCGTATCCATGCTGGGCAAGCAGCGCTCTGATCTTGTCCGCAGTGGCGAAATCACCTGCTCTCTTCGCGTTCGCTCTGAGACGCGCCCACCCGAGCGCCCACGCCTCTGAGTCTTCTTCCGGGGGCGTGTCGCCTGGCGTTAGAGCTAAAGTCGCCGATGAGCGAGATGGGGTGCTGACGCTCGTGCCACGGAGCTCGACGATTTTCGATTCCGTCGTCGCATCCAGCACGCCGTCGGCCAGATTCCACGCCGCGAGCGCCGCGGGCCCGGGCTTCTCGCCCTTATCGAGCAGGCGGTTCCCCTGGGTCACGAAATCGAAGAGCGCGGCGAGCGCACGGGGCGCGTTGAGGTCGTCGTTGAGCGCCGCCGAGAAGTTGCGCGCGAGCCGCTGCGCCGCGCCGGTAAAGCCTGCACCTTCTGCGCTGGCGGCGGCGTGCAAGCGCCTCGCAAACTCGCCGAGGCGCCGCGATCCTTCGCGCGCCGCGGCCAGCGCGTCGTCGGTCAGGTCGAGCCGCTGACGGTAATGCGTCTGATACACCAGGAGCCGGATCGCACCGGGATCGACCCCGTCCTGCTTCAGATCGCGGGGGGTGGTGATGTTCCCGAACCGCTTCGACATTTTGGTCCCGCGGACATTCAGGAACTCCGCGTGCATCCACACCCGCGCGAAATCCGCCTCGCCGGTGAAGGCGCAGCTCTGCGCAAGCTCGTCTTCATGGTGCGGAAAGATCAGATCGACGCCGCCGGTATGGATGTCCAGCACCTTCGCGCCGTAGCGCTGGCCGATCAGCTCGAGCGCCATGGCGGAGCACTCGAGATGCCATCCGGGGCGTCCACGCCCGAAGGGCGCATCCCACGCCGCGGCGACGCTTTCGTCCTCCGGCTTGGCCGCTTTCCAGAGGGCAAAGTCCTGGGCGTTCTCCTTGTCGTACTCGTCGCTCGAGACCCGTCCGCTCGCGCCGGTCTTGAGCTCCCGCTTGTCCAGCTGGGAGAGCCGTCCATACGCTGGGAATCGGCCGATCGCGAAATAGACCGACCCGTCCTCACCCTGATACGCGGATCCATTCGCGAGGAGCCCGGTCACCAGGCGCACCATCGGCTCCACGAACTCGGTGGCCCGGGGATAGCTGTGCGCCGCGGTGATCCGGAGATAGTCCCGGTCCTCGTAGAACGCGGTGATGAAGGGGGCAACCAGCGCCTGAATGGTGATCCCCTGCTTGCCCGCCTCCTTGATGATCCGGTCGTCCACATCGGTGAGGTTCATGATGTGGTAGACATGGTAGCCGCTCGCCTCGAGCCATCGTCGCAAAAGATCGACGAACAGGAAGGTGCGGAAATTCCCGATGTGGGCGTAGTTCCAGACGGTGGGGCCGCACGAGTAGAGCGTCACACGCGGCGGGGCGAGCGGGGCGAAGTCCTCGACCCGGCGGGTCAGCGTGTTGTAGAGGCGAAGCGTCATAGCTGATCCGCTGGTACTTCGGAATCGGTGGCGTGGTGGCGCAGGTGGACCGTGCGTTGCGGAAACGGCATCTCGATCTGCTCGGCGTCGAGGCGGTTCTTGATGCGGCGGCGGAATTCCCGCGCCACATCCCACTGCGCGCCGGGGACGGTTCGAAGCAGTGTGCGGATGACTACGCTGTGCTCGCCCGGCTGCTCGATGCCCAGGACGTCGGAGTCGCCGGCGAAGCGTGACTTCCATGCCGGATCGGACTGGAACTGGGCCAGTTCGTCCTTGAACACGGCAATGGCGCGGTCGACATCGGTATCGTACCCCACCCCAACCTCAACGACGGCGCGGGACCAGCTTCGGGTGAGGTTGCTGACGGTGGTGATCTGTCCGTTGGGAATTACCTGGAGCACCCCGCGGATATCTCGCAGGACGGCGACCCGGAGTGTCATGCGCTCGACCGTTCCGCTCTTCCCCGCGGCTTCGATCACGTCGCCCACGGCGAACTGGTTCTCCACCAGAATGAAGAACCCGGCGATGACGAGCACTACCACCCGTCCCACGCTCCGCACCAGCTGCGCGACGGTGTGACCGCGCTTTTCCGCGGCGGTCATGGTGGAGTCGTCGCCATCGTCCACCGCGACCATGATCCGGCGTGCCACCCGCTTGACCAGCTGGTAGGCGAGCCAGGCCACCACCCACACCACCGCGACACGGAACACCTGCTCCACGACCAGAACCCGGCTCGTGCCGAAGAACTCCGCGATGTGGGTGAACACATCCCTCACGAGGGCGGACTGGAGCACGGCGAGACTCACTTCGGGTTGGAGGAGTGTGGCAGGCGGAAACTAGGCCGACCCGCGGAGTGCCGTCAACCGGATGGGGGGCGGTCGACGATGCGCGTTGCCCGCGCCGTAATCCCGTGCCGGAGCAGCAGGGCGAGAATCTCCTCGGGAGCCCGGTCGCCCAGGCGAATCTCGAGGCCGAGCGGGGTGCGCACCAGCCCGGACGTTGCATCGAGGAGCCGATTGAGTCCGCCGGGAGGACCGTCGAGGAGGAAGAGCCGAAGCACGGCATGCGGAGCGGGCATGCGGCGAGGGTACACGGCAATCCCCCTCCCGCATCATCCTTCGGGTGCGGAAGGGGGACGTGCTCGTGCGGAATGCTACCAGGCGATCCGGCCGCCGAGCCCCACGCTGACCAGGGAGCGAGGCAGGCGCTTGAGATTGTGATGGAATCGGAGTTCGGCGGTCGCGGCAGTTCTCCCACCCGGTGTGCCGATGGTCACCCCCCCGCCCACGCTCATCGAGAAGGGGTTCACGTCGCTCCCCCACGAGGTGAAGGGCGGGGTGGGCGGTACGTCGATGACCCCCTGGGCATCCCAGAAGTACATGCCGGCAGCGACCAAGCCATACGGGCGAACTCGGGACGGTCTCAGCTCGTATCGGGCGACGGCGCCCAGCGACCAGACCCGGCGCTTCGAACCGCGCAGGACGGAGCCCTCCGGACCCAGCCGGAATCGCCCCGTGATGAAAGACAGATCCCCCATCACCCCGGCCATGTTGTTGCCGCCGGGCGCATAGGCTCTCCCTGCCGAGGGGGCGTAGGCACCGACGCCGAGGGCGCGGAATTCGCCGGTGAAGGACTGGGCCGCGAGGGGCCCCGCCGCCGCGAGCAGGCCCAGGACGAGTGCGGGCGCTTTCATGGGAAGACCCGCTTCCACTTGGGGATCGCGGTCCCGATCACGGCACCGAGCAGCGCTCCGCCGCCGCCGAACAGCGGAATGGCGACGGCGTAGGGACCCGAGCCATCACAATCCGCCGCGTCGCAGGTGTTCCTCACGATCCAGCCGACGAAGCTTCCAAACCCGACTCCAGCGATCCCACCGACGATGGCGCCGGTTTTAGTGTGCCGTCCGCGGACGGAGAGCTCGCGGAGCTCGGTCAGTCGCAGGGTTTCCGTCCCCCCGGCATCGGTTCGGATTCCAAGGCGGCCATCGCCCACCGGGGCGTAGACACCCACGATTGTCCGATCGGGGGCGAGCCGGGCCCGAACCGTTTTACCGGACTCGATCCGCGCCAGAACCGCGTCCGGCGAGCTCGCGGAAGCCTGAGCCCGGGCGGCGGTGGGCACGAGCAGGCTGACTAGCACCGCGAGACCCCATCGTTGAACACGCTGAGAAGACACCCTTCGCTCCCGGTTTGAAAACTGCGATCAAGGTAGCGATCGGGCGTGACTCCCCCGTGACCCCACCCGACCCGGCTTCACTCCTCCGGGAGCGGCCCCGGGCGGAGGATCAGAACCGGTTTGCTCGCCGACCGGATGACCTTGTCCGCCACGTTCCCGAGGAAGAGCCGCCGCATCCCCCCGACGCCGTGCGTCGTCATGGCCACCACATCGTATTTCTGATTCTCCAGCGCATCGAGCACCGCCGCGGCGGCGCTCGGCCCGATTATCACACGGCCTGAGGCGCAGAGCCCTCGGGCGCGCAACCGGTCCGCAATATCGTCCAGACGCCGCTGCGCATCGGCACGGCGAACCTCGGTGATGGTCGCATCCTGCTCGAGCGGATACGGCATCGCAGGCTCCACGGCGTGGTAGTTGGGCTCCACGACATGGAGGAGGGTGACGTGGGCCTGGAGGAGTCCGGCCAGGTGCACGACCGGCTCGAGAACCGCCTCCGCAAAGACGGAGAGGTCGAGCGCGACCAGAATGCCGGCCCCGGAATGCGGCTCGAGCGCCCATTCCGCGCGATTGGGGTGGACCAGGAGGACGGGCACTCCGGCATGCCGAACGACATGGTTCGACACGGAACCGAGCCAGAGGCGGCCCAGAGCGCTTCGCCCATGCGTGGCCATGACGATCAGATCGGCCCCGACCCGGGCGGCCTCCTCACAGATTGCATCGCCTGCCGGGCCGTCGACCTGACGGGAATCGACCGGCCCATCGCCGACCTGGCCCAGACTCGCCACGACGCCGGAGAGGTAGGTCTTCTCCTGGGCCTGGAGCGCCAAGTCGAGGCCTGGATTCGGCACCGCCACCTCCCCCATGCCGACGAGGGCCGCCGTGGGTTGGTGGGCGAGGAGCAGATGCAGGCGCCCACGCGCGCTGCGGGCCAGCCGCACGGCGGCCGGGAGCACCGCCTCCGCGAAGCGGGTGCCATCCAGCGGAACGAGAATCGAACGAAACATGAGGTCCTCCTTGAGCAATCCTGCAAATCAGGAGATGGGTCGGTTCTTCCGTCCGGTGGAGATCCCGAACAACGTGTACAGCGGGCAACTCCCCAGAATGGCTGTCCCCAGAGGGATGAGTTGCGGTCCGTGATGTCCTCCCTTCACCGCCCGTGAGTCGGCTGCCACAGTAGACGGCGCGCTGCCTTGAGAGAATTAGCGCTGGAGGTCTGAAATTCCGATGAAGCAGCGATGAGAGCCGCGATGGCGTTCCTCGTCGCCAAGACTTCGCCGCACCTTCATCATCGTTTCATTCGAGGCAGGATAGACTTCGCCTGATTCCCATGACCGGCTCGGGGTATGTCCGACCTTTCCGCCTCCAGGGACCGGATGGTGTCCCGCCAGATCGCCGCCCGGGGTGTTCGCGACCCCGCCGTGCTCGCCGCCATGCGAGCCGTGCCGCGGGAGGCGTTCGTGCCGAGAGCGCTGGCCGAGTTCGCCTACGAAGACTCCCCCCTACCGATCGAGGAAGGCCAGACGATTTCTCAGCCGTACATCGTGGCGGCGATGATCGCGGCGCTCGCCCCCAAACCGGGCGACCGCGTGCTGGAGATCGGCACGGGTTCCGGCTACGCGGCCGCGGTGCTGTCCCGGATCGTACGCCACGTGTACACGATCGAGCGCCACGAGGCGCTCGCGCGAGGGGCGGAGGAGCGGTTCAGGCAGCTCGGATACCGCAACATCACCATGAAGGTCGGTGATGGGACGCTGGGGTGGCCCGAGCACGCCCCCTTCGAGGGGATCGTAGCGGCGGCGGGAGGACTGGACGCGCCGCCCGCGCTCTTGGCGCAGCTCCCAATCGGCGGCCGGCTCGTGATCCCGCTCGGGCCCACCCCGCGCGAGCAGGAGCTGCTCCTCATCACCCGCACCGGGGCGGAGCAATACCGGCGGGAGGAACTCGGGCGGGTCCGGTTCGTTCCCTTGATCGGCGCCGCCGGGTGGAACGAGGGCGGGGGGCCGCCCGCGCCGCCGCTTCCGTCAGCCGCTCCACTCATTCGGCCGACTCCGGTGGTCAGCCTGCTCCGCGAGGCCGGAGAACGGATCGAGAGCATCGATTCCGCTCCGATCGAAGCGCTCCTTGAACGGATCGGCGACGCGCGACTGGTGCTCCTCGGCGAAGCGTCGCACGGCACCGCCGAGTTTTACCGGATGCGGGCGAGGATTACTCGGGCCTTGATCGAGGAGAAGGGGTTCACCGTCGTTGCCCTCGAGTCCGATTGGCCCGATGCGGCCCGAGTAGACCGATACATCGGCCATCTGCCCCCGGCCAGGACCCGGGCAGCGGCCTTCGCCCGGTTTCCCGCCTGGATGTGGCGCAACGCGGAATTCGGGACCTTCGTCGAATGGCTGCGCAGCTGGAACGGCGAGCACCCGGATCCCGAGCGGCGGGTAAAGCTGCATGGCCTCGATCTCTACAGTCTCTCCGCCTCGATCGAAGCGGTCCTTTCCTACCTGGATGGCGTGGACCCCGAGACCGCAGCCGTAGCCCGGGAGCGTTACGCCTGTCTCACGCCGTGGGAGCGTGATCCGGCAGTCTATGGACGGCTCGCCCTCACGGGCCGGTACCGGTCCTGCGAGGCGCCGGCGGTCGAGATGTTGACCGACCTCCTGAAGCGGCGGCTGGAGTACGCCGTGCAGGATGGGGACCGGTTCTTCGACGCGGCGGAGAATGCCCGGCTGGTGGTCGATGCCGAGCGTTACTACCGCCGCATGTACTACGGCTCGGTGGAGTCCTGGAATCTGCGCGACACCCACATGTTCGAGTCCCTTCAGCGGCTCCTCGCATTCCATGGACCGGCCTGCCGCGCGGTCGTCTGGGAGCACAACTCCCACGTCGGAGATGCCTCGGCGACCGAGCTGGGCACGATGGGCGAACACAACCTCGGGCAGCTCTGCCGCCAAGCCTACGGTCCCTCCGCCTATCTCGTCGGGTTCGGAACCGACCACGGCACGGTGGCCGCCGCATCGGAATGGGACGGCCCGATGGAGCGGATGCGGGTGCGGCCTGCCCATGCCGCCAGCTATGAGTGGCTCTTCCATTCGACCGGGGTCCCCGCATTCCTGCTTCCGCTTCGCGATCCGTGGCGGGACGCGGTGCGGGAGGAGCTGTCCCCGCCGCGCCTGGAGCGCGCCATCGGCGTGATCTACCGCCCCGAGACAGAGCTGCAGAGCCACTACTTCGAAGCCGAGCTGCCCAGACAATTCGACGAGTACTGCTGGTTCGATGAGACCACTGCGGTCACGCCGCTCTCCGTGCAGATTCGTGCCGGAGGGGAGCCCGACACCTACCCCTTCGGGGTCTGAGGGTCGAATGGACAGGGACGTCGAGTTCGTCATTGCACGGCTTCGCTGGATGCGGGAGCAGAAGATCTGGCCCAACGGGCCGCGCTACCTCTGGACCGACGCTTTCGGCGTAGTAGTGCTGCTCACGCTGCACCGCATCCTCGGGGACGGCGCCCGGCTTCGGGAGGCCGAGGCGGTCGTCACCGAGGTGAATCGGGTTCTCGGCCGACCCCGGGGGTACCGAATCGGTGAGGCGCCGGATCGCGATGGCCAGTATTTCCACTACCTCGCGATGTGGCTCTTTGCCCTCTGGCGGCTCTCCGAGATCCGCCCGTCCTATCGGGCCGTTGCGGTCGATCTGGTGCGTGCCATTCACCCTGCGTTCTTCGTTCCGGGACGCGGTGTGCTCTGGAAAATGCGCGAGGACCTCAGTGGACCGTACCCGGGCTACGGATTCGGTGCGCTCGACCCGTTTCACGCCGCGGTGGTCTACCGCCTCATCGATCCGGTGGCACTCGCCTCGGAAATCGGCGATATGGAGTCCCTGGTCGAGACGACCCACCCCGATCTCTTCATTACGCAGGATCTGGGGCTCGGGATGATGCTGTGGCAAACCCACTTCCAGCCCGAGCGACGCTGGGCACGGGTCCACCGGGAGCGATCGCTCGTGGTGCTCGACCGGATGTGGGTCGATCCGCCCGGGTATTTCTGCCGGGAGCCGGAAGCGCGGTCGACCAGGTTCGCCTTCACGAACTACGGAGTTGCCGTCGGGCTGCGGGCCGTGCGGGCCTGGCCGGAACGGGTGGCCCGCCTCAATGCCTTCTTCGACTCGTACCGCTCCGGTGATCACTACGACCGCGACGCCATTACCCACGTCATGGCGTGCTCCGCGCGCCTGCCCGGCCTCCTGCTTGCCGGAGAAGACGGCGCAGCGATCCGAAAGGAGGGCGTTCATGTGCGGCGGGAACCATCTTCCGGTATCCCGCCTGCGTCTACGGATTCTTCATGTACCTCGCCATCGCATCCTTGAGCATCCTGGGACTGCGAGGGCGCAACTGAGGGAGGGCCTCATGTCCAAGACCGTTTCGACTCGCCAGAAAGGGCGCCGGTCGCT
>CAZHSO010000098.1:0-10523 GCA_964535105.1 uncultured Gemmatimonas sp.
AGGGGTTCCGCCGTTCCGTGATGGTCGGCAGGTCCCATTCACTGTTGACCGTTCACCCTCCACGGTTTCTATGGGCATCATCGCCAGCGATATCCGACGCGGCATGGCCATCATGTTCAATGGTGAGCCTTGCCGGGTTCTCGAATTCCATCACCACACCCCCGGCAACCTCCGGGCGATGGTGCAGGCCAAGCTTCGCCGTCTCAAGACGGGGACCCAGGTCGAGCACCGCTTTCGCTCGACCGACACCGTCGAGATCGCCGCGCTCGAGACCCACGAGCTCGATTTCATGTACAAGAGCGGCGACACCTACCACTTCATGAACGCCGAGAATTATGACCAGATCGAAGTCGACGGCGACACGCTTGGCGAGACTGCCAAGTGGATGTCGGAGGGAATGCGGATCATCGCCGAGTTCTACCAGGGCCGGCCGATCGGCATCCAGATGCCGAGCAGCCTCACCTTCGAAGTCGCGGACACCACCCCGGTGATGAAGACCGCGACCAAGACCTCGTCCCCCAAGCCGGCCCGTCTGAGCAACGGGGTGACGGTGAACGTCCCCGAGTTCATTCAGACCGGTGAGCGGATCAGGGTGAATCCGGATACAGGCGAGTATTTGGATAGGGCGAAGGACTAGGGGTTGGGGGTTGGGAGATGGGGAGTGGGGGGCGGGTCGCCAAGCGTCTCGCCCCCCGAGAGTTTCCCCAACCCCCAACTCCCAGCACCCATCCCCGACCTGAAACTCCCGACGAACCCCACCCGTACTCTCAATACCCAGACGTTCGAGGCAACACCATGCCCGGCCCCGAGACCGACCTCCTCCAGGGCACCCTCGATGTGCTCATCCTCAAGACCCTCTCCTGGGGACCCCGGCACGGATACGCCATCGCCCGCTGGCTCGAGGACTCGAGCTCAGAGGCGATTCGCATCGAGGAAGGCTCGCTCTATCCGGCGCTCTATCGCATGGAGCGGAAGGGATGGATCGAAGCGTCGTGGGGCATGTCCGAGCTCGGGCGGCGCGCCAAGTTCTACGAGCTCACTCCGGCGGGACGCGCGCGGCTCCGGGCGGAGATAGCGGCCTGGCGCCGGCTGAGCGGCGCAGTTGCCCGGATCCTCGAGGCACGGGGTTAGCCGCCCTTCCATGTCCTGGCGATTCTGGAAACCGGCGCTCACCCGCGAGGTGGACGAAGAGCTGGAATTCCACGTGGAGATGCGCGCCCGGGAGCTGATGGCCCGGGGCATGCCCGACCGCGAGGCGCGGGCAGAGGCACGCCATCGTCTCGGAGACTCCGAGCAACTCCGGCGCACCCTGCGCCGAGCCGGCAAGGAAAGGGACCGTACGATGCGACGCACCGAGTGGCTCACCGAGCTGCGGCAGGATCTCGCCTACGGATTTCGCACCCTGGCGCGAAATCCCGGCTTCACCGCGATCACGTTGCTCACGCTCGGCGTGGGCATCGGCGCGACCACCGCGATCTTCAGCGCCGTCAACGCAGTGATTCTCCGGCCGCTGGCGGTACCGGACGTCGAGCGGGTGATGCTGGTCTCCGAGTTGTACGAGGGCCGTCCGGCGGACGTCTCGATCGGCAACTTCGTGGACTGGCAAGCAGCCAATGAGGCGCGGCCGGTGTTTGCCGCCCTGGGCACCATCAACTGGCGCAACTTCACCCTCGCCGGCGAGCAACCGGAGCGAATCCTGGGCGCAGCGGTCACCGCCGGCTATTTCGGCGTGATGGGTGTGTCTCCCCTCCGCGGACGGGTCTTCACCGCGGAGGAGGATCGTCCCGGCGGGACCCGGGTCGTCGTGCTGGGTCACCGTCTCTGGCAGCGGCGCTTCGGCGCCGACTCGTCCGTCGTCGGCCGGGTGATCATCCTGAACGGGCTTCCGCACGCGGTGCTTGGCGTGATGCCGGCCTCGTTCGATTTCACCAACGGCACCGAAGATCTCTGGGTGCCGGCGGCCTTCTCCTCCGAGCAGCGGGCCCAGCACGACGAACACTATCTCACCGTCTATGGGCGGTTGCGTGCCGGTTCGAGTCCCGAGGCGGCGCGGTCGATGCTGGCGGAGGTGCAGCGGGTCCTCAACGAGCGTTACCGGGATGCCAACGGCAACAGGTCGGTGCAAGTCGAGCCGATGATGCGGCAGTTCATCGGTGATGCGAGGGGCCAGCTCCTGGTGATCCTGGGCGCCGTCGTGCTGGTGCTGCTGATCGCCTGCGCCAACGTCGCCAACCTTCTCCTTGCGCGGGGCGCAGCGCGGGTGCGCGAGCTGGCCATCCGCGCGTCGATCGGCGCGGGCCGCGCGCGTCTGGTGCGGCAGCTCCTCGCCGAGAGCGGCGTCCTTGCCCTTGCGGCAGCAGTCGTGGGAATGGCGGTGGCATGGGTGGTGATTCGCACCCTGGTCGCGGCGGCTCCGCCGGGCGTGCCGCGCATCGAACAGGCGCGCCTCGACTTCGCCGCGCTCGGGTTCGCGGTGCTCCTGGCCCTGGGCTCGACACTGCTATTCGGGCTGGCACCGGCGCTCCGGACGGCGCGCACCGACCTGATAGGCGCACTTCGCACCGGCCAGGCACGGGCGACGGGATCGCGGCGCGACTGGTTCCGCCAGGGACTAGTGACGGCGGAGGTGGCGCTCGCGTTGGTGCTCCTGGTAGGCGCCGCCCTCCTGGTCCGAACGGCGATCCACTTGCAGCGTCTCGATCCCGGCTTCGAGCCCCGCGGCCTGGTCACCGCGCGCATTGCTCTCCCCGCCGAGAGCTACGCCAGCCCTGAATCGGCGCGGCGGGCCTTCGAGACGGTACTGGAAAACCTCGCTTCGTCGCCGGGCGTTCGGAGTGCCGCGCTGTCCACCCAGGTCCCGATGGGTCCCGGCGGCGGCAGCAACGGGCTGGTTCCCGAGGGGAAGACTCCCGGCTCCGAGAGCGCGGTGGATTCGCGGATGCGACTGGTGTCGCCGGGCTATATCGGTACCATCGGCATCCCGCTACATCGCGGGCGCGACCTCTCGGCCGAGGACCGGACCGGGACGCCCCGCGCAATGCTGGTGAACGAAGCTCTGGCGCGCGCCCTCTTTCCCGGTCAGGATCCGATCGGCAAGCGGGTGCTCTGCTGCGAGGGGGCGGCGGACGACCCGCGTTGGAAGACCATCGTGGGCGTCGTCGGAGATACGCGATCACTGGGCCCCGATCAGGAGATGGTGCCGGAGTTCTTCCTGCCGATCGCCCAGGCGCCCGACGTCGCGTGGAACTGGATCGGCCGGACGATCAGTGTGGTTGCCCGCGCCGACGCTGATCCGCTGTCCCTTGCCCCCGCCATGCGTGAGGCGCTCCGCAGAGTGGATCCTTCGCTGCCGCTCTACCGGATCGAGACCCTGGAGTCCTCCCTGTCCAATGCCCTGGCCCCGGCGCGGTTCCGCACGATTCTGCTGGGCTCGCTGGCGGCGACCGGTCTCCTGCTCGCTTTGGTCGGGATCTATGGGGTGATCGCTTACCTCGTCACCCGCCGGCGCGGGGAGATCGGAGTGCGGATGGCGCTCGGAGCCTCCTCCGGCGACGTGCTGCGGATGGTGGTAGGACAAGGACTCAGGCCGGTCTTTGCTGGAACCGCGCTCGGCGCCCTGGGCGCCTTCGCGGCGACGCGGTTGCTCGCGACCTGGCTTCGCGGTGTGTCGCCCGAAGATCCGGTGACCTTCGCCGCGGTCGCGGTGTCGCTGATCGGTGTCGCCGCGGTGGCGACTCTGATTCCGGCCCGCCGGGCCACGAAGGTGAGTGCGCTGGAGGCGATGCGGGCGGAATAGGGATTGGGAGATGGGAGATGGGAGGATGGGGGTTGGGGTACTGTCCCCCAATCCCCAGCTCCCACCTCCCAACCCCCTCACACCTTGAGTACCAGCCCCCTCCGCTCCATCAATAGAAGGATGCCGTACCACAACACCACGAACCCCACCGCGTACGCGAGTGACGCATTGCGCGGCGCGAGCCAGGAGGCAAACGCACTGCGGTAGATCGCCTGTTGCAGCGAGACCGACTCGCCACCCATCGAGACGTGGATCAGCCCCATCGTCCGCGCCATCATCCCCGATCCTACGAACGCCGTCATCGGGTTGAGCCCGTAGGTCACGAACGGCGCGACCCACTTCTTCCTCCCACGAAGGTCCACGAGCCAGACCAGCGTGGCAATCGCGACGCAAGCCATCCCCGCCGTGAAGAGCACGTACGAGCTGGTCCAGAGATTCTTGTTGATGGGGAAGACCCAGTTCCACACCAGTCCCGCCACCATCCCCATCGCGCCCACCGAGAAGAGCGAATTGAGCCGGTCCGGCAGCGGCTCGGGGCCGGTGACCCGGCGCCCCGCCAGTACGCCGAGCAGACAGGTCCCGATCGCGGGGAGGGTCGAAAGCAATCCCTCCGGGTCCCAGGTCTTCGACTGCTGCCAAAGGTGTTTGCCGAAGATGATCCGGTCGAGCCACGCCGAGAGTGTGTTCGCGGGCACATCGATGGTGGGTGACGCGACCCCCGGCGGCGCGACCAGCGTCTGCAGTCCCCAGTACACCAGCAGGAGCAACGCGGTAATCCCGGTCACATCGCGGCTCGACCGGCGCCGGGCGATGAGCGCCGCCGCGATGTAGCAGACCCCGATGCGCTGCAGCACACCGGGGAACCGTAGCCCGGTCAAGCGGGTCGACGGAAAGAAGGGAAAGGCATGCAGCAGGAGGCCGAGCAGGATGATGAGCGCCCCGCGGCGCAGGATCTGGGCGGTGACGGCCGCGGAGGAGATTCCCTGACGCTCGCGGGCAGTGAGCGAGATGTGCGTCGTGATGCCGACGATGAACACGAAGAACGGGAAGATCAGGTCGGTGGGAGTCCACCCGTGCCAGGGTGCATGCTCGAGGGGCGGATAAATCGCCGACCAGGTGCCGGGATTGTTGACCAGCAGCATCCCGGCGATGGTCATTCCGCGGAAGGCATCGAGCGCCAGGAGGCGCTCGCTACGAAGAGTGGCCGGCGTCCCCATCATTCCTCCTCCGGAGTATCTTCAACTTGCTGGTCCTGCCACTTCCAGGAGTCCCGGGCGGGGGGCGTCCCCGCAGAATGTCGCCCCGAGCGCGGCCGCCCGCCAGCAGGTCTCCCGCGCCATCCGTAGATGAACAGATGCGGCCCCCGGGGACGAAACCCCGCCGGGCCGCCTCGCGTCGGTCCTAAGGGGTATCATCATTGGAACGCGTTGCTGAAGCGGTTGCCACCTTTCTCTTCAAGTACTCGCCCCACCTCTTCCGGAGGGGGGATTTGTCGCTGTCGCCGGTCTTTCCGCCCGCCGTGATCGCCGCAGGCCTGACGGCCGCGCTCATCCTGCTGGTGGTTTCGTTGCGAGGGGTACGGACTGCAACTCCACGACGGGACCGGGTGATCTTGGGTCTGCTCCGCGGCACCGCCTGCCTGATTCTCGCCGCCTGCCTCCTCCGTCCCGTGTTGCTCCTCTCGAGTGCGGTTCCGCAGCGGAACGTCCTGGGCGTTCTCCTCGACGACTCCCGGAGCATGCGGCTGGCCGATCTCGACGGAGTATCCCGTCTGGAGGTGGTGCGCAGGGTGTTCGGCGACTCGGCGGGGTCGCTGACCCGCCGGCTCGGCGACCGATTCGTGCTGCGTTTCTTCCGGTTCGCTGCCGATGCCGGGCCGCTCGGGAACGCCTCAGGCCTGGTGGGAGCGGGCACTCGCACCAATCTCGCGGCTGCCCTCGATGCGGCACGGCAGGAGCTTTCGGGGGTGCCGCTCGCGGGGATGGTGCTGGTGACCGACGGCGCCGACAACTCGGCGGCCGATCTGACGGCATCGCTCCTGGCGCTCAAGGGGCGGAAGGTACCGGTCTATGCTGTCGGGGTCGGGCGCGAGCGTTTCGCCAGGGACCTCGCCATCGAGCGGGTCTCCCTCCCGGCCAGCGCGCTGGCGGGCGCCGGCATCCTCGCCGAAGTCGTGATCCGGGTCCGAGGCCTGGGTGGCAGTCCGGTGACGGTCACCGCCGAAGACGAGGGACGGATCGTCGTCGAGCGCGAAATCGCAGCACCGGAAACCGGCGACGTGGCGCGGACCAGACTTCGTCTCCCCCCGATGACCGAGGGCCCCCACCGCCTCACCTTCCGGGTGCGCCCCGCCGCGGGAGAGATCGTCACCGAGAACAACGAGTCCCGCTCGGTGCTCCGCGTCCGTCCCGGGCCCGAGCGCATCCTCTATCTCGAGGGGGAGCCCCGCCCGGAGTTCGCCTTTCTCCGCCGAGCGGTCGCGGGAGACAGCGCGCTCTCGCTGGTCTCCATGCTCCGGAGCGCCAAGGGAAAATTCCTCCGGCTTGGCGTGCAGGACAGCATGGAGCTGGTCGGCGGGTTCCCCACGCGGCGAGAGGATCTGTTTCGCTACCGCGCGCTGGTCCTTGGAAGTATCGAGGCGTCCTTCTTCACTGGAGATCAGCTCCGAATGCTGGCGGATTTCGTGAGTCGCCGGGGAGGAGGCCTCGTAGCGCTCGGAGGGCGGGCCTCGCTCGCCGAAGGCGGATTTGCCGGGACGCCGCTCGCCGAGGTGCTGCCGGTTAATCTCGATGCACCGACTCCCGCGGCTACGGGGCTGGCGCCCGCGGAGCTCACGATACGCGCTACGGCGGCGGGCCGGCTGCACCCAGCGCTTCAGCTGGGCGCCACCGAGTCGGCCGCGGCGCGCTGGGATTCGCTGCCGCCGCTCACGTCGGTCAACCGGCTCGGATCGCTCAAGCCCGGCGCGACGGCCCTGCTCACCGGCCGGGTGCCCGGAGGCAGTGACGTGCCGGTACTCGCGGTACAGCGCTTCGGCCGCGGCACCGCCGCCGTCTTCGGCGTGCAGGACACCTGGCTCTGGCAAATGCATGCGACCATCCCGCTCGAGGATCAGACCCACGAGTCGCTGTGGCGCCAGGTGTTGCGATGGTCGCTCGATGAAGTGCCCGATCGGGTGGAGCTGAGCGCGAGTCCGAGCCGCGTCGCTCCCGGCGAACCAGTCGTGCTGCGCGCCCGAGTCGCGGATGAGGCCTATCTCGAAACCAACGACGCCCAGGTTACCGCGCGGGTCACCACGCCGGCGGGACGTCTGGTGGAAGTGCCGCTGGCATGGACACTCAAGGAAGACGGCGTGTACGAAGGGCGCTTCGTCGCGGAAGAGATGGGGATGTACCGCATCGACGGAGACGCGCGCCGCGGAACCGATACCACCCGCGCCTCCTCGGCCGCGCTGCTGGTGGACGACTATGGCGCCGATGTCGAGCAGGCCGAGCTGCGCTCCCCGCTGCTCCGCCGCATCGCGACCGAAACGGGCGGACGGTATTACCCGCTTGCTGAGGCCGATCGTCTCGTCGAGGACGTGGTCTTCACCGACAGCGGTGTGACGGTGCGCGAATCGCGGGACTTGTGGGATATGCCGATCGTCTTCCTCGTCCTGGTGGGACTCCTGGGCGGTGAATGGGGATTCCGCCGTTGGCGGGGACTCGCATGATACGCCTCCTCCTCGCGCCCCTGGCCGGCCTCGCGCTTGCGGCCCTGCTGGCGCTCGCACAGGGCGGCAACACCCACGTCCTGCTGGTGACGGGACTCTCGGGCGAGCCGCGCTTTGCCCGCGCATTCGATTCGGCCGCGGCGGTGGTCTATGACGCCGCGAAGGGACGCTGGGGCGCCACCGATTCCAGCCTGGTGTACCTGGGCGAGGATCCGGCCCGCGATTCGGGCCGCATTCAGGCCCGCGCCACCCGCGAGAACATTGCTGCACGCTTCGCCACGCTCTCGCGCCGCTCGGTGGCTGGCGACCTGGTTTTCATTCTGCTGGTCGGCCATGGGAGCGGGGAAGGACCGCAGTCGCGATTCAACCTTCCCGGTCCTGATGTCACCGCAGCCGATATTGCAGGGTGGCTTCGCGGGCTGGACGGGCGCACCGTCGTGCTGGTGAATACCTCCAGCGCGAGCGGCGACTTCCTCGCCGCGCTCTCCGGCCCGGGCAGAGTCATCATCACCGCCACGAAGAGCGCGATGCAGCGGAACGAAACCACATTCGCGGGACACTTCTCCCGCGCGCTGACCTCCGACGCCGCCGACGGCGACAAGGACGGCCGGATTTCGCTGCTCGAGGCATTCACCTGGGCCAAGGGCGAAGTGGCCCGCGGATACGAGCGACGGAATCTCCTCGCGACCGAGCAGGCACAGCTCACCGATTCGGTGCTGGCCCGCACGGTCGCGTTCGGCACCGCCTCGGCGCCCTCCGATCCCCGCCTCGCCGCGCTCTGGGCCGAGCGCCGGGCGCTGGAGGGACAAGTGGATGCGCTCCGCCGCCGGAAGGGGATGATGGATTCGACGGCGTATGAGCGGGAGCTCGAACGGCTACTGCTCGAGATCGCGACGAGGACCGCCGCGATCCGCGCCGCGGGGGCGCCGAAGCCGTGAGAGCGGCGACCCGCACGGCCGCGTTGGGTCTCCTCGTCGGACTCGCCTGCGCAGGCCTCTCCTCGCAGGATGGCGGCTCGCCGGCAGCGCGCGTGCGCGCCCTCGCCGAGATGGGGCGTCTTGCCGAGGCGGAGGCGGCGGCGCGGGCCGGAGGGGCTGCGCTCGCGGTGCCGCTCGGCGAGGTTCTCGTGCTGCGGGGGCGGCTCGGTGCCGCCGATTCGGCGTTCTCCGACGCGGTCCGCGCCGGCTCAACCGACCGGCGGACGGCGGAAGCCTCCCTCGCCGAGCTGTCCGCGCGGCGGGGCGACGCGGCGACAGCCGAGCGGCGGGCCGCGGCATTGATCGGGGCGTACGAGAGGGACGCGAGCGGGTGGACCGCGGAAGATCACACCGCGGCGGGCCGCGCGTATGTCGTGCTCGGCGCCGGCGATCCGCAGGCGTTCAAGGCGGCGCTCCGCGCCTTCGACGCCGCGGTCGCCCTCGATTCAACCGCGGTCGAGCCGCGGATCCGGCTCGGGGATCTCTTCCTCGGCAAGTACAACGCGCCCGACGCTCGCGCGAGCTATCGCGATGTCCTCAAGGTCGCTCCCAACCACCCGCGCGCCCTGCTGGGGCTGGCACGGGTGCTGGCCTTCGAGGGAAGCCCCGAGACGACCGCCGCGGTGCGCACGAGCCTTGTCGCGAATCCCGCGCTGGCACCGGCGCACGTCGTGCTCGGCCGGCTCTACCTCGACGCGGAAGAGTACGACTCGTCGTCAGCCGCGGCGGCCCGCGCTCTCGCGGTGGATTCCACGTCCATCGAGGCCTGGGCGCTGCTGGGCGCCACCGCCTTCCTCAGCGGCGACTCGGCGGGGTTTTTCCGGGCGCGCGCCCGGGTCTCCCCGCTGCATCCGCGCCCCGCGCTCTTCTACAGCGAGATCGCCGAAGCGGCGGCACGCCACCGGCGCTATGCCGACGCCGCGCGCCTTGGCAGGGAAGGGGTGACGCTCGATTCGACCGTCCCCCAGGCGCTCGGCGTGTTAGGGATCAACCAGCTCCGGCTGGGGGACATCGATGGGGGCCGCGCTCACCTGGAGCAGGCGTTTGCGAGGGACCCCTATCACATCTGGTACAAGAACACCCTCGACTTGCTCGACGAGCTGCAGACCTTCAAGACCGTCGAGACCCGGCGCTTCCGGATCGTGGCGCCCGCCGCGGAAGCCGACCTGCTGGCGATGTATCTCGGCCCGCTGCTCGAGGAAGCTTACGACTCCCTCGCGGCGCGGTACGAATACCGGCCGCCGCCGCCGGTGCGGATCGAGCTCTACCGCCGCCATGCGGACTTCTCGGTGCGGACCGTCGGGCTAACGGGGCTCGGCGCGCTCGGCGTGAGCTTCGGCACCGTCCTCGTCATGGACGCTCCCTCCGCCCGCGACCCGGGCACGTTCAATTTCGGCACCACCGCGTGGCACGAGCTGGCGCACACCTTCACCCTCGGCCTGTCGGCGCACAAAGTGCCCCGATGGTTTTCCGAGGGGCTCTCGGTGCTGGAGGAGCGGCGGGCTCGTCCCGGCTGGGGCGCCGACCCCTCGGTCGAGTTCCTGGGCGCGTTCAAGTCGGGCAAGCTGCTGCCGGTGACACGTCTCAACGAAGGATTCGTGCGCCCGTCGCACCGCGACGAGATCGGATTCAGCTACTACCAGGCTTCGCTGCTCTGCGAGATGATCGAGCAGCAATGGGGCCGCACGGCGCTGGTGGCGATGCTCCACGGTTACCGCGACGGCCTCGCGACGCCCGCGGTATTCGACAAGGTCCTCGGTCTCAGTCCGGACGCGCTCAACGCGCGGTTTGCGGCGTTCGTGCGGCAGAAGTTTGCGACGCCGCTCGCCGCGATCGCTCCCTGGAACGGAACCGGTCCGGGGGCAGGCGAGTTCGTGAACGCGATCCGCGCCGCGGAAGTGCTCGAAAAAGCGGGCAAACCCGACGACGCACGCGCCGCGCTCGAGCGCGCCGAGAAGATGTTTCCCGAGTACGCCGGCCCGGGCGCTCCGGCGCTTGCGCTGGCGAGGCTGCACCTCGCCCGCGACGATCGTGCCGC
>CAZHSO010000099.1:0-10333 GCA_964535105.1 uncultured Gemmatimonas sp.
GACGAGTGGGTCTTCCCCGACGGCCACAGCGTCATGGTGCTCGCCGAGGGCCGGCTGCTCAACCTGGGATGCGCGACGGGGCACCCGAGCTTCGTGATGTCGGCCAGCTTCACCAACCAGGTCATGGCGCAGATCGAGCTCCACACCAACAACGCGAAGTACGAGAAGAAGGTGTACGTGCTGCCGAAGCACCTCGACGAGAAAGTGGCTCGGCTCCATCTCGACAAGCTCGGCGTCAAGCTCACCACGCTGTCGAAAGAGCAGGCCGACTACATCGGGGTGAAGCCGGAGGGGCCGTACAAGCCGGAGCACTATCGGTATTAGGAGAACAGACCGGAAGCGGGAGGCAAGAGTGACCGGCGCTCTCCCGATGTCCCCTGCCTCCTTTCCCTGCCGTTATTGCCCGCGCGCAGCGGAGAAACCGGGAGTGAATGTGTCGGCATCATACCGGGCCGCCATCGACGCATTCACCGACCATGCACCAAGAAGGCTTGGGCTCATGCTCGTCCCCTGAGCAAAGAATCTCACAATTGCACTGTCAGGCGCGCTGTACAACGTGCGATACCCCCCTTGTGGTGAACTTTCCACCACCAGCGGCCGCGGGGGACAGCGTGCGGAACATCCCTGAGCCGTTCCGGCCGTAGGCTTCGGACCTGCCGAGTGAAGGTTGCATAACCCCGCCGTCCGTTGATGCCTCTCCACCAGTTCTACGAACGGCACCCATTCGGGCGCATACCGTTGTGCCGTTATGCCGCAAGGTTCCAAGTCTCGTGGCACCAAGTATTTGAGGATTGATTGAGACCTCCGTGCTATGCTACGTCGTCAATAGGCGCAAGCGATTTGTCAGAGTCGTTAGCTATCAGAACTCACCGGGGGGACTCGACATGGACATACTTCAAGGCTCGGTTGCAGCGGGTTTCCCACTGATGCGAGGCATACAGATATTCTGTGTTGCGGCCGCGTTATCATGTTCGATGGGCCGCGATGATGATGGGCGAACCAAGGAAGCAGGATCCTCGCCCCCGGAAATCCCAGGGTTTTTGTCTGCGTTTCACCTGATCGACAGTATCGAACTGGAACAGCGACCGGATCTTCCCATCGTGCGCGTCTCAGGATTGGCACTCAGCCATGATCGAAGACTTGCCTTGGCAGATGCGTCCGAGAGCAACGTAAAGCTGTTCGACCTGCGCGGGCGGCTGCTCGCCGTCCTTGGCAGGAACGGATCGGGTCCAGGGGAATTTCGACAACCCCGCTTTCCTCGCTTCGACGGAGCTGGCCGGCTCTTGGTTGCTGATGGCCAGCTCAATCGCATCACGGTATTTGATGCGAATGGCAAACTCAGTAGCACCATTGCCCTCGACGGGATGACCCTGTTGATGGGACTGCAACTCGGAGACCGAAGCGAATTCTACCTCACCGGTGCGGGTCGTGGTGGCAGACTCGTTCATCTCGCCGATTCATCCGGGAAAACCACCGGCGGCTATCTGTTGCTTGATCAGGCACGGCCCAGGCTCGAGCCTCAGTCCCCGCTCTGGAAAATGGTCAGCCAACAGTGGCTCGCCAAAGGGGGACGCAAACTGTATGTCGCGAGCACCCTCAACGACAGCCTGTGGGAGCTTGATCCGACGACGGGGAAGAGCCTCTCCTCGCAGGTCGAGGTTCCTGGCTACGTCGAACCCAGGTTGCCTGCGTCCCCGCCAAGAGGCGCCCGCGAGATAATGGCGTGGCAAAGCAGCTTTCACATCGTCGGAACTCTTCTCGCGAGCCATGAGCTCGTCGTGATGCCCTTCGTACGAGGGGTCCTGAACTACGGCGATCCGATGATCCTGATGGTCAGGCCGGCTAACGGTCAATGGCTCGCCTTCAACGCAGCGCCTCCACCTGTGCTTGTCACCGGCGATTCAATATTCGGCATCCTCCATCCCGGTGCGTCTGAGCGCGTGGTGATCGGCGTTTTTCGCCGGAGGTCGCCATGAGGCCGCTGGGGTTGCTGTCCACCATCATTCTCACCACGATTGTCGCCTGCCGCTCGCCTGGGCCATCGACAATGGCTCATGGAACGCGAGAGTCGGCCAAGTCCATCCTTGCCGCCTTCCTGCCGGAACTCGTCGATCACCCTCCGACACTGGCGTGCGGGCAGGCCCAACTGCCTCCGAAGCCGAGACGGCTCCTTCTGGTAACTGCACGCCATTGCCTCAGTTGCCGGAATATGGGCCTCGTGATGCGTCGTCTCGTCAGCGCCGAACGCGGAGGGTTTGCCCTCTTCGTTCCTTCGAAAGATGCAGCGGAAGTGTGCAGCTTCGCGCGGTTGGAGCGCATCGAGGCGCCCATTTTCGCAATCTCTGATCAGTCGTTTCCTGCACGGGAATTGCGCGACAAGTTCTTGTACGGAATTGTGAATAAACGAGGTGAAATCACGCTAGCGATGCTCGCAACGGACGCACACGAGATCGTCGCGGATTCGTCAGGAGATGTTGCACACACGGCGACCGGCACTTCTCCCAGGTAATCACAAACCCTAACAAGAAGGAGGAAGCATGCAAGCGCGAATTGCTCTCCTGGCTCTGTCGCTGGCAGTCGGTACCGTGTCCAGCGCCTCCGGAGAGAGCTCCCACATGCTCATGATCTCATGCAATTCGGACGGGACCTACACCTGCGGATTCAGCTGTGAGGACGAACCTTACAACGGAAGATGGTGCTGCCGGTCGGCCGAATGAGGAGCAGGAACCACCCACATCTCAAGAAGGGAGTGTAACGCTATGCGAGTCATCTTGCTCTTGGGAATTCTAAGCACCCCGGTCGGCATGATGGTGGCCCCCGGTGGAGGCCCTTCGGCTCTAAGCGCGCAGACGGAATTCATGATGAGAGACTTCTACGTCAAGGCCGCCAACGGGGACGGCACGTTCAGATGCGCGCAGTGGTGCGGTCTCTTGGAGTCATGTTGCTAGTGCTTTGAACGATCACGCCGGTCGCCGGGTGTGGTTCCCAGGTCTGGAGTTGAGCAGGTGTCGCGGAGGCCTCACCCTCTTGATGGTAAAGTGTGAAGTCATCCCAGAAAAGTACGACGGGTCAAGAGTAGAGTTATTAATAGGTGGCTTCAGCGCTCCCCGATCCGGAAAAAGGGCGGGACCCATGAAGCGCTCGAAGCTCTCCGAAGAGCAGGTCGCCTACGCGCTCCGCCAGGCGGAGAACGGGACGCCGGTGTCGGCTGTCTGCCGGCACCTCGGGGTGCGCGAGGCGACATTTTACATCTGGAAGTAGCAGGATGCCCCCTGGGCGTGAGCGAGCTCCGCCGGATGCGGCAGCTGAAGGATGAAAACCGGCGACTCAAAGGTTCACCCCGCTCTCCCTCCTCGAGCTGTTGAAGCGAAGAGGGCGGCACAGCCCGGCGGAGCTGGCGAGGCTGCATCTGGCCGCTCCCGTCGATCTGGTTGCGACCAAGACCGTCTGGCTGTCCGCGCTGGAAGAGGCGGAGCTGTTTGTCCGCGCCCGGCCTGAGGCCGAACTCGGCTGCCTCTACTACGCCGCATCCACCAAGGGCTTCGTGATGCCACAGTCCGACACCGATTACTCCAGTCAGCGGTTGTGGCTCCACTTCGGCTCCCCCGGTGGCGTGCTGCCACAGATCAGCGACCTCGAGTAACGCGTTCGGTCGATTTGCTACTCCGGCCAGAGGAGGGAACTGAGGTGAGAGCTACGCCATCAGATAGTCGAGCACGTCCCCGGCCGAGTAGTGGGTCCGGCCCGCCAGGAACGCTCCGATCGATTCGAGATCGTCCCCGCTGGTGACGAGTGGAGGCTCCACCTCTCCATTGGCGCGGAGCTGGCCGAGGCCGAGGTCGGCGGTGAGGGCGTTGCACAAACACTGGCGGCCCACGGTGTCTTCCACTTTGCCGCCCTTCTTGACGTACGCGGCGACCGGTTCACCGGGACAGCGATAGCCGATCTTGCCCTCCGGTGTGCAATACGCCACCCGCAGACCGCCGAGATCGCAGAGACGTTCTCGCGCAACACTGGCACCCGGATCGCCCGGCCAGCGCACCACCTTGAAGGGATATCCGGTGGGTGACGCCCGCGGGTCGGTCATCACCGTCACCTCGCCGCGCGCCGCGTGCGTCAGCACCGAACGCTTCAAATCCTCGGCAAGCCCGGATTCGTCACAATAAGCGAAGAGCGTACCCACCTGAATGCCGGAAGCACCGGCCGCCAGGGCTTCCTGCAAGCGTCCCTTCCGCCCGGCTCCGCCCGCAAGCCAGAACGGAAGGCCGAGTTCCGCGATCTTCGCCAGGTCAACCGCGTCCCGCTCCCCGTACAGTGGCTCGCCGCGCTCGTTGAAGCGTGGCTCCCCTCGCGGTGGAGCGTTGTGGCCTCCGGCGGTCGGGCCCTCGATGACAAAGCCGTCAATGCGGCCGCTGGCCTTGCGGGCCAGCATGGTCGCGAGGGAGTTACTGGCGATGATGGCGAGGAACAGCGGACGTCGAAGCTCCGGCGGCGTCGTGGTCCAGAATCCCTTCGGATCCAGGGTGAGGTGTTCCTCTCGGCCGGACGGAAGACCCTCGACCTCGAACCGCAGCGAGGCCGGCTGATGTTGCGCAAGGTGGTCGAGCACGGCGGGGATTTCCCGGGGAATCCCCGCACCCATCAGGATGACATCGACGCCGGCCAGCATGGCGCCGTAGAGGGAGGGCAGGGTCGGAATCTGGACCTTGGTGAGCAGATTCATCCCCACCAATCCCTGGTGCCCCTCCTTCGCCAGGTACACCTCGACAAACGCCGCGAGCACGGTGATCAGCTGTCGAGCCTGGCTCATCACCTGTTTGTACACCGGGAGCATCTTGTACGGCATGCCTGGCCGCCGGCCTTCGGGACGGAAATAGAGTCGTAGCACATCGGCCGCAACGCCGGGCATCGGGAACTCCGCCATCGCCCGTCGCATATGGCCGCCGGCATCGCCGTCCTGGAGCCGGCGCACCATCACGGTATCGAGCGCGATGCCGGAAACGACGCCCAGCTGCCCTCGCAGGGAAACCGCCCGCGCCAGGCGCCAGTCGGAAATGCCCACTCCCATCCCGCCCTGGATGATTGGGGAAATTGAAGGACTGACGGTCATGGTTCCGGGCCTCGGTTCCGGCTGCCGGACGGGGGCATGGCGGCCAGCAACTCCTTCACCCGACCCCACCCGCCGTCGAGTCTCCACACGATGTGACCTCGATCGTCCAGAGCCATCACCGTGCCTGCGTGATCGATGTCTCCGGTCTTGCCGTCACGCCGCCGTCCGACCCCGAGCGCATCGAGCGTTCGCTCGACCTCCTCGACGCTCCCCGAGAGCACCCGGTCCTCTGGGCCCAACGCCCACCCCGACGCCAGGGACGGAAGGCGCGCCGGCGTATCTCGCCACGGATCCAGGGAGATGACCAGGAGTGGCACCTCGGGGCGGTTGGCCGCCGCGCGCGCGATCCGTACGTCGTGCACGATCGTCGGGCAGACCGTGGTACAGTGGCCGAAGGCAAAAGTGAGGAGCACCGGCCTGCCTTGGAAATCCGCCAATGATGTGCGCCGGCCCTGTTGGTCGGTCAGGATGAAGGCGGACACATCGATGTCGACCAGGCTCGGCGTGCCGGATGGTGTCGCCGGCGGGGGCGTTCCGAACCCCGCAGCGAATGCCACTCGCTGGCCGAACGCCGCAAGTCCCACCAGGCTGACCGCGCCGACCCCCACCATGACGAATCGCCACCGGCGATCGGCGCGCATCCGGCGAAGATCATCGCGGAGCGCCCCGCCCCAGACGGCCAGCAGAACACCCAGCATCCCGATCGGTTCACCGATCAGCAGAATCCACCCCCCGGCATCGGGCAAGCCCCCGGGCGCCGACCCGAAGCACGCGGCACGAGTTCGCATCAACCACGCCGGTTCCACGGCACCGGCCGGCCAGAGCGCGAGCGCCCACCACGCCGCCGTGATCACGAGGATCAGCAGCAGCACGAGCGAGGCCGCGCCGGGCCGGCCGGCCCATGGCCGGGTCATCCGATCTTCCAGAGGAAGCTGAGCAGCTTCCAGTTGGTGAAGTAGTAGAGCATGAACGCCAGGAGGAACACGCCCACCAGCACCAGGGTCCCGGGCGTTGCGCCCGCAATGCCGCGCCCGGGCGCATGCAGCGCCTCGTTGATCTCATCGACATTGGCGGCGTGGACCGGCGGGTTGGTGAGCCCCTGCGGTATTCCCGCGATCTCGGCGCCCCGCGGGAACTCGGTCACCGGCTCGCCGAAGAACACCGACTTCACTGCGATGAGGATGAACGAGAGCGCCCCTGTCACGGCGATGATACCGCCGATCCCCATTATGGCAAGGAAGAGATCGACCGCCGGATTGAACTGCACGTCGAACGGCGCCTGCGAGAACGAGATGTCCCAATGGCGGCGCGGCACGCCGAAGCTGCCGGCAAAGGTCATCCCCATCACCAGCAGGAGCAGGCCGCCGGCGAACAGGTAGGGCTGGAGCTTGGCCAACTTCCAGAACGCCACCTTCCGCCGGAAGACCAGCGGCAGCAGGTAGTACGTCGCGCCCATGAAGGCGAGCGCCGTGCCGCTGACCACCGTCGAATGGAAGTGCCCCGGAATCCGTAGCGTGTTGTGCGCGATGATGTTGATCTGCTCGGTACCGAGCGTCACGCCGGTGATCCCGCCCACGAACCCGAACACCACCACGGAGAGCACCAGCGAGGAGAAGCCCGGATCGCCCCAGGGGGCGCGACGGAGCCAGCCGAAGAGCCCGTCGGTGAAGCCGCGCAGTCGCATGCCGAGCTCCATGCCCGCCGGCACGGTAAAGCCGTGGACCATCGAGGCGAGCACCGCCATGTACATGAAGTAGGAGGTATTCACGATCTTCCAGGCGGAGCTGAACCCGGGATCCACCAGCAGGTGGTGCGCCGAGGCGATGGAAATGAACAGGATGTACAGCACGAACGCGGAGCGGCTGACCTTTTCGTTCAGCACGACCGCGCCGACGGTCAAGCCGCCCAGCATGTACCAGATGGCCACCATCGCGGCGACGTTGATCTGCTGTGACGAGTGCCCCAGCGCCCACCACAGCAGCCGGTAGATCTCCGGGTCGACCGAGGGAATCAGGCCCACCGACCAGAGGAACGTCGGGATGTACACCAGGGCGCCGTGCACCAGCGTGATCACCGCGATGATGGCCGCGGTCACCGCGCCGTACACCACCAGCGGCATGGAACCGGTGTAGGTCTTTTCCCGCTTGGCGATCACCAGCGTGGCAAAGAACTGGCAGACCACCAGCAGCGCGCCCACCGCGAAGAAGATGACGCCCAGATAGAACAGCGGGTGCGCCTTGAGCGGCGGATAGGACGTGAAGAGCACGTCCGCGTTGCCGCTCCACTGCGCCCATTCGACGATGAGCGAACCGGTCACCATCAATCCGAAGTTGAACCACCCGAACTTCGGCGCCGCCGGCCGTGAATTGAGCAGCACCGTGCTGGCGAACCAGAGTACCGCCATCTCGAAATAGATGATGAAAAAGATCAGCATGTTCATGCCGTGCACGCCGAGCAGCCGGTAGTACCACACCGCCGGAAGCAGGTGCACCGCCTGCCATCGCGTCAGCACCAGCAGCAGCGCCGCGATGGCGCCGACCAGCAGCGCCACGACCGCCACCACCGCGTTGACCTTGACGAGTCGCTCGGCCTGCAAGTGAATCGTCCGGCCGGTCGCGGGACAAATCCGGAATGAAGCCACCGAGGGCGCGGTCATCGCTCACCTCCGGACCGGATCCGGGCGTTCGCATTGTCCGCCACTGGCTGCCCCGTCTCATCGACCACGATCACCCGGCCGACCATGGTGTGGTGGCCGATCCCGCAGAATTCGTTGCAGATGATGCGGAAGTCACCCGACGCCGTCGGGGTGACCCGCAGTCCGTAGTCGTAGCCCGGCACCACCTGGAAGTTGATGCTCAGCGGAAAGAGCGAGAATCCGTGGTTCACATCCAGCGAGGAAAGGTGAAGCATGTACTCCTTGCCCCGCTGGAGCTTGAGGATCGGGTACCACTGGAAGGTGAGACCGACGAGGTAGACGTCGGCGCCGGGAGGGGGCTGGACGATCGGCAATCCCTGGTCTTCGCCGACCTTGTACTGTTTGGCGAAGGCCAGCGTGCGGGCGTAGTACGCCTTCGGTTCCACCCGGCGCCGGACGCCCGACGGGTTCTGTCCGCCTCGGTAGTGCCACAACGGCATCATCGCGAAGAGCACCATGCACCAGCCGAACGCGATGGCGACCCAGACCTTCTCCGCTTTGTGCGCCGGCCTCCACCAGATGCCCGGTGCCGGATCGAGTCCAGTATGAACTTTGGTCAGCATCACGACCTCTCAGGGAAGGGTGGCCTTCGGCATCGAGAGGATTTCCCACACCCCCCAGCCGGTGTACACCACGAACATGATCAGCATGCCGAGCGCGAGCAGAAGAAAGACGTTGTCGAAGAGCCGTTGTCCGAGGGGCGGGCGCTCAACGGGCTCCTGGGGGGGATTGGGCGGGGGCGGCATGCGGATCCTCCTCTCGATGGTCGAATGGGATCGCTCAGGTGGCGTGGGATCGGGTGTCCTGCTTGAGCAGATCGGCCACCGTCGTCTGGCCGAAAAAGTCCTCGACGACCGCGGCAACGCGGGACCAGCGGTAGTGTGCCGGACAGGGATGGGCGTCACCGCAGTCGGCCCGGCCCACCAGACACCGCCGTTCACCGGTGGGCTCGAACGGGCCCACCACCCGAGACAGGGCCAGGCGGTCGGGAGGATCGGCCAGTTGAAATCCCCCCTTCGGTCCCCGAGCCGAGCGCAGGACACCGGCTCGGGCCAGCGCGTGCAGCGTCTTCGAGAGGTAGTTGCGTGGGCAGCGGAGCGATTCCGCGACGTCGTCCACCCGCACCGGACCGTCGGCGGCATGCTCGGCGATGTACAGCACCGCACGGAGCGCGTTCTGGGCCGTAATATTGAGCCACATGAATAAATGACCGGATGTAAGAATCTTGCTAACATCATGATCATATGATAAACTGAGCCCAACGTCAATATGCGCCTCCTCAAGCGCCCCTTCCGCCGCCTCCTCACTGGTCTCGATGCCGTTTTGACGAGGCTGTACGGATGGGAGCGAAACCCCATCCACCAAGCCGGGACCGTGGCGATCGCCATGCTCCTCGTCCTGCTCGGGACCGGACTCTATCTCGTCTTGTACTATCGGCTGGGCTCCCCCGCCGACTCCGTGGCGCGTCTCGCCGCCGACCCGTGGCTCGGCGGCTGGATGCGCACCCTGCATCGCTACGCCTCCGACCTGTTCGTGATCGCCGCGGCGCTCCACGCCGTCCGCATGTTCGCGCAGGACCGGAGCTGGGGGCCCCGCACCCTCGCCTGGATGTCGGGGCTGTTCCTCTTCGCCGCGGGTCTGGTGTGCGCCTGGACCGGATTCGTCATGGCGTGGGACACCTTCGGCGAGCGGCTGGCGCTCGAGGGAGGCCGCCTGCTCGATGTGCTGCCGATCTTCTCCGAACCGCTCAGCCGCATCTTCGCGGGTGACGGCCCGGTGCCGAGCGCGTTCTTTTTCGTCAACCTCTTCGTGCATATCGCGCTCCCGCTCGGGCTGGGTGCCGGACTCTGGCTGCACGTCTCCCGGCTGGCTCGTCCGGTTCTGCTGCCGCCCAGGCGCCTGATGTGGGGGATCATCGGTGCGCTGACGATCGCCTCGGTCCTGCTCCCTGCCCCGCTCGGCCCCGCGGCCGACCCGCTCCGGCTCGCCCCATCCACACCGACCGATCTCGTAGTGGCGTGGTGGCTGCCCATTTCGGAGCGGTTGCCCGCGGGTCTCGCGTGGAGCAGTGTCCTTGCCGGGATGCTTCTGGCTCTCCTGGTGCCCCGCCTCACCCGCCGCCCCCGCGAAGCGAACTGGGCTCCCAGCACCGTGGACACTCGCCTCTGCACCGGATGCAACCAGTGTCCCCAGGATTGTCCGTGGGAAGCAATCACCATGGTGGCGCGGGACGATGACCGACCCACCCTCGTGGCGCGTGTGGACCCCTCGCGCTGCGTGAGCTGCGGCATCTGCGCCGGATCGTGTGCACCCATGGGGGTGGGACCCCCGGGCCGAAGCGGGCGGGACCAGCTGACCGAGCTGCGAGAGGTCACCCTCCCCGCACTCACCGGGGCCGGCACCGTCCCAACCATTGCGGTTTGCTGCGCCCAGGTGCCGGCCGCGCACTTGGCGGCGTTGCGGGCTCGCGGGGCGCACATCCACTCGGTTTCCTGCGTCGGCAACCTGCATTCCTCGGTGATCGAGCT
>CAZHSO010000100.1:0-10226 GCA_964535105.1 uncultured Gemmatimonas sp.
CGGTCTTCGGATTAGTTTTCGATCACCGAGTTTCCCGGGCCCCGAGGAGCGCATGGCGAACGCCACATCCAGTCCGTCCGACCACCAGCTGCTGGAGTTGATGTTCCAGCAGTCGCTCGACGGGCTCTTCTTCATGATGCTGGACGAGCCGATCGCCTGGAATGGCAAGTCCGACGAGGAGAAGGTCACGCTCATCAACTGGGTCTGCAACCACCATCGGATCACTCGCATCAACGAGGCGATGCTCCGCCAGTACGGCGGAACACCCGATCAGATTCTCGGCCTCACACCTGGCCAACTCTTCGCCCACGATCGTATCGAGGGCCGCCGCGTGTGGCGGGAGTTCTTCGATCGGGGCCGCTTGCACACTGTCACTCGAGAGCGGCGGGTCGACGGGACCCCGATCGTCATCGAGGGCGACTACCTCTGCATGTACGACGACGAGGGCCGGATCACCGGCCATTTCGGGGTGCAGCGCGACGTGACCGAGGAAGTCACCCGACAGGAGACGCTGGAGCGCTCGGAACGACAGCTTCGGGGCCTAGCCGAGCGGCTGGAAACGATCCGGGAAGAGGAGCGGACTCGGATCTCCCGGGAGATCCACGACGAGCTCGGTCAGGCCCTGACGGCGCTCAAACTCGACGTGGCCTGGGTTCGCAACCGGCTGCCCAAGGGGAATGGTCCCCTGATCGAGCGGACCGACGTCATTCTCGCCCTGGTCGATGAGACCATGGCCACCGTCCGGCGAATCGCCACCGAGCTCCGCCCCAGTATCCTCGACAAGATGGGTCTCGCGGCGGCGATCGAGTGGCAGGCCGAGGAGTTCGCCCGCCGCACCGGCATAGAGGTCGATATCACGGTGGCCCTCGACACGGTCTCCGTGAGCGACAGCCGCACCACTCCGATCTTCCGAATCCTCCAGGAAGCGCTGACCAACATCGCCCGGCACTCGGCTGCAACCAAGGTCACGATCGAATGCGCCGCCGGTGAAGGTGGCGTCGACCTCGTGGTCGCGGACAACGGCCGAGGTATCTCGCCCCAGCAACTGGTCAGTGGTCGCTCGCTCGGCTTGATCGGGCTGCGGGAACGCGCTCGAGCATCCGGCGGCTGGATCGAGATGGATGGTCAGCCCGGGATTGGCACCCGGGTGGTCGCCCGCATTCCGGCCCCTCCCCTCCCTTCGCAGTGATCAGAATCGCGATCGCTGACGATCATCCGATCGTCCGAGAGGGCCTTCGGCGAATCGTGGCCGACGACTCAGGCATCGTCGTCGTCGGCGAAGCGAGCTCCGGGGAGGAGCTCAAGGCCGTCCTCCGCCAAGCGCCGGTTGACGTCATCCTCCTTGACATCTCGATGCCGGACTCGAGCCTGGTGGAGATGCTCCAGTTCATTCGGGAGCACCACTGCACCAGCAGGGTGTTGGTGTTGAGCGTCCACCCCGAAGATCAGTGGGCCGTGCGGGCACTCCGGTCGGGGGCCTCCGGCTACCTCACCAAGGATCACTCGCCCGATCGGCTGCTCGCGGCGATTCGCCGCGTCTACCGAGGGGGGAAGTACGTCAGCGACTCCCTGGCCGAGCGGCTCGCGACTGAAGCCGGGCTGGGGCTGACGCAGGCGCCCCACGAACGGCTCTCGGATCGGGAGTTCGAGGTGCTGTGCGCGTTAGGCAGCGGTATTACAGTCAAGGACGCGGCCGTCAAGCTCGGCCTGAGTCCCAAGACCGTGAGCACCTACCGGGCCCGAATCCTCGAGAAGATGAGTTTCTCGACCGGGGCGGACCTGGTCCGGTACGCTGCTCAGCACGGTTTGATTCAGTAGCTCGGATCCGCGGTTGCCGCCGGTCGGTACATCCCGGGTCGGGCGATCTCCATCACGGAGCCCCTGGAGCCGGGGGCTCCTGAGGACACACTCCATCAGCCACCGCCCCAACGCCTGGACGGGGTAGGTCACGCCGACGAACGACCGCATTGTCCGTCACTCCTCGTTTGAGTTTGTTCCGGCACGTTCGCTCCCAGCGGATCCTATTGTCGTGGGGGGGCTCCTTCGACAATGACTGATCGTCCCGACTTCTTGCTCGGGGAGGTAGGACGGAGACCGACACGCGCTTGCCGGTTACGCTGGCAGATTCTCCGCTGGTCGGAGCATAAGTTCGGCTCGTTCACGTCTCGCCATCATCAGCTCGGACACCGAGCGCTGGACCGCGAGTGTTTGCATGCCGGGCACCACCATTCCACAACTCCGCGGCCTCGACGGCATCATTGCAACCAGCACCCGACTGAGCCACGTCGATGGCCTCGGCGGGGAGTTGATCATCAGAGGATACGAGCTCAAGGAATTGGCCGGACGAGTCAGTTTCGAGGAGACGGCCCCAGCGGTGAGGGCTCGACGTCGGGGTCTGGATGAACGCCAGACGATCACAGAAAGGAGTCGGTACGATGGCTGAGATCTATGTCACATCATCCGCGGTGATCCTGGCACCGCCGCCGATCGTCTACGGGCTCATCGCCGATTACCGCGCAGGTCACCCGAGCATCTTGCCGCCGAAGTACTTCCAGAACTTGCAGGTCGAGGAGGGCGGGATCGGGGCCGGGACCAGGATCACCTTCCAGATGCGGGTCCTTGGTCGGTCTCACCACCTCTTTGCCCACATCTCGGAGCCCGAGCCCGGGAGACGGCTCGACGAGACATATCCGGATACCGGCATGGTCACGACGTTCACGGTGGATCCGGAGGGCGCCGGCAAACGCTCGCACGTGACGATCACGACGGCGTACACCAAAGCGGGGCTGGCCGGTTGGTTCGAGCGGTGGGTGGTGCCGCGGTTCTTACGCACGGTCTACGCCACGGAGCTGAACTTGTTGGGGATCGAGGCGAGGGCGCGGATATCGGGCACGACGGTGAGGTGATCTGATGCTGACGAAGGACGTGGCATTTGGGCTTGCCGAAAACTGGATCAAGGCGTGGAACGCGCATGATCTCGACCGGATCATGGCTCATTATGAGGAAGATGTCGAGCTCTCGCGCGTGCTAGCCACCTACAGTGGCTGGTCCGCAGAGGGTTACTGGAGCCCTGGAGCGGTCCAACAATGTCCCCCTGACCTCAACCTAAAGAGGATTCGTGCGTTATAGCTGCGCCGCTCGAACCGACGCCGGATTGGTCCGCTCGGGCAACGAAGACAACTACCTCATGCTGCCCGACCGCGGAGTGTTTATCGTGGCGGATGGGGTGGGAGGGCGTGCGGCCGGCGAGGTGGCGAGCGAGATTGCCGTTCGGATCACTTCGCGGGAGATCGGGTCGTTGCGCGACCTGTCCGGCGCCCAGGCCAGCGATCGCGTGCGGTTGGCGATCCACACCGCCAACGACGCGATTCTCGAGCGGACGCTCGCGGAGGACGACAAGTGGGGTATGGCCACGACGGCCACGGCGTTGGTCCTCATGCCCCGCCGCTATTTGATCGGTCACGTGGGCGGCAACCGGGCCTATCTGCTCAGGAACGGCCGGCTCTTCCAGCTGACCAAGGACCACTCCTACATCCAGGAGCAAGTGGACGCCGGGGTCCTCACGCCCGACCGGGCGGCGGCCCACCCATATCGGAAGGTGATCACCCGCTGCCTCGGCGAAATTTGCGAGGCGGAGCCGGACATCTATTCAGGCTCGCTCGAGCAGGGCGACGTCCTTCTCATCGCCTCCGACGGGCTCACCGGAATGGTGGAGGACGAGCAGCTCGCCCGGATCCTCTCGTCGGACGGCGGACCCCAAGACTGGGTGGACCGGATGATCGCCGAGGCCAACCGGCGCGGCGGTCTTGACAACATCACTGCCATCGTGATCCGGATCGAGTCGGTCGACAGCCCGCCGCCTACGCAAGAACACCATGTTCGGCCTTCGTCTCTGGCTATGACTGCGATACCCGCGCGATCAGCGTCTCGAGCTTTGAAAGGAACACTTTGAGGAATGGAGAATGGTTCGTGTTGAGGTACCCGACGACAAGATCAATCTGGGCACGTCGCGTTGGAGCGGTCGAGTGACCAGCGTCGCCGGGAGGAACTTCTCGATGTAGGCGGGAGCCAGCCCCACGCCGCCGGTCGATGCGATCAGGGAAATGGCCATCGCAAGATTGTCGACGTCATGGTCTGGAGTAATCTCGACGCCCGAGCGGCTCAGGTAGTCGTCGACGATCCCGCGCAGCACCGGTGCCACCGGCCCAACGCCGATGAACGCCTCGCCCACCAGCGCCTGGGGCGCAATCGCTGCCTGAGCCGCGAGGTGGTGATCGCTCGGCAGGACAACGCCGAAGGCAGGAGTCACACCGCTCGCCGGAGCCCGGAACCTCCGCCGAGCACCACCACTGCCGAGGACAGTACCAGAGCTGCGTAAGGAGATCGGAGTGTCACCTATGTCCTCGGTCCATTTATTCCCCATGTCCCCGGCCGCTCACGTTGCCTTATAGTGCCAAAGCGGGTGAGCGCGTCCTCGATCGCGGTGAAGCAGAAGTACCGCATGTAATCCCCAGCCCTACACCCCGGTTCGCCGGAATCCCACCGCGTTTCCTCCATATACCCGATCCCCCAACCCGCAGCGGACCAATACTCTTCGCGCCGTCCGGAGGCAGAAGCACACCGCCCCCGGTTGACGCGGGGCGATGCGGGTGGCGCGAGGGCGCTGCCTTGAGAGCCCCTCACACTTTGGAGTGAGAGCAATGCGCAGGATGAATCGGATGGGGCTCGCAGTGGCAGCACTGGTGATGGCCTGTAATGACTATCAGCCTACTGACCCGGGTTCGCTGCCGCCGCAGGCGACGGTCTACAGCGCCAGCGGACAACTCGCCGCCAAGGTGGATGAATTCCGAGGGGTCCTCGGCGCGCCCAACGGTGGGACCGCCGGCGAGCAGCCGACCGGCCGCCGCGAGATCAACTGGGACGGCGCCGGCGCCATCCCGTTCAACAACCGGAACGACTTTCCGGCGGACTTTTTCAACACCACGGTGAAGTCCGGTGCGGTGTTCACCACGCCGGGCAACGGATTCCGGAACGACTCCACCCTGTTCAGCGAGATCAACGCCGGCTACGCCGGACAGTTTCGCTTCTTCAGCGCCAACAAAATCTTCGCACCGGTCGGAAGCAACCTGCTGGACCAGTTCTTCCGGGTTGCCGGCCAGCCGACGCCGGCGCTGGTCCGCGGCTTCGGCATCGTGTTCAGTGATGTGGATCTGGCCGACAAGACCACCATTCAGCTGTTCGCGCTGGACGGCTCCAGTCTGGGCAGCTACAGTGCGCCGGTTCGGTCCGACGACGGCGGACTCTCCTTCATCGGGGTCAGCTTCGCCGACCCGATCATTGCCCGGGTCCGGATTACGCTCGGCACCGGCGCGCTCGGGCCGAACGTCAATGACGTCAGTGCGGGCGGCACGGCGGATCTGGTGGTGCTGGACAACCTGATCTACGGCGAGCCGAAGAAGGCATTTTAGCGGCGGAAACCCTACCTTTCATTCTCCCATGGATGGCCAAGTGCTCATGTCGATTCCGGCCGGCCTCGAGAATGAACGGTTGCTCGAGCTCTTTTTCGCCCAGTCCCTGGACGGATTCTTTTTCATGATGCTCGAGGAGCCGGTGGTATGGGGAGATCACGTCGACAAGGACGAGGCGCTGGACTTTATTTTCGAGCACCAGCGGATGACCAAGGTCAATTCCGCCATTGTGACTCAGTTCAACGCCTTGTCCCCCGACGAGCTGCTGGGCAGGACGCCGGCGCAGTTCTTCGCGCACGACCTGGCCGCGGCGAAGGCGCGCTGGCGCGAGTTCTTCGACCGGGGCTGGATGCACACCGAAACCGAGGAGCGGCGCCTCGACGGCACGCCGATGCGCATCGAGGGCGACTACATGGTGATCTTCGACGCTGAGGGCCGGATCGCAGGTCACTTCGGCATCCAGCGCGACGTGACCGACCGGCACAAGGCCGCCGAGCAGGTCCGGGCCTCCCGACACCAGCTCCGGGCCCTGGCCGCGCGCCTGCAGCAGGTCCGTGAGGAGGAGCGGACCGGCATCGCCCGGGAAATCCACGACGAGCTGGGCCAGGCACTGACCGGTCTCAAGCTGGACATCGCGTGGATGAAGGATCGGTTGCCCCGTGATCACGAGATGCGGTCGCAGTGCGCTTCGATCATCCAGCGAATCGACGGTACCATGAGCGCGGTGCGACGCATTGCCACCGAGCTCCGGCCCAGCGTGCTGGATCAACTGGGCCTGCCGGCGGCGCTGGAGTGGCAGGGGCAGGAATTCGGAGCGCGCACGGGAATCGAGGTCGTCCTCGACCTGTGCGCCGACGAGTGCAGGATTCCCGACCAGCTGGGCAGTTCGGTGTTCCGGATTTTTCAGGAGTCCCTCACCAATGTGGCACGCCACGCCCGGGCAACCCGGGTTACGGTCCGTTTGATCCAGACGCCGGAGACGGTCACCCTCGAGGTATCCGACAACGGCATCGGCATTCCGTCGGAGCGACATGAGGGGACGGCATCGCTGGGCATCGTGGGCATGAGGGAGCGCGCCCTGGCGTGCGGCGGTGAGTTCCGTATTGCCGGGCAGCCGAATCGGGGCACCACCGTGCTGCTCATGGTGCCGCTCATGCCGACGGCCGAGTGGAGTGTGGCGCGATGATCCGGCTCGCCATCGCCGACGACCACCCGATCGTGAGGCAGGGTCTCCGGCGAATCGTCAGCGAGGGGGCGGGGATCTCGGTAGTTGGAGAAGCCTCGACCGCGGCGGAGTTGTTCCGCCTGCTCGCCGGGGCGGCGGTGGACGTGGTGCTGCTCGACGTGAGCATGCCCGGGTCCACCTTCGTCGAGACGCTGAAGGACTTGAGGGAAAAACACCCGAGCGTCAAGGTGCTGGTGCTGAGCGTTCACCCCGAGGATCAGTGGGCGGTGCGCGCCCTTCGGGCCGGTGCGGCGGGGTATCTGACCAAGGACCACTCGCCGGAGCAGTTGGTCGAAGCGGTCCGCCGGGTGGCGCGAGGAGGCAAGTACGTGAGTGAAGTGCTCGCCGAAAAACTGGCCGGCCTGGTGGACAACGGGAGGACGCGGGCGCCGCACGAGCGGCTGAGCGACCGTGAATTCGAAGTGCTCCGCGCACTGGGGAGTGGGATGGCGGTCAAGGAGGTCGCGGAGCAGCTCAAGCTGAGCGCCAAGACCGTGAGCACCTACCGGGCCCGCCTCCTGGAGAAGATGGGCCTCAAGTCGAGGGCGGACCTGGTACGCTACGTCGTAGAGCACGAACTGCTCACATAGGCGCTGTAGGACGCCCGCTGACTTCCTCCGCGCCGAAGATCTGACGACAAGAACTCCCACCGCCCGACTCCCCCAGCAATTCCGCTTCTGTATACTGCCGCATGCGAGTCATTCTTCAGCGGTTTACGATCCTTCTCGCTGTGGTCATCGCGGCCGGCTGCGGCTATGAGTCCCGCTACACCGGGCCGAACCCTCCTCCGCTTCCCGACGGCCTCTGGACCGCCAGCGCAAGTCCGTCGGCGATTCTCCGCCTGGCGACGAGCCAGTTCGGCAGCACCGGGGCGCTCGCACCGGTTACGAGGATCACCACGCCGAATGCTCTGCTCTCGAGGCTGGTCGGTATTACGTTCGACGCCGCGGGAGACCTGTGGGTCGCGAGCGAGGAGGACTCCCTCCTGATCGAGTTCGCGCGCACCGGCCTCACCAGCTCGGGATCCGCCGAGGCCATGACAGTGATCAGGCCGAACGCGGGGTCGCTGAGCGGACCCTCCAGTCTGGCGTTCGACGCGCAGCACCGTCTCTGGGTCGCCAATCGCGCCAACGGCACCCTGGTTCGATTTGATCCTGCCCAGCTCGCCGCGAGCGGCGCTCCGGTGCCGGCGGTGATTCTGTCCGGGCTTGGCCTCCCGGCGAGCATCGCCTTCGATGCCGCCGGCTCCCTCTGGGTTTCCGACAGCAGGGCTAACACGCTCTCCAAGTACTCCCCAGCGCAGCTCCTGGCTTCGGGGTCGCCGGCCCCGGCCGTGGTCCTGACCGCCGCAGCGAATTCGCTGGTCAAACCCAGTGGTCTCGCGCTCGACGCCCCCGGCAACCTCTGGGTGGCCAACACCAACGGGGAGAGCATCGCCGCGTTCAGTCCCGACCAGCTCGCCGCGAGTGGCTCGCCCGAGCCACGAGTCCGGCTTGCCGAGAGCAGCGAGGCCGTGATCCAACCCGTGGGGCTGGCGTTCGATACCGCGGGAAACCTGTGGGTCGTCGGGGGCGGCGGGACCGTGACGCAATTCGCCCGGGCGAGCCTCGGCGCGACGGGGGCGCCTGCGCCGAGCGCTCGGTACCAGCTCACCGGCTACACCCAGCTCTGGAGCGTGGCGTTCTGGCCCAAGCCCGCCGGGCTCCCCCTGTTCTGACGCCCGCGGATTCAGCAATGGCGGTCACACATTCACGATTCTCACCAGAGGGAATTATGAACCATCGTAGCAATGCGCTTGCCGAGCGCCTCGAACAGGGAGCCCGCGCACTCGCCGACCTCGCGAGCAGCCTCACGGATGCGGAGTGGCAAACTCGCGGGCCCAAGGACCGGCGCAAGATCGGCGTCCTCGTGCATCACGTCGCCAGCATGTATCCGCTGGAGATCCAGCTGGCCCAGGCGCTCGCCAAGGGCATGCCGGTGGAGGGCGTGATTTGGGACGCGGTCCACGGGCTCAACGCCAGGCACGCCGAGGAGCACGACGGGGTCACCCCGGCAGCGGCGCTGGATCTGCTCCGGCGGAACAGCGACGCGGCGGCGGCCATGATCCGGGCCCTCAGCGACGAGGAGCTCGATCGGGCAGCACCGGTGTCGCTCAACTCCGATGCTCCCCTCACCTGCCAGTTCTTTCTGGAGGATCACGCGGTCCGGCACAGCTATCACCACCTGGCTGCAATCCGGAGCGTACTGGGACGCAAATAGAGCAGAGATCCTACGGAGTTCGAGAGGTTCGAATCGCCGCGTAGTCTTCGGTGCGGGGGATGCTCCGAAGCGCGGCGGCGAGCGCGTCTGGAGGCGGGACGAGCTTCCGCGCCTGCAGGTCGAGCCACCCACCGAGGCTGGTGATGCGCGCCGCCATGGCACCATCGTCTTTCCAGAATTCGTTCCGGATCCTGAAACGGGAGGCATCGTCGCTCAAACCCGCACACAGCAGCGTCACCCGCACCTCGTCGAGCAGGTGCAGCTCCCGGAAGTATTCCAGCTCCTCCGACTTGATGACCGGGCCGATCTGGTGCCGGACGAAATCTCCGTTGGAGGAGCCGGTGGCCGCGAAATGCACAATCCCGGAGATCGGCCGCCATCGCGAGGTAGGCTGTGTTCCCCATGTGGCGGTTGGCGTCGACGTCATTCCAGCCACTTGAACACGGCGCTCGAAGGTCATGGGTTCGGCCTGCGGACCTTGAGGCCCTTGCCTCCCACCGGCACGATCAGGACCGGCTCGCTTCGGCTCGCGATGAACGGAGCCATCGCGCTGATCCGCTGGATCACGTCAGGCCGGGACATCCAGGCTTCGTAGTGATTTTTGCTGCGCCACGCCTCGCTGACCCAGACCGCGTCGGGCTCTTCCATGGACGTGCTCACCACGTACAGGTAGCAGGCGGGCGCGTCGGCCACGCGCTCCGCGGCCGCGAGCAGCAGATCGACGAGCACGTCCCGTTGTCCCGCGTGGACGACCACCTTGGTGGTCATCCCGAACCGGTTCATCAGCCAGTCTCCCGTCGCCACCGGACTGGTGGCTGGAGCCAGCTCCCTTCTCGACAAACGCATCATCCGCTCCTTATCCGTTCGATTCATAACACGCTCACTCGACCGGAACATGGCTGTGCTCCAGGACGGGGGAATGCTAAGGGAACCCGGCGGGCCGGAGGATCGGCCGGACGGCAGAATCCGGGTCGGACCGGAGGGAAAGGGGCGGTCAGCCGGAGGCTGACACACTTCGGCCGGCCTGCGTCGGGCGGGGGTACTACGTGGCGGCGCAGGCGCTGATGTACGCCGGGCGGCGCGACCGTCCGCTCGACCTGCTCGAGACGGTGCTGCGCGAGCCGGGGTGGTACACGCCGGCCTGGCTCGGGCTCGACCCGACCTGGAAGCCGCTCAGGGGAGACCCGAGGTTCGAGCGGCTGCTCCTCGCACCTCGTAGCGAAGCTCCACCATGCCGCTCTTGTAGGCTTTGACCTCCGCCAGATGGAGGGCGA